>JAAFIU010000227.1 GCA_013298805.1 Cytophagales bacterium | reverse complement strand
ATTGATAATTCAGTAATGAAAGAGTCATTGGTTGAAATCAAAACGCAATTAGACTTAGCAAGTACGATTTTCAACAAACAAAAAGCTCTTTGGGACCAACAAATTGGAACAGAAATTCAGTTCTTACAAGCAAAAGCAAACAAAGAATCTTTGGAGAAACGCATTGCTACGATGGAAACTCAATTGGCAATGACCAAGGTTTACGCTCCAATTTCGGGAACAGTTGAAGTTGTTCGTCAGAAATCTGGTGAAATGGGAATGCCTGGCAATCCAATTGCACAAATTGTAAACGTTGGCGACTTGAAAGTAACGGCTAAAATTGCTGATACTTATGTAGGTTCTGTAAAACGTGGAGATGCTATCACGGTGAAATTCCCAGATATTAATAAAGAATTTACAACAAAGATTTCGGTAGTAAATGCCTTGATTGACCCAGCATCAAGAACTTTCGGTATTGAGGCAAATATTCCAAATTTAGGTGGTTCATTAAAACCGAACCAAGTGGCAATCATTAATATCAACGATTTATCGAAATCTAACTCATTGGTAGTCAATCAAAACGTAGTTCAAAAAACTGAAATGGGCGATATCGTTTATGTTGCCGTAACTGAAAATGGCAAGAAAATCGCCAAAAGTAAAAAAGTGAAAACGGGTATTGCTTACAACGGAAACATAGAAATAGTTGAAGGCTTAACGGCTGGCGAAATGATTATTACACAAGGCTATCAAGATTTGGTTGATGGAACGGTGATTAATTATTAGTCTTTTCGATGTTCGTAATGTGATTTTGGAAATACGGGTTTTAAAACCTGCTTAAAAAACAACATTACCTTACAAACATCCCACAACCGAATATCAAACATCGAACATCAATCATCAAAAATGAAACAAGAAGACCTCAAAGACGATACGCTAACCAACGAAAAACACGGTTCGGGTGCGATTTATAATATGATTGGTTGGCTGGGTGCTAACCAAAAAACAGTGTATTTATTCACCTTTGTCCTTTTTATTGTGGGTATGGTGATTTACAATATCTTACCCAAAGAGCAATTCCCTGATATTAAAGTTCCACAAATTTATGTGCAGACAATTTATGCAGGAACAACGCCAACGGATATTGAAAATACGATTACCAAACCCATTGAGAAGCAAATTAAAACTATCTCTGGTGTAAAAAGAGTAAAATCAAATTCACTCCAAGATTTTTCAATCATCTTAGTTGAATTTAATCCTGACGTAAAAGTAGAAGATGCCCTCCGCAAAGTAAAAGACAAGGTGGATATTGTTCAGTTACCGAAAGATTTGACAAAAAAGCCAGTTGTGCAAGATGTAAACTTTTCGGAGTTTCCAATTATGAACATCAACTTGGCGGGTAATTTTCCATTAGCAAAACTGAAAGACTTTGCCGAAGATTTACAAGACGAAATTGAAGGTTTACCCGAAATTACTCGTGTGGACATTGTGGGTGCATTAACCCGTGAAATCCAAATCAACCTTGACCTTTACAAAGCACAGGCGGCAGGTTTATCTTTTTATGATATTCAAACGGCTATTCAAGGTGAAAACGTAAATATATCAGGTGGAGAATTAAACGTTGACGGCGTAAGAAGAACACTAAGAGTGAAAGGTGAATTTAAGTCAATGGCTCAAATTCAGGATATTCGTTTACGTTCATCAACAGGTGCGATGGTTCGTTTGGGCGATGTTGCCGAAGTGATTGACAGCAGTGAAGAACAACAAGATTTTGCTCGTTTAGACAATAAAAAAGTTGTAACCCTCAACGTTATCAAACGTGGTGGAGCTAACTTAATTAAAGCTTCGGAGGATATTGAAAAAATCATTGAAACTGCCAAAGAAAACCGTTTGCCTGCAGGGTTGGATATTAGAATCACTGCTGATTCATCAGAAAGAACAAAAGGCGATATTGACGACTTAGTCAATACCGTAATCTTAGGTTTTATCTTCGTGGTATTGGTTTTGATGTTCTTTATGGGCGTGCGTGATGCTATTTTCGTAGGGCTTTCAGTACCATTATCGGCTCTTTTAGCATTTATTCCTTTGTTTTTCTTAGGCTTTACGCTCAATACCATCGTACTTTTTGCCTTCTTATTAGGTTTGGGCATTGTGGTAGATGATGCCATTGTGGTTATTGAAAACTCTCACCGTATTTTCAATCGTTACCGTGACATTTCAATTATTGAAGCCGTAAAATTAGCAGCATCAGAAGTATTCATTCCTGTATTTTCGGGAACGGTTACAACGGTAATGCCCTTTGTACCACTTCTTTTCTGGCCAGGTATTGTGGGTGAATTCATGAAATTCTTACCAATTACCTTGATTTGTACATTAATTGCTTCATTGATTGTGGCTTATGTGATGAATCCCGTTTTTGCGATTTCATTTATGCAACGCCACGATGAACACGGAGAAGTTGATACAAGTTTTGCCGTTATCAAAAAGCCAATGATTATTTTGGTTGTTTGTGCATTGTTGGGTTATATCATCAATGTTGGCTTGGGTAACTTCTTTGTTTTGATTGCTCTTTTATACGCTTTCAATCACTTCATCCTTACGCCAAAAATCATCATTCCTTTCCAAGAAAAGAGTTTACCAAAATTCAAAAATAATTATCAAAAATTGATTTCTTGGTTAATTACGGGCTATCGTCCTGTGTGGGCGGTTATTTCAATGTTTGTATTATTTGTAGTAACCGTTATGTTGATGGGTGTTGTAAAACCAAAAGTTATATTCTTCCCAAGTGGCGAACCTGACTACATTTATATTTACAATAGCCTTCCAATTGGTACAGATGCTAAAATTACAGATTCAGTAACGAAAGTTATCGAGAAAAAGGTTTTTGAAATTATCAAACGTGAAAAAGTAGAAGGGGCTATTAACTCGGTTATTTCAAACGTTGGTAAAAATGCAGGAGACCCATTTAATCCTGATAGAGCTCCAACGCCACAAAAATCGAAAGTAACGATTGCCTTCGTAAGTGGAATTAATCGTGGAGGAGTTTCTTCAGAAAAAATGTTAGCCATTTTTAGAAAAGAAATTAAAGCATTGCCTATTCCAGGAGCAGAAATTTCCGTGGATAGAGAAAATAACGGACCGCCAACTGGAGCGCCAATTGCCATTGAAATTGCGGGTGACGACTTCCAGACCTTAGCGAAATTAGAAAAACAAGTACGTGCTGCGATTGATAAATCAGGAATTAAAGGTATTGAAAAATTAAAATCTGATTTGATTACCAACAAACCCGAAATCATTATCGACGTTGATAAAGCAAAAGCACAAAGAGAAGGAATTTCATCAGCACAAATTGCGATGGCAGTGCGTACTGCCTTGTTTGGTTCTGAAATTGCCAAATTCCGTGATGATAAAGACGAATATCCAATTCAGTTGAGAATTAAGTCTCAAGACCGCAATCAGATTGAGAAATTGTTGGGAATGAAAATCGTTTATCGTGATATGGTAATGGGCGGAATGTTGCGTGAAGTACCTTTAAATTCAATCGCCAGTATTTCATACTCAACATCGTTTAGTCAGATTAACCGCAAAAACCAAGAGCGTGTCATTACCTTGAGTTCAAACGTTTCGCAAGGTTATACAGCCAATGAAATTGTTCCTCAAATTCAAGACTTGGTGGCAGAATTAAACGTTCCGAGTGGTTATGTAATCCGTATGGGGGGTGAACAAGAAGACCAAAAAGAAACGGGTACGTTCTTGGGAGGAGCATTAGTTGCTGCCATTATCTTGATTTTCTTGGTTTTAGCAACACAGTTTAATTCCATTTCTAAACCGCTAATCATCTTCGTAACCATTTTGTTATCGTTCATCGGAGTATTATTAGGTTTTATGGCATTCGGGCAAACATTTTCCGTTATTATGTCGGGCGTTGGTATTATTGCCTTGGCAGGTATTGTGGTAAAAAACGGTATTCTTTTAATTGAATTCACCGACGAACTCATCGGACGTGGTTATCCATTGAAAAAAGCCATTATCGAAGCAGGTAGTACTCGTTTAACGCCCGTAATCTTGACAGCAGCCGCAGCAGTTTTAGGACTTGTACCATTAGCAATCGGTTTAAGTATTGACTTCGTGAAAATGTTTACGGAATTGAACCCGCACATTCATACAGGTTCAGACAGTGCCGCATTCTGGAACATTTTAGCTTGGACAATCATCTACGGGCTAACATTCTCGACCATTCTTACCCTCGTAATTGTACCATGTATGTACTACATCAACGAGCGTATTAGAGATAAGTGGTTTAGAAAAAACAAGGTAGCTCTGGAAAAGATAGAAGAATAGTTCAAATATATTTAGTGGTTAGGTGATACCAAAACGTCCGTTACTTTGTGATGGACGTTTTTTGTTACATCAATAATTGACGATTACCTTTACTCAAAAATTTACAACGATGAATATGTTCTTTACAATCCTACAAAGTATCAATACTATTATTTTTCTGGGAATCTCAGGCTTTCATTTTTACTGGGCATTCGGTGGAAAATTTGGAGTAAATGCCGTCATTCCAGAAATCAAAGGCAAAGCGGCTTTTAAACCACCCATATTGGCAACTATTTTTGTGGCTTTTGCCATGTTGGGAGGAGCATGGTTATCGTGGAAACCTCACACTAATAGTTATGCAAAAATCCTGATTTATGGAAATCTTGCCATTGGTATTATTTTCTTAATCCGTGCCATTGGAGACTTTAACTATATAGGTTTTACCAAGAAAATCAAAGATTCAGTATTTGCAAAAAACGATAATCGCTACTACTCTCCTCTGTGCTTAATTATTTCAGCAATTGGCTTTTTTATTTGGTGGATAATCCGATAAACCGATACTTCCTTTTTTGCATTTACCCAAGTTTACAAAAAGATATTGCACATAACTTTTGTATTTAACTAAGAATCAGTAATTTTGCACCCTGATAAATTAGGCAAAGTGTATTTAATTACTATTTTTTCACTATTTACCTAAAAATCAAAGATTTAAACAAAGCTTAAAAACAAATAATCAACATATTAACAATGGCACGTGATTTAAAGTACACAAGAAACATTGGTATTGCTGCCCACATTGACGCAGGTAAAACAACAACCACTGAACGTATTCTCTACTATGCTGGTGTAAGCCACAAAATTGGAGAGGTTCATGATGGAGCTGCTACAATGGACTGGATGGAGCAAGAGCAAGAAAGAGGTATTACTATTACTTCGGCTGCAACAACTGTTGGCTGGAAATACAGAGACGAAGATTACCACATTAACATTATTGATACTCCTGGTCACGTTGACTTTACCGTAGAGGTAAACCGTTCATTACGTGTACTTGATGGTCTTGTGTTTTTATTTAGTGCGGTTGATGGTGTTGAGCCTCAATCAGAAACTAACTGGCGTTTAGCGAATAACTATAACGTAGCTCGTTTAGGTTTTGTAAACAAAATGGACCGTTCTGGTGCTGACTTCTTAACAGTTTGTCGTCAGGTGAAAGAAATGTTAGGCTCTTACGCTGTGCCTTTACAATTGCCAATCGGTGCTGAAGATAAATTTGAAGGTGTTGTTGACTTGGTTAACTTCCGTGGTATCAAATGGAATGAGCATGATAAAGGAATGACTTTTGAAGTTGTGCCAATTCCTGAAGATATGATTGAAGAAGCTACTGAATACCGTGAGAAATTATTGGAAGCAGTGGCTGAATTTGACGAATCTTTGATGGAGAAATACTTCGAAGACCCAGAGTCAATCTCAGAAGATGAAATCTTAGCGGCTCTTCGTGCAGCTACAATTTCAATGAAAATTGTTCCAATGCTTTGTGGTTCTTCTTTCAAAAACAAAGGAGTTCAAACAATGCTTGACTATGTGATGGCTTTATTACCTTCACCAATGGACAGAGAATCTACTTACGGAACGGACCCTCGTACAGATGCAGAAATCGTTCGTCACCCTACGGTTACTGACCCTTTTGCTGGTTTAGCATTCAAAATTGCAACTGACCCTTACGTAGGTCGTTTATGTTTTGTTCGTGCTTACTCAGGTGTTTTAGAAGCAGGTTCTTATGTATTAAATAACCGTTCTGGAAACAAAGAGCGTATTTCACGTATCTTCCAAATGCACGCAAACAAGCAAAATTCAATCGAAAGATTGGAAGCTGGTGATATTGCAGCAGTTGTAGGTTTCAAAGACATCAAAACAGGAGATACTTTATCTGACGAAAAACACCCAATTGTTCTTGAATCAATGGTGTTCCCTGAGCCAGTTATTGGATATGCCATTGAGCCTAAGAAATCGGCTGACCAAGATAACTTCTCTAAAGCTATCGGTAAATTGATTGAAGAAGACCCTACTTTAAAGGTTGAATCAAACGAAGAAACTGGTCAGACTATCATTAAAGGTATGGGTGAACTTCACCTTGAAATCATCATCGACCGTATGCGTCGTGAATTCAAAGTAGAAGTAAACCAAGGAGCTCCACAAGTAGCTTATAAAGAATCGTTGACGAAAACTACTGAACACCGTGAAGTTTACAAAAAACAATCGGGTGGTAAAGGTAAATTTGCCGACATCGTATTCGAAATGGGACCTCGTGAAGATGGTAAAGAAGGTTTAGAATTCATTAACGGTATCGTTGGTGGGGTTATTCCAAAAGAATTTATTCCTTCAATCCAAAAAGGTTTTGATGCTGCCATGAAAAACGGTGCATTAGCTGGATACCCAATGGATTCAATGAGAGTAAGATTATTCCACGGTTCTTTCCATGATGTCGATTCAGATGCCTTGTCATTCGAATTAGCAGCGAAAATGGGTTACAAAGAAGCAGCGAAAGCAGCAGGTGCGAAATTGATGGAACCTATCATGGCAGTTGAAGTAGTTACTCCTGACGAATACACAGGACCTATCACTGGTGACATGAACCGTCGTAGAGGTATGATGAAAGGTATGGATGCTAAACAAGGTGCTCAAATCTTGAAAGCAGATATTCCATTATCAGAATTGTTCGGTTATATTACTGACCTTCGTACCATGTCTTCAGGACGTGCTACTGCAAACTTAACTTTCTCTCACTACGAATTCGTTCCGCAAAACCTTGCTGACGAAGTTGTGAAAAAAGCTAAAGGTTTGTAAGA
>JAAFIU010000355.1 GCA_013298805.1 Cytophagales bacterium | reverse complement strand
CAAAGATGTAGTAGGCTTGTCAGAGATACATTGTCTTTTTCTAAGAAGTTGGTAAACCATATTGGAGCTATAAAATACTTCATTTGCCACTACAACAAATACATAGCATTACTTATTTAACACTACCTAAAAAACGTATCTATTGAACATATTTCCTAAATTCTTAATTCTATCTTCTTCTTTAATGCTATTGGCGTGTAATGCCACTAAAGTTAGCATGAAATCGGTGTCTCGTCAATTGAAAGAATCGCCTGTATTTGCTCAGAATCATACAGGTTTTGCTCTTTATGATATTTCAGAAAAGAAAACGCTGCTTGAGCATAACGCTGAACGATATTTTACGCCAGCATCTAATACAAAATTATTTACTTTTTATGCCAGTTTGAAAACCTTAGGGGATTCAATTCCTGCTTTACATTATCAGGTTTCGAGTGATTCATTAATCGTTTGGGGAACGGGCGACCCTTCGTTTCTTAATCCTGATTTGCCCAAAAGTAAAGTGTATAATTTCTTGAAAAATCGTACCGAAAAAATCTATTTCTCCAATGATAATTTCACGGGTTCTTCCTACGGACAAGGTTGGGCTTGGGATGATTATAATGATGATTATGCCGCTGAGATTTCATCTTTCCCAATTCATGGAAATGTGGTTAGATTTACAGGAAATAAAGAAAATAGTTTAAATATTCAGCCTAAATTCTTTGCTGAAAAAACCTATAATTGGTCAAAATCTGAAAAGTTTTCTGTTCAAAGAGATTTAGGAGCGAACCTCTTTAGTTATCCCGCAGGAAAAGAAATAAAAGCCACTTATCAACAAGACGTTCCCTTCAAAACGGGTGTTGAAGTAACGACAGCTTTATTAACAGATACCTTAAAAAAAGAGGTCACGCTGATAAATAAGCCATTAGAAAGGTCAACAAAAACGATTTATAGTTTGCCTGCGGATAGTTTATACAAGCGAATGTTGCACGTGAGTGATAACATGATTGCTGAACATTTAATGCTTTTGAACGCCGATGTTTTAACTAATGAGCTGAATGTAAACGGTGGTATTGAAAAAGTAAAAGAAAAGTTTCTATCAGATTTACCCGATGCTCCTCGTTGGATTGATGGTTCTGGATTGTCGAGGTATAATCTTTTTACGCCCCGTAGTATTGTTGCATTACTGAGTAAAATCCATGAAATTGTACCAGAAGAAAGGCTTTTTAAACTCTTACCCGCCGCAGGAAAATCAGGAACACTTAAAAAAATTATGAAAACCGACGTGCCTTTCATTTTTGCCAAATCGGGGTCATTGAGTAACGTTTATTGCTTGAGTGGCTATTTGGTTACGAAAAAAGGAAAAGTTTTTATTTTCAGTATGATGAATAATAATTTTACAAAATCGACGGCTGAGGTTCGTAGGGAAGTTGTAAATATTCTTAACGAAATACACGAAAATAATTAAGAAACTAACTCTATTATGACGAATTTTATTTTTGTAAGTATTTTAAAATCAACAGATTGTCTCACTATTGCCGAATAGCTAAATTCCAACTCCTTCTGATGAAACCTTTAATAATTGCCATAGGAATATTTTTGATTTCCAGCTCTCTATCCGCACAAGAACAGTTGTATTTTAACCCGCTTTATGTGCCACATACAGATACTACTTTGGTTTTTACACCCAAAGACTACTCTGTGACATCGGGTAAAAAATATCCTGTTATGTTCCTTTTACATGGAGTAGGGGCAACGTATCGTCAGTGGAGTACCATTATCAATGTTCAAAAATATGCGGATGCTTATGGGTTTATTATCGTTTGTCCAGATGGGCTGAATGATTCTTGGTATATCAATAGTCCACGCAAACAAATGAGTAAATACGAAGATTTTTTCTTCAAAGATTTATATCCAGCCATTGTGCAAAAATATCGGGTAGAAAATGAGCTATTTTTTATTACAGGTATTTGTTCGGGCGGACACGGAGCTTTGAACTTATTTGCTAAAAGACCAGAACTTTTTAAAGCAGCAGGTAGTTCGGGTGGGGTGGTTGACTTGAGCGTGGAGGTGGGTAATATGAGTTTACAAAATATTTTGGGTTCGGGAGAGTCGGATGTTTTACGGAAGTTTTCGGTAATCAACAATGTAGGTAAATTGGCGGCTTCTCAAAAAGAAATTATTTTTGACTGTGGAACGGAAGACATTAATTATGAAGCCAATAACGATTTAAGAAGGCGTTGTGATGAATTGAAAGTAAAGGCAACTTATATTTCTCAGCCTGGAAAACATGATAAAGCCTATTGGCAAAAATCAATAAAAGTGCAGTTTGACTTTTTTAAAAGAATTGTTAGGGATATTTATTGACACTTTTAAGTAACACCGATTAAAGTCTATATTACTTAAACCGATTGACAATTTCTGAATATTTACGAGCAACAGGTACGATAAAATCCGAATCTTTAAGGTATAATTTATAACCCTGAGCATTACCCGAAATCTTGATAACTTTATCCAAATTGACGATATAAGAACGGTGACAACGTACTATGGATTCAGCAGGAATTTGATTTTCTAATCGTATCAAACTACTTCTTATCAATTCCTTCAAAATTAGCTCTTCTTTCTGAAAAATCACCGTTGAATAATTATCATTCGATTCTATATAAAATAAATCTTCTTGAAACAATTTTATGGTATCTTTCTCATTTTCAGCTATTAATGTTAATGGTATGTTGTGAACTAATATAGTTGATAATGATGGTTGAGGAGGGTGACTGTACTGTTTTAGGTAGTAAATATAATTTATCACAACGATGCCCACAGTTGGGAAAATACCCAAAATAAAGGTATAGCTAAACATTTTTAAAAGCATTGTGATGTTTGATTTCCCCCAACTCCCAAATATTATTTGGCTATACAATACATTCAAAAAGGCAATAAAAATGATATTGAGCATTATGTTGAAAATATCTTTTCCTACCGTCCAGTTTTCCTCTTTAAAATAATTGGGAAAAATGAAGGGAATAATGAAGTAAAAGATAAGCATTGTTGTGGTAGATATAATTCCGTATCCTACCAAAAAGATTGTTTTGTTTGGGGTGGTTAGCTCATTGATGCTAAATGGCTCAAAATAAATGAGAAATAGGGCAATGAAAAAGCCCGTCCCCAATGAAATAAAGGTTTTTGTACTGTTAGAATCTGAATGTGGATAAGGTTGTTCGAGGATTTTTAGCATAGTTTAAGCACTTTTATTGTTCGCTCAATTTTTTTAAGTGTTTAGCATCTGCCAATCTAACAATCTCTTTTTTCGAGAATTTTACCAACCACAAACCAATAAACTCTCCTTTTTTACGAGATGATAAACTATCGAATTTGGCACTGTTGCCTAATTCTTCAATTTTAGTTTTTTTCAAACCGTCAAATTGTCCTTTCTGTAAAATTGGAGCAGTATAAAAGAAAAACTTCTCATCATCAGATTTCTGGATATTATCAATTTGTTCCAGATGTCTTTCTGCATTGTACTGATAAGCATCTAAAATTTGGTTGATTTTATCCCCAAAAGCTATATTTTTTAATTTTAAAGGGCTTCCTGATAAAATCTCAACTCGATATTTACTTGAAAGGGAATCAATCAAGACTTTATTTTCAATATTTTTCACCAAATTCTCATTCAAAGAATCTACGATTATTTTCCCCCATTCGTCCACTTGTGCCGTGAATTGGGCGGGTGTAATTCGTTTTACTTCACGTTCATGAAGTTCTTTTACTGCTGCTGTGGTGTCGATACGTTTACTAAAATCACAGCCAGTAAATAATGAGCAAGAAATGGAAAATACTAAGAAATTTCGGAAGGTATTATTGAATTTCATCTTGATTCGTTGATTTTTCACAAAGATACAACATTGACTAATAAAAAAGCCGTAACAGATTGCTACTAGGGCAAACGCATGAGAATTATTAGAAAAGGGGAAATGCTTATTTTTGCAACAAATGACAAAGATAAGCGAATATTTTTCGGAAATATCAGACCCACGTGAGGAGTATAAATGCAAGCACAAA
>JAAFIU010000110.1 GCA_013298805.1 Cytophagales bacterium | reverse complement strand
CCATCCAACTTTCTTCACAAATTCCTTGACCATTTCTCCAAATTCTTAACAACCACATCGGATAATATGAACCATGACGAATCCATTTATCAAAAAACATGACTCTTCTTTTGATATACATTCCACTGATGTCGGCTGGTGTGCTACCAAGATTTTGGTTGATTTCTTGCGCTAATTCTGGCAATACGTATTCGTCTGCATCCATACGCATTAGCCATTTTGTTTGATATGGATTATTTTTAATTCCATAATTAAACTGTGTTGCATAATTAACCCATTGATTTTGAACAACTTTTGCCCCTAACGATTCCGCAATTTCTACCGTCTTATCAGTTGAATCTGAATCTACAATAAAAATTTTATCAGTAAATGCCAGCAAAGATTTCAAACATCTTTCAATGTGTTTTTCTTCATTGAATGTTAAGATAATGACTGTAATATCTTGCATTATTAATGGTAGGTTGGATATAATTTACTTCTTAACAATTTGCTCAAATTCGTGATAAAGTTTTCTTGCCACAAGTTCAATGTCATATTTTTCTTTCACTAAAGTAATTCCATTTTTGGATAATGTCTGACAATATTGTTCATCGTCCAACATTTTATTTAATCCAAAAACAATACTTTCTGAATTAAGCTCCACCAAATGAGCGGAATTCGTTTCTTTTATGGCTTCGCCAAAACCTACTCGGTCGGATAGGAGTGAAGGAATACCCGAAATCAGTGCTTCAAGTGTTGCAATTGAAAAGCCTTCTGAATGCGAAGGTAAGGCAAAAATATCAGCGTCTGCAAAAGCGGCTAATTTAGCATTCCCCGTCAGCATTCCAACCAATTTGATACGTCCTTCTAAGGCATTTTCATGGATGAAGTTTTGAGTCTCTGTCAAATAACCGTCATCTGGCCCTGCCATTACCAATAAACAATCTTCTCGTTGATTGGCAATAGTTTTAAAAGCGGGTAAAAGTAAATCTAAACCTTTTTTTAGATTAATTCTACTCAGAAATAAGATGATTTTCTTGTCAGTAGGTAAGTTAAAATCCTTTCTAAAAAGCCCTTTTGGCGGTAATTTAGCAAAATTATTTAAGTTCATCCCATTCGGAATAATCTTAACATTTGAGTGCTGAAATCCCAAGAATCGTTTTAAATCTTCCTGTTCATCGGTATTATTTATTTGAATCAGTTCGGTTTTCTTGAGAATACTTTTTTGAAATAATAGCCCAAATAAATATTTTTTCCAATATCCTTTACTGATTGTCCAACGGTCAAGCAATCCGTGTGTTGTGATACATTTAGCGGTTTTGATACCTGCCAAATAGGGGGCAACTCCCGCAAAATGCCATACCCCATGAATATGGATAATATCATATTCGTTTCCATGTTGCTTAATCCACGAATACAATTCAGGTGAAAATTCTGCCCAAAATTTAGAAAACCAATGACGTTGACAAGTAACAACTTTTGCTCCATCAGGGATGGCGTATATTTTTTGACCTTCAGAAATGGGGGTCAGAATAGTAACTTCCGCACCGAGTGACATTTGCACTACGGCGTGGTCGTAAATGATTTTTGGAGGACCACCAATATCCCAAGAATATCCACAGATATTTAATATTTTCATTTTAAAATAAACTTTGCAATCGGTTTTTCAATCCACTTATGCACGAAAAAACTGGTAATAACGATTGAAATAATGATAAAGTAACTATAATTTATTTCTTGGCTTGCTGTGAATTGATGCCCTAACATTTGAGGAATTTTGTTCATCAATAGCATCATCGGAAAATGGATTAGATAAAGTGCATAAGACGCATCCCCAAGCATAATAAATAACCTTGGAAAGGTAATTGCACCTTCTTTTTCTAAATTTAAAAGTGTTAAAAGTATAATTCCAGAAGGCAAACCAAACGTTAAAATTCTTTGATAAGAATCAATATCACTGACTTCATAGCCCCAATAAAGGATAATTCCGACGGCAATACTCAACAAAAGTAAGGACAAAGCCTTAGATAATTTCAATTTTTCGTAAAACTGAAAAATTAAACAGCCCAGTACAAACTCAAAATTAAAGCCACTAAAAATAAAATTGAAATATGTTAATTCACTGCCCGACTTAATGATAAATATATTGTAAAATGATACTATTAATATTCCGAAAGGGATAAACCAAAGCCTTTTTGAAATGATTAGGAGTGCAAACATTAAATAGAAGAAAATCTCATAACTCAATGTCCAAGTAACAGGATTAATGGCAAAATGTATTGGGAATAATGTATAGGTTTGGAAATAAGCATTAAAAGTATGCGGATAGCCTGTATTAAAAACATTTTTGTGCAATACGTTGGTAATCAGCCAACTCAGTATAAAAAGAATGGAGATAACTATCCAATAAATGGGGTAAACCCTCACGAAACGTTTGGTTAGATACTCTTTCAGTTTTGATGGATTATTGAGGTATTTTTTACTGGTAAAATGGATAATAAAACCACTGATTACAAAAAACAAATCTACTCCCGCAAAGCCAATCCCAAAATAATCGCCCAAAAGTAAATGTGGGGCATAATAACGCCTAATATAGCCTCCAGTATGATGAATCACCACCATTAAAGCTGCAAAACCTCTTAAAAATTGAATAGAATTTAGGACTTTTTTTGAAGACATTCGCTATATTATTATGATTTAAAATTTGGGTAAGTAATTTGTTTAAAACGACATTGACTACTGACCTCTTAATACTGACCAATATCCTTCATACATTTCTTTCGCCACGTTTTTAGGGGAGTATTCTTGGATAATTTGTTGTGAAACTTTACCCATTGCTTGTAAATTTTGCGTATTGTCCATAAATTTTGACAAAAGAGTCTTCATTTCTGATTTATTATATGGCGAAAAAGTATAGCCATTTTCACCATTTCTTACTAAATCAATAGCACAACCACATTTTTCTGAAACCAAAACGGGTAAGCCACAAGCCATTGCTTCATTAACAACCAAGCCCCAAGGTTCAGAATAACTCGGCAATACTAAAACATCACTCAGTGCTAAATATTCAGGTACTTGTTGCCATGAAACCCCCGACTGAAAACTAACATTCCTAATTTTTTTATCTTCAACTAAATTTTTTAAAACTTCTTTTTGTTCTCCATCCCCCAAAATTATCACACCCCAATCGGTTTTTATTTGATTTTGAGCCTCAGCAAATGAATCTAAAAAATTCAACAAATTTTTATAATCAATTAATCTTCCTACGAAAATGAAATTTTGAGGAGCAACTCCGAATCTTTTTTGTGATAATAACCGATTATGAAAATGCTGTTCGTAAATATTTTTAAGAGCCACATTATCAACACAATTACGATTCACTAACATTTTTTGAGGCTTCGCTCCCAATGCTAAAAGGTAGTTTTTTGATAGCGTTCCAAAGTTAAAATATCCATCAAATTGTTTGATAATGAATGATTTAATCGCTTCTTTTAATTTATCTCTTTGGTGGTCGCCAGCAGTAGATTCGTTTGAAAGTATGGTTTTTATTCCTTTAAGTTTGCAATAAAAAAGGATTGCCCAAGATGCCAAATCGTAATACCCTGTGAGGTTTACGATATTGGGTTTAAATACCGCAATTGCTTTATGAATACCGCTGATTTTTTGCCAAAGTCCAACTTCTTCAAGCGTTCCTTCGTGTAATAGTCTATAAGGATATTGATGAATAGAAGTGTCTAATTTCCCCAAATCCAATCGACTTTTTTCAATTGAGGCGATTTGAACAACTAAAAGTTCGGAATCACTATTCTGCTCAATTAATTTCTGTAACTCATTAAAAATGATAGCTTTATAATGAGCCCACAATTGATTATGAACAATTAGAATTTTCATAAATGGCTACATTATTGGTGAAGATTGGGAATGGGTTTTTGAGTAAAATCCGTATTTCGTTGCAAATATTTAATGCCTAAAAAACGAATCATTACACTAAAAATAAACCAATATGATGTTCCATAAGGCTCGCCACCAGTAAAAAGTCCAACAAAATAACACATATAAAAGTATCCCAGAAAGGTTGTTAGTACGTTTGTTCCATCTTTAATTGCTCTAAGGGATTCCTTGAAAATGACGAAGTTGAGCATGGCGAAACTAAGAAAGGCAATAATACCGCAGTCAAACAATGTTTCTAAAAGAGGAATATCCATGTATAAATAACGATAACCTTTGCCCAGAATGAGTTGCCAAGGAGATTCAAATAGTACCTTTTTAAACTCACCTAAAGAATTAATACGCCCCATTGCCGAGTAATCTATGCTTTTGGCATCATCAGCCATACCCGTTGCTGTTAGAATGGCTTTTGTAAAAGTTACCGTAAAGACATCATAATAGAGAGTAATAATAGATACTAATTTTTCTTGTGTACTAATAAAGTAGGCAACCCCCACGATTAAAAGTGTAATAAGGATGAAGTTTTGGGGTTTAAATATTCCTAAAAGAACGTTTTTAACTGTCTGACGAGAAACATTATAATAGCAAAAAATAGCGACGGCAAAGAAAAAAGCCAATAAAATAGACCTTGCCTGTGTCAAAACTAAAACGATAACAGACAAAATTAGATTAGAGATTGAGAATATTTTCCAGATAAAATTCTTATTTCTCAGCATTAGATAGGAAGAAAAAACGCCAGCGAAGGCATTTCTTGCATATATATGGGGATTTCCACTGGCAGTTGTAGAACCATCACCAAAAACCACGGAAGCCCGTTGCCCAATAACAAAGTAAGGATTAGTTGCCATTGAGTAAATTAGGCAGATACTTCCAATAAATGTGAGAAAAACAACGATGGGTAAAAAATAGTCTTTTATGTTATTTGATACTCCGAGTAGTAGAAAGAAAAAACCAAAAATAAACATATAATTTCCTAAATCACGAATAAACACATAACGGTTTGACGAGTACCCGAAGAAAGGATTAACAAAAAAAAAGTTTATTAGCGTAACTAAGGTAAATATTGCAGCCAGTCGATAAAGCGGAATATTGGGTTTATAGAATTTCTTGAAAATATCTTCAGGAGAAATCATCAGTAGCATACCAAGTGCTAAACCTCCGATGGTGAAAGTAGATGCTCCCCCAAACCCCAAGGTTTCTTTAAAAAAGAAAAGCAAAGGGCTACCCATAAACACCATGAAAATTCCTAAAAATTGTCGGCTATATTTAAAGTTGAAATATGAATTCATGCAGTAAAATTACAAACAATTATGCAAAATGTATATATTAACTCATATAAGTAGTTAGGCAAATTGAATGTTAAATTTATTGCCCACGTTATCAAGTATTGTTTTTAGATTCATAGAGAGCCTATCAAATGACAAATAAATATTAAATTTTAACCACTCGTATTTAATCATTCTCCACCGTATCTCCTATGTTATATTTTTTCGTTGTCTTGTCTTTAAAACAATCTCTGTAAGGCTTTATGATGACTACCTTGGTTGATTTACTGAATTGTTTTACTCAATGGCTATTTTGAGTATTTAAAGACCCTCACTCGTTTGGTTACGATTTCATTAGTTCCTTGTTTTTCCATGATATGCAATTCATATTCATTTGAAGGCAAATAAGGGAGGCCAATACTGATACTATCAGAAATTTTAGGTTCCGTATTTCCTTCTTACAAAACTTGCTATAGAGCGAATAAAGCACCAAATGGGTTCTTCGTCGTCAATTTGGGTGAAAAGTATTTGATAAAGCAGTTTTATAAATAAAATTTTCACCATATCAATGCTCTATTAACCCAGTATGATAATTACATTCAACCCTTCGTCGGAATGCAGGAAAGCGAGATTCAAGATAAGTATGTCAATTACAATATAATCTATGCAACCAAAACAATATTAAGCAGGATAAGGTAATTAGTGTATATTCTTGTCAATGAGCCCCACTTGTGGATAAGTATTTAGTGGGATTTACAAAGATAATTATGGATTGATATGATTATGAACCCAAGGTGAGAAATGCACCCAAATTTGGGTGCATTTCTCAAAGAACCTGATATTTTTGATCTACTTTTAATTACATCCCCCTATTTCAACTTTAAACACGGTACCATTGTCAGCATTAAAACCAGCGTTCAAATTAATTTGATTGGCTTGATAGGTTACATTGGTGGCATTGCCTGTGATTTTATTCGTTGCCATAATTATACCATTGATTTGGGCTGCTTGTTTGATGACAGTTCCACTACTAATATCATCAATTGTGCTTGTAAGTGTAAGGGTTTGTAAACATGGATTTGCCGTGGCTATTTTCCATAGTTCAAATTTAGAAAGTCCATTATTCCCCATAAAATAAAGCACTCCTCCAGCATTATAAAGGTAATGTCCTCCGATACCCCCAAAATAATCATCATACGGTACGCCCAAATTTGTTCCTGCATTTAGGTCTTGAACCAAGGTTGTACCAATTATTGTTCCATCGCTTTTCCAAAGTTCATAATAATCTGGTCCGTCATCAGCTACAAAATAAGCAATACTTCCGATAACGGTAATTTTTGAAATTTTTGAGCTATTTGTTCCAGCATATACATCTTTTACCATGACAGTGCCAACTACTGTTCCATCGCTTTTCCAAAGTTCTTTACCATTAGTATAACTACCATTTGCACTAAAAAAAAGTGTTCCATTTACATTTGCTAATCTACTCGGATTAGAACTTCCAATGCCAGAAACAATATCAATCAGGCTTGTGTTGACAGCTGTTCCATCCGTTTTCCATATTTCGGAGCCATGTATGCCATCGTCCGCTGTAAAATAAAGAATGCCATTTACATTCGTTAACTCATTCGGAGTTGAACCTGTACTGCCCACGTAAATATCTTTTACCAAAACCGTTCCTACCGTTGTACCATTACTTTTCCAGATTTCATTCCCATTTGTTCCATCATTTGCCACAAAAAATAATGTTCCATTTACATTCGTAAAATGATAAAGAGAATTTACGTCAAAACTTTTCACCAAAAATGTCCCAGCCACAGTTCCATCACTTTTCCATAAACTTTTGATGCCCGTATTAAAGTCTATGGCTCGAAAATAAAGTATATTGCCAATGGCTACATAAGTTGCTTGCACATCTGTGTCATCGTCTTGTACCCAAACATCTTTTAATTTTATTGTACCCCCCTAGTGCCATCGCTTTTCCAAAGTTCGTGGTAGCCCCAACCTGCCGTAATATAAAAAATAAAGTACCATTTACATTAATGATTGTTTTGTCCATGAAATCAGTCCCAAAGCTTTTTACAAGGATTGTACCAGCGGTGGTTCCATCACTTTTCCAAAGCCCCATACCACCTAAGCCATCGTCAGCACGGAAATACACAAAACCATTCATAAACTCAATATTTTCGTTAGCTAAATCAAGACTGCTTGTTTGGCTACCTCCATAAATATCTTTTACGAGTTGTGTATTGGCGGCAGTTCCATCTGTTTTCCAAAGCTCAAATCCATGAATACCATCATCTGCTCTAAAATAACTTATTCCATTACTGGCATATTTGATATTAACTGGGATTGAGCTTTTTGTACCAAGAAAAACATCTTTTACAAGGCTTGTTCCTACTGTTGAGCCATCACTTTTCCATAATTCTCGCCCATTTATGCCATTGTCAGCAAAAAAGAATATAGTACCATTTGCATTATAGATTTGTGGAAATGAACCTGTACTTCCGCTATTTACATCTTTTAAGACTTGGGTATTCGCATTTGTGCCGTCAGATTTCCATACTTCGATGTTACCACTCACATCTTGACCCGTAAAATAAATCGTTGTACCTGTATTGACAAAAGATGTCCATGAGTTATTAAAAAAGCAACAATTTCCCGAGCCTGTCAAAACATCTTTTACAAGGACTGTTCCAACTGATGTGCCATCACTTTTCCAAAGTTCCATGCCATTGATACCATCGTTGGCAGTAAAAAGTAAGGTTGATGTATTAATTACTTGAAAATTATTATCTCCAACTGAGGCATAACTACTTCCTGAATTGATGTCTTTTATCAAAACTGTTCCTGCTGATGTGCCATTACTTTTCCAAAGTTCAAAACCCGTTGTACCATCATTTGCCATCAAAAACAATGTTCCATTGACATTCACAAATGAAGAATATACCACATCAATACCATCTCCAATACCTACATTGATATCTTTTACCAATGTTGTTCCTGCCGTAGAACCATCGCTTTTCCAAAGTTCTCGCCCATTGGTGTTATCATACCCTGAAAAGTAAAGTACACCATTTACATTTGTCAGGTTATCAAGTTTTTGATATGAGTATTGAGCAATAGCAGGGTCAATATCTTTAACCAAAATTGTTCCTACGGTTGTACCATCACTTTTCCATAATGCGTCATAGCCAGTAGTTCCATTGGTTGCCACAAAATACAAAATGCCATTTACATTTGCCAAGCTACTTAAATCAAAAGCATCTCCATAACCTACGTTTATATCTTTAACCAAAATTGTTCCAGCTGTTGTACCATCACTTTTCCATAGTTCACGTCCATTTGTATTATCATCAGCGGTGAAAAATAGCGTGCTATTGACCTTAGTAAGATAGCTTGGGGTAGCAGATGAATAACTATTTGAGTTTATATCTTTTAGCAAAACCGTTCCTGTGGCTGTGCCATCACTTTTCCAAATTTCCCAGCCATTTATACCATCGTTGGCAATAAAATAGAGTATATTATTAATCACGACGGCATAATTATTGCCAAATCCTTCTCGTGGGTCATTCCCAAATGTACTTCCACTTCCTACATTTATATCTTTTACAAGTACCGTTCCCGTTGCTGTACCATCACTTTTCCAAAGTTCTTTACCATGAATACCGTCGTTAAAAACATACAAAAAAGTGCTTCCAATATTTCCAAGTGGATAACCATCAGAAGATTCAGAAATGGCGTTAATATCTTTGACCAATTGGGGCGTTTGGGCAAAATTTATCAAATAACATCTAAAAAATAAAAATAGTACACCTGCAAGCTTATAAAAAATATTCATAATAATATTTGTTTAATGGTTCTGTTTAACAAACTTACTTTTGACCGACACTTTTTTGAAAATTGGACAAAGGTCAAAGTCCAGCCCGAAATTCCGTTGTTTGAGCGCAACGACCTACGCTCGGCGAGTTTCGGAATATCTTGATTTTTTAATGGCCGCCTCTGCGGTTACATTTTGTATTGAGACGGGAACGCCCAGTTAAAAGTATAAGGCTTCAAAATTAGAGAAAAATTGATTTTTTAATAAAAGTGTCTGTCTAAAAAACAAACTTATTTAAAATTCTCAAAAGATATCTAAAATAATGAAATCTCTTCAAAAAAAGGGCTGAAAATTACTTGAAAGAGGGCTTTCTATCCAATTGATGAAACAAATCAACAATTATGTTGTTTTGAAAAGTTCATGTTAAATTAATTTTATTAAAAATCAGGTCAAACCCATGAAATTACTTTTTATTGGTGTAGTAAAAATAGGTAATTTAAACACCTTTTAAAAAAATACTTTAGTGGGATAATCTTTTACCTTTAAACTGTGAAGTATGAAGTAGGTAAGGTCAATAATCGGGGCGGAGCGTTCTATGATTATCTAACTCTTGATGAAAATATCGTAAGTCCTCTGTTGAATTGAAACTATTAGAAAATGAACCTGTTTAAATTTTTCGTTTTGAGCTGTTCGCTGCAGCTATGAAAATTGATTTGATTTATGACTGTGTATTTAAGTAGCTGTTTAAGTTAATTTTCAAAAAAGGGAAAGTTTCGCTATATTATTTAATGCGAATCAAAAAATATAGTTCAGACCTTTCCCCAAAGAGCTGGCAAGTTATCGAAAAAATTATACAAGTCCGTAGAAAGAGTAAATGGGACTTAGAAGAAATCGTCAATGCTATCATGTATTTAACTAAAAATGGTTGCGTTTGGCGTGATATACCAGGAGAATTTCCGCCTTGGATAACGATTTATTGGCGGCCGCCGCTGCGGTATTACTGCAAATGGGTTGCCGATGGAACATGGAAAAATATAAGTGATTGTTTAACAGTAGATTTTCGGGAAAAACAAGGAAAAAAGGCTCAACCCACCGTTGCTATTATTGATAGTCAGAGTAGTAAAAATAGTAGTACGTGCGGTGAGAATGTGGGAATTGATGGTGGTAAACTAATCAAAGGAAGGAAACGATTTTATATTGTTGATACTTTGGGAAATTTACTTGACAGTTTTGTTGTTTCTGCAAATTGCTATGATGGAACAACCGCTATTAAGTATTGGGAAAGCTTATCCTGTCACAATATTTTATTAGATAATGTTACCAAAATATACGCTGATGGCACATTTGGAGGCACTTTTAGCAAACAAATGACAGAACAATATAGTATTACTGTGGAAATTCCTAAAACTCCAATTGCTCAAAAAGGGAAAATTATAATCCATGAAAAAAGATGGATTGTAGAGAGAACAATTGCTTGGACACTCAATAACCGAAGATGTTCAAAAGATTATGAAAGAAAAACAGAACATTCTAATACATTCTTAATCATCGGTAATATCAGAAGGTTAGCAAAAAAAATAACTTAAACAGCTTCTTACACTTTTTTCCACGCATTAAGTAAAGTTTGGTGCTTATACTCATCAACCAACTTAGCATATATCTGTGTCGTTTTTATATCAGAATGCCCCATTAATTGCTGAACTACCTCAATGGGTACTCCACGGCTCAATGATTGCGTAGCGAACGTGTGACGGGCAGAATGGCAGGTAATAAGTTTATATTTCTCAATTTCTTCACTGACAGATTGATTATTTTTATAGGTAAAGACCTCTATTTTATCATTTATGCCTGCTTTTTCTCCAATGATTTTAAGATACTCGTTCATTTTTTGATTCGTCAAGGTCGGCAGTGATTTTACATGAGTTTCTTTATACTTTTCAAGTATTTCAACAGCCTCAGGTATCAATGCTATTTGTAGTTTCTTCCTTGATTTAGAGAAGAAAGAATCACTTTTTACAGGCGTAAATGAAATTATCTTTGTCCCATTTAAATCAATAATGTTATTGTCCGAAAGTTTGTATAAGTCTGAGTGTCGCAATCCAGTATAACAACCAAATAAAAATACGTCTCTAACCCGGTCTAAATGTTCTGAAAGTTCAACCGTTTTTAGTTTCTCTATTTCAGCCTGAGTAAGATATATTTTATCGACTTGGTAATTAATCGTTTGCATTTTGGCGTGATTTTCAGAAAGAGCAAGTTTCTTTTCAGTCATACACCACGAAAAAAAGGTTTTAAGATGTTTGGTCTGACAGCCGATATAATTAGGCTGATACTCAAAGTTTGACATCATCCAAGCAATGAATTTATCATAAACTTCTTTCGTAAACTCATTTACAGCAATTGGATTAGTTTTACAAAATTCTTGTAAATGATTCCGTGTAGTAGTTAGACCTTTAAGCGTTCCCACCTTTTTCCCTTTTGATTTACTCCATTCCAAGAAATCATCATAAAAATCCACAATTGAGTTTTTTGTAATTGCTATCTTATCTAATAATTTAGGAGCAATACTGTCTTTTAGTTGCTGAGGAGTTGGAATAATTCTTTGCAGCTTGAAGTTGTGAGTGGCACTCTCTAAATCAGAGCGGAGTTTAGAAAGACGCTCATTAGCATTCTGCCATCCTTCATGCGAACGCTTAAACTTCATCTTGTCAGTATCCCAATCAGAAGGTTTACACTTTTCGCCAGTAAAATAGCGTAAGTCACTACCAGAATAAAAATACCGAAGGAAAACGGGACACAAACCGTTAGAATCTTGCTTAGATTCAATCAATTGAAACTTTACTTTCATGGGTGCGGTAATTGGTGCGGTAAAAGATGTATTATATAAGTCTGAATATGTATTGTAAATATAAGAAGAAAAGGGGATTTTAACGAAAAAACGCACAAATAGCGATTATTTGTGCGTTTTTTGATACTAACTGTTTTATGTATTTGTGATCCCGACAGGATTCGAACCTGTGACCCACAGATTAGAAATCTGTTGCTCTATCCAACTGAGCTACGGAACCATTACAAAATAAAATAGTTATCAAAAGCTTGATAACTATTTTGTCGGGGTGGCAGGATTCGAACCTACGACCTCTTGGTCCCAAACCAAGCGCGATACCGGGCTACGCTACACCCCGAAAAATTTACCTTTTAAACATAACTTAATAAATGAAACTTACTTCTATCAAATATGCGGAGAGTGAGGGATTCGAACCCTCGGTACCCTTGTGAGGTACGGCAGTTTAGCAAACGGCTCCTTTCGGCCTCTCAGGCAACTCTCCTTAACACATTTAGTTTCTCTTTCGATACTCTCGTTGTGTTTAGGTGATGCAAAGGTACGGCGTTTTTCTTTAAAGATGCAAGTCAAAAGAGAAAAAAACTTAAAATATTTTGTCACTTTTTTGTTGATAACTTTGTACCGATTTGAAAAACAGATAGTTATTGTATACTTAGTTGGCGATATTTTTTTGCAAAAAAATGCACTTTAATCTTAAAATAGATGAAATTTGATGGGGGTAAATGTAATTTTGTCTGTCTATTCATTAAAATACCATAATCCAATCCCATTAAAAATATTAAAATGAAATACTTAAAATACATTTATTTTTTATTTTTATCGAATATTCTGTTCTCATGTGTCACTACCAGTGTCATGCGATTGAAACCAATTGAGCAGGAATTAGTCTTTGATGGAGGAAAACAGCTTGTTAAACAAGAACACGATGGAGTGAAAGTTGTGGCTTCTTATGACGGACGTTACCAAAAGTATATGATTTTTGATATTGAAGTTTTTAATAATACGTCACAACCATTAACTGTTTCTCCAAAAGATTTTACCGCAACACCACTTGATGAGGGTAAACAGACACTTCGTTTTCCAGATGGAAAGTACGTTTACTCTTCTGAAGGAATCGAACCACAAGAACAGATGAATTTGATTCGTCAGGAGGTGGCATTTCAGGAAGCTAAATTAAAACGAGCAAGAGTGGTGAATACGGTTTTGTTTGTTGGTGGAATTACTGCTCTAATTGCCAGTTCTGGAAAATACACTGAAAGTGCTTGGCAAACGGCTCGGGTTGCTGAAACGGTGGTACAAGTAGCTCAAGTAAAAAGAATTATTGACCATGAAAATTATTATTCAAGAATGGATAAGCTTGACCGTGAAGGACGAATTTGGTCGCAGGAAAACTTCAGAACTATCACCCTTGCTCCTGGAACATCCATTCGTGGAGGAGTATTCTTGGAAGCAAATTCGCAAGCTAAATTTGTGCAATTGAGTTATATTGGCACGCCTAATCCAATCAATTTTCTTTTTGAACAGTGGTTTGAACAACGACGTTAAAAGTGTTTAGTAACATATTCGTTTAGGCTAAAGAATTGAGTTCTTTAGCCTTTTTTTATTTTTTACCTAAATTTCAACTAATTTTTTATGAACTTTGCAATCCTTTTAAAATTCTGTTTCTCATCTTGATGAAGAAACAACAACTTGTTACCAAATGGAAATATTAAAAAGCTCCCGACTGGACTCGCTACGTTATGATATACGTGGA
>JAAFIU010000242.1 GCA_013298805.1 Cytophagales bacterium | reverse complement strand
GTAACAGCCACAAATTTTTTGGGACAGCCACTGATGTCTGTATAGTTTATCACAATATTTATACAAAATATCGTGTTGGTTTGTCCCAAAAATTTCAATAATCAAATTATCCTAATAAAGTTTATTAAGCTTTTTTTTGTCTAAATATTGCAATTCTATTTTTAGCCGATTCGATAATGTAGTACATACAAGGCACTAAAAGCAATGTCAAAAACATTGAACTTGTAAGTCCTCCAATAATTACCCAAGCCATTCCATTTTTCACTTCCGCACCCGAACCTGTTGCCAAAGCAATAGGTAACATACCCGTAATCATGGCGATAGTTGTCATCAAAATTGGACGCAAACGTTCTTTACCTGCTTCAATTAATGCTTCTTTTACCGAGAAGCCTTTTTCTTTGAGGTGATTGGTAAAATCGACAATCAAAATACCATTTTTGGCAACCAAGCCTAATAACATAATTAAGCCAACAATGGCAAAAATGGTTAAAGATTCCATCGTTAAAGCTAAAGCTAACAATGCACCAATCAAGGCAACAGGGATAGAAAATAATACTACAAATGGATAAACCATACTTTCATAAAGAGCAACCATGATTAAGTACACTAACAAAATACCCAATAACATCGCCGTTCCTAAACTTCCGAAAGCGTCTTTCTGGCGTTGGGCTTCACCTTGATAGTCAATAATCACACCATCAGGAATCTTGATTTTAGCAATTTGCTTCTGAATATCAGTTACAATTGTTCCCGTTGGGCGACCAACCGCCGAAGCCGTTACTTTGATTGAATTCATACGGTCGGAACGTTCTAAAACAGACTGACCAACAACCTCTGAAACAGTGGCAACGTCTTGCAACTTGATGATTGCTCCACGGCTATTACGAAGTGTCAATTCTCTAACACTTTCGATAGAACGTTTATCCGACTTTTCAAGGGAAATATTGATTGGGTACTCCTCCCCTGCTTGTTTAAATTTCGATTGGTCATTTCCTCTAAAAGCCAACTGAATCGCCCCTCCTACTTCTGGAATACTCAATCCTGCATTGGCAATTTTCTCACGGTCAAGCTGAATAGCAATTTCTGTTTTTAAACTTTTGGTACTGAACTCTACATAATCAGTTCCTGGGGTTTTACGAACAACTGCTTTAATTTGATTCGCAACTTCCTGAATTACAGACATATCTACTCCTTTGATTGCAATTTGTATTGGGGCTTCACTACCGCCAGTTAATGACACTGGACGAATAACTACTTTCACTCCAGGAATTTTTGAGATTTCATCTCGAATACCCGCACTGAAGGCATCTGTAGAAATTTTACGTTTTTCCTTTTCGACTAATGTTACCGAAACTTCAGAAATATTAGTATTAGCACTCCCCGCTCCAACCGCACCCGTTTGTGTACCGACATTGGCAAAAACCTTTGAAACTTCTGGTTTTTGTAATAAAATTTGTTCAACCTGTTTGGTCATCAAATTTGTTTGAGACAAAGGTGTTTGAGGTGCCATTTCAAGTTGTATCGCAAACTCACCACGGTCGCCAGAACCAGCAAAAGATGAGCCTACAAACCCAGTTGCTAATAAAGAAACCGCCCCAATAAACATGATGAGAATACTAATGAGAACCCATCTTTTATGACCAAGCGACCATGTTAATAATTTCCCGTATTCTTCTTTTACGTTTTCCAAAAATCTTTCAAACGCTAAGTTAATTTTACCCCAAAGGCTTGATTCACTCAAAATTTCAATTTTCCCCCATCTTGAAGCCAACAATGGAGTCAAGGTAAATGACACAAATAAACTCATCAAAGTAGAGAAAACGACAACCAATGAAAATTCACGCAAGATATTTCCAATTAATCCTCCTGCCATTGATAAAGGTAAAAATACCACAACGTCCACTAATGTAATGGCAATGGCAGTAAAGCCAATTTCTTGTCGTCCTTCGATGGCGGCATCCATTCTACTTTTGCCCATTTCGAGGTAACGATAGATATTTTCTAACACCACAATACTATCATCGACCAAAATACCAACTACTAATGAAAGCCCCATCAAAGTCATTAAATTGAGTGAAAAACCGAAGTAATACATCAAAATAAATGTCGGAATCATTGCCGAAGGAATCGCCACCAAAACAAATAATGAACTTCTAAAACTATGTAAGAAAAACAACATAACCGCTCCCACAATGATAATTGCCAAGAATAAATCGTGCATTACGGCATCGGCAGAAGCTAAAGTATAAATTGATTGGTCAGCCGCAATGTCGTAAGAGAATTTTTTAGAGGCATAAATTGCTTGAATTTGCTTCAATTTATCTTTTACAGATTTACTCACGTTTACAGCATTGGCATCGGCTTGTTTTACAATTTCAATACCAATTCCTGCTTTTCCATTATTACGATTCAACGTTTTTGTTTCGGTTTGTCCGTCTGTGATTATGGCAAGGTCTTTCAATAAAACACGACTTCCATCAGCATTTTGACGAATGATTAAATCTCTTAACTCCTCAACTTTCACCAATTTGGCATCCAAACGAATAGAAGTTCTACTGCTATTACTCAACACACTTCCCGCAGGATACGAACTATTACTATTAGCAATCATTTGGTTAACTTGTGCCGACGAAATACTGTAAGCCTGTAATTTATCGTTATCCAAATCAACTTTAATTTCTCGCTCATTTCCACCAATCAATCGAACTGTACCAACTCCCGCTACATTGGATAGTATTGGTTTAATTTTTTGGTCAATTAAATCGTATAATTCTGGTTCAGACATATCCGCTGATGCACTAATTCTCAAAACGGGAATTTCATCAGTATTGAAACGATTTACTACTGGGTCGTCAGCATCATCGGGCAAGCTTGATTTAATCTGATTTATTTTTCTTTCCGCATCACGTTGAGCATCAAGCGTATTGATACCAGATTTTAATTGAACCGTTACCAAAGAAAGTCCTTCTGATGAAGTTGAAGATATTTTATCAACCCCTTCAATCGCAGAAATTGCTTCCTCAATTGGTTTTGTTACCGTGTTTTGAATTTCGTCGGAAGATGCACCACGATAAACCGTTTGCACAATAATAACATTTGCTTCAAATTTTGGTAAAAGGTTATAATTCAACTGTTTATAACTCACAAAACCAAATAATATTAGCGTTACGAAAATCACTGAAATCAGTAATGGTCGTTTTATAGATATTTCGGTAATTGACATTTTTATATTTTTTTTAAATTGGTCGGTTGTAATGGTCTGACTATCGTCTGACCAAACGTTCTGGGTCAGACGATAGTCAGACCATTACTGTCTTTTCAATTAGCGCTCCCAAGAGTTTAAAACCCTCAGGAGGTCTTTGAAATCAATCCAATCCTTAATTCGTTTTACTAATTTTACTTCCGTTAGTCAAGTTAATTTGTCCACTTGTAACAACTTCTTGACCTGCTTGTAAGCCAGAAATCACTTCAATATTTTCTCCTATTTCACGACCAACTGTTAATTTCTGAATGGTTGCCACGTTATTTTGAACTACATACACATAAGGATTTTTTGTCCCTTCAACTAAAGCTAATTTTGGAATTTGTAGAACACTTGTTTTACGCCCCAAGTCAAAACCTACCATTACATAAGTACCTGCACGTAACTGATTGGTATTCAATTGCAATTCAACTTTATAGTTATGATTTTCGTCTCCTTTTGGAGAAATAAATCTCACCTGACCCACAAAGTTTTTATTAGGAAAAACATCAGACGAAATTGTTGCCGTTTGCCCTAACTTTAATTGATATACGTCTTTCTCATTGACGAAAACTACTGCTTTCAAATGTACGTCATCCACAACGGTTGCAATCACGGTTCCTGGACTTGCAAATTCACCTGCCATTAATTTACGAGCTGTAACAATTCCGCTAATTGGAGAAATAATATTACCGTCTGAAATTTGTTGTTTTACTTGCTCAATCTGGATTCGAGTATTTTCGACGTCGTATTTTGAGTTAGTTACGCTCAATTCCGTTCCAGCATTTCCTTTGTATAAATCTGCATTTCTTTGCAAATCTTTTTCCAACTTAGAAAGTGTTAACTCGTTGGCTTTCAAATTGATAAACTTCAATTTAGAATCTAAATGACCCACCACTTGTCCTTTAGCAACTCTTGAACCAACTTCAATTCCGAGTTTTTCAATTTTTCCTTGAACGCCAATCGCAATGGTCGCTTCATTGTTCAATTCTAAATTGGCTGGCAAGGTTACTTTGCCGTCAAAAAGTTGATATTCAGCCTTTGTAGTAGAAACTGCAACAGGAATAATTGAACGGTCAACAACCACTTTATTGGCTTCAATTTTTTTCTTATTTTTTGCAAGTGTAAATCCGATAAAACCGACCACTGCAAGCACTGATAATATGATGATGAAAGACTTTTTCATTGGTATAAAGATTAAAATTGACTGATATAGCTTTTTAAATTTCCCTTCGATTTTTCAAATTCAAGTGTTGAACTCAACACATTTATCAAAGACGTTATGTAATTACTTTGTGCTTCTTTGTAAGAATAATCGGCATTTAGTAAGTCCGAAAGTGTTGAAACTCCCTTCTGATATTCTAAATTGCTACTTTCAAAAACTTGCTTTGAAAAACTCAAATTTTCACGATTTATCCCTAAATCTGTTTGTGATTTTTGGAGTTGAGCATTTGAGTTTCTGAATGCTAAATTCAAATTGTTATCCATGAGTTTCAAATTAGTTCTGGCACTCAGTAAACTTAATTCCGACTGTTTCAATTGACTATTTTTACGGTATCCACTAAAAATTGGAATGTTTGCTTTCAAGCCAATCGTTGAAAAATCTATCCAATTTGAGAACGAAGGACCAAAATCATTGCCAAAACTCATTAATCCATAACGGGCATAAGCCGAAACCGTCGGGATAAAAGCTGCTTGCTTACGTTTTACATCAAATTCTTGCAATAAAATATTATTCGTTTGAATTTTATGGTCTAAAATATTACTCGTTTCAAAAACTGACTCTTGCGGAATATTCACCAATGATTCGTAGTTTGTCATTGGAAGAATTGTAATTTCTTCGTTTAAAGGCATTCCCATAGCATTTTTCAAACGGTTTAATGCGACTTGCTTATTGGTTTGCAAAATTGATTTTTGAGAAACAAGATTGTTCAAACTTGATTGTGTTCGGTCAACATCGGTCTTTTTGATAACTCCTTTTTCAAATCGCAACTTCAAAATATCTAATAATTCACGGTACTTTTTCTCATTTTCGAGTGTGATTTTTTCTTGTTCTAAATACACTAAAACCTGAAAATAGGCACTAACGGTATTATAAATAATTACATCTTGATTTTGCTCTTTTTTCAAGATTGATAACTGGTTATTAGGCTCGGCGGCTTTAATTCCTACCAACATCGTTTTGTCATAAATTACTTGGTCAACTTGGGCTGTTACGTTTGTATTGTACTGATTTCCAAATTGTACCCGAATTTCATTTGGACTAAATGCTCCCGCTGGAATTACTGAAACCTGTCTTTTTAAGTTATCATCGAAAGTAATATTGGTGGCAACTTGTGGTAAATATCCCGCCAATGCCTCGGTTGATTTTTGCTTGGCAATGGCAATATCGTTATCAAATAAAGTATTGCTAACGTGATTTTTGAGTGCAAAGGCAACACATTCTTTTAACGATATTGTTTGTTGACCGTGAATATCATAGCCAAAAACGAGTATTATCAGAAAAAAGATAATTTTATTCTTTTTCATAAATTTATAGTTGATTTTATTATTATTGATTTTTATTATAATTGACTAAGTCAACTATAAGAGCAAAAAATATTTATTCTTCGGCGTTTTCTTTCAATTTAATTAGCACTTTTTTGAAAGAAGATAATTCCTCTTCAGAAATTCCTTTCAAGTTTTTTTGCATTAAATTTGAAATAACATCTTCACATTTTTTAAGCACTATTGCCCCTGCTTCTGTTATAACAATATGTTTTTTACGACGGTCAATCGCATCGTTTACTCTTATTACGTAACCCGCATTTTCAAGCTGGTCAACGTGACGCATGATGGCAGATTTATCTTTTTGCATAATTTCTGCTAAATCCGACTGAATTGATTCTTCTTGAGAAGTTAAAATTCTGAGTAAATAATGTTGCTCAGGCGAAAGATTTAATTCTTGATTTTCAAATTCCTTCCCCGACTGTCTGAATAATGCTCTTATCGTATTAGCAAATAAGAACTGTAATGAATTTGTGTTTATTTCCATGTCAATTTCAATCGTTGATTTAAAAAATAATTGATTTTAAATATAGTTGACTAAATCAACGATTCAAAATTACAACTATTTTTATTATCAACAAAAAAAGTTTAAATTATTTTTCAAAAAATTAGTTTGAAAAATAATTTAAACTTGAAATTCAAAAAAATACAGGTATTTGAGGTAAATCTATTTCAAAAAAATTTTAACAAAATATTTCAATAACTAACATATTGATTGGTAAAAGTTCCATCGTCGTACAAATCAATTATAGCATATCCAGCTTCGGTATGCTGATATTTTCCGAACCACCATCTACCAGAAACGGCACCGTTACAACAATAAGACACTC
>JAAFIU010000377.1 GCA_013298805.1 Cytophagales bacterium | reverse complement strand
TCCATTGTAATCAACACGGTCGGTAAGATGAATATGCCCAGAAACCGCCAATTTAACATTTTTATGGTCGTTAAATAATCCAGAAAGTTTTTTGGCATCGGTGTGCATCCAACTTCCAGGAACTTCCCAACGTCCTTCATTTTCACGCATATTATCTCCGTCAAAGAATACACAAGCCGCCAAAATTGGAATGTGAGAAATAATCATCGTTGGCTTATTTTCTGGAATAGTTTTCAAATCGTGTTTAAACCAATCCATTTGTTCCTCATCAATATGAGCCGTGTACCATGAACCATCTTTTTTCTTTTGAACACTATCCAACATCACAAAATGCCAATCTTTTTTATCGAAACTGTAAAAGCGATTATTTAATGCCATTTCATCCATAGCCCATTTTTTTCCGTCTTCAAACTTGCTATTGCTATCGCCTTCACAGCAAATATCATGATTGCCTACACCATGAAATATGGGCAGCGAACTTTCGGAAGATAAAACTTGATTAAATAATGTCCATTGTTTTTGAACATTTTCGTGTTTTCTACGGTGGGCATCCATCACACAATCCCCTGAATTGATGATAAAATCAGGCTTAATATCTTGATTTTGAATATGATGCAAACATTTTTCAAAACCTTTGGCAGCACCAATCAGTGGTTGGATGTGTACGTCAGTGATGTGAGCAATACGAAGAACTCTCTTCGGTGTATTTAGTGGTTTATTGGCTTTTACAAAACTTGGCAAGGATAATCCGCCAGCAAGTAAACCCGCCTGACGAAGTAAATCACGTCTTTGCATATTTCATTTTTTTGGTTTCACAAAGTTGTCGATTTTGTATAACCTTTTGATTTTCTGCACATTAAACCTTTGTAAAAAGTATAGACTGTATATAAAGTAAATGTTACTAAGTTTTTGAAACGAATTTTAAACCGACAATTCCGATGATAATTAATAACAAAAAGCCAATTTCAAAAATAGAAATCTTGTCGTGAAAATATACAACTTCCACTCCTTTGATGAATACGATTGAAATTGCCGTCCAAATGGTAAAAGCTACTGCCGTTGGAATATTTTTCATCGCAACAGATAGCAAAAACGTGTTAGTAACGCCAAAAATGATGTAACCCGCTAATGGTAGCCAAATTGTCAATCCCTCCGTTTTTATAAAGTTTTCAAGTGATAATTCTTTGAACTTCGTGAAGGATAAATATTTTAAAGAAAACATCCAACAGGCCTCCAAAGCTGCCGCTAAAATTAGATAAATCCAAGCCATAATATTATAAAAATTTAGAGTGTTTAACTTCTTGTTCTTTACCTTTCAGATAAATGTCGCCATGCAATTTCTTTGTATTTCTTTAAATCAGGTGTTACCAATTCTACTTCTTTAGCTTTATCATCCCATTCTCGCATTTTTAAATAAAGCTGAAACATGGGCATTTTTTCAAAATTAAAGGCTTCCTCTTCCGTCATCATTCCACCTTGAAAAGCCAAGGTTTGTCTGCTTGCTTCGGATAGTTTATCAAAATACGATGGAAACTTAAATGTCAAATATCTTTTTGCTTCAACGTGATTTCTAACTAAAAGTGCTACTCGATTTGAAAAGCCATTTTTATAAAGAAAATTAGCTCCTGCCACTTCATGCGAAATATGCCCAAGACCATTCATTTCATTTTTATTCGGTAGAAAATGTCCGACATCATGTAAAAATGCTGCCAAAACAACATCTTCGTCAAAATCCTCATTTTCAGCTAATTGTGCGGATTGAAAACTATGTTCTAAAATACTTACAGGTTCACCAACGTATTCGTTTGACCCATTAATTTCATAAAAGCCAAAAATTGAATCAATTCGTTGGCGAAGGATAGATTCTGAAACTGTCATCACATTGATTTCCATTTAGGAAGAAACTTATTTTATGGTTTAGATTATCAATAATTAGGAAGGGAAAAGGAAGTAGGTTTTAGATAAATTTCAATTTTCCTTCTAATATTAGCTTTTAAATTTTCATAATCACAATATCTCAGTTTTCTTTTCCCTTTTACAAAAACAAAAAGAAGAAAAGTAGTAGAAAACTCTACTACTTTTGAAATTCATAACCATTTATTGTATTTAATTTATTTGATAATCCACATCGATGCATTAATGTTATCACTACCGCCAAACTGACGAGTGATAGAAGTTGTTAAATTATCCAAGTTGGTTGAAGATTCTGAGCTTGGGTACAAATAACGTAAAGGAATTTTTGTACCATTTGCCGTTCCTGGACCAACCAAGAATGATGGAACACCAGTTCTTCTCCAATTATAATACGCTTCATATCCAGAATTTTGGAAGAAAGCGATGTATTTTTGATTCAAAATTTGCGTTAAACCTGCCGCATTATTTCCTGCATATTTTACAGAATTTTGTGCTAAGTACGCTGTTGCATCCGCAATACCATAAAACGACATCGACGCTTTCACTCCACGCTCGTACCAATCTTGTGCGTTGCCCGTTGCCCAACCTTGATTGATGGCTTCGGCAATGTTGAAACACATTTCTGGATAACTTACCACAAAAGTATTTTCACCCGAGTATGAGCTGTAATAACGTTTGCGGTTTTGGAATGAATACTGACCTAAACCTGCTTTTGAGGACATATCAGCTAAATCTTCTCCTGAACTTGCCCCTACATAAGCATCAAAATCAGTTGCTTTTAAACCTTTTGCCAATTGTGCATCCGAAGGTTCTGCCACCACAAATAAACGTGGGTCTTTGTAGTTTTTCAATAAGTCAACATAAGTTTTTGCCATGTTTTCACGAGTGGCATTATTACCTAAATTGTCTGGATTACGTGGATATTTATTGTTTGTACCCCAAACATATTGTAAACTTTCCGACAAATCTGTCATTAATGGGTACTTTGTTGGGTTTCCTAAAACATTGGCAAAATCTGCCTTAACTTTCAAATCTGTATCATCAGCTTTTTTGCTCAAGTGAATTAAAACTCTCAATCTTAACGTATTAACGGCTTTTTGCCATTTACGAAGGTCATTCGCATAGTAAATATCACCATCCAAAGTTCTATCTCCCGTTGCAATTAATTGCGTTAAATCACTATTTGAGTCTTCTAACCATTTCAAAATCTGAATGAATACATCTTTTTGTGTGTCGTATTTTGGTTTATCAACTGCCAATCCTTGCAAAGCATCTTTGACAGGTAAATCGCCAACTCTTAAAGTCATGCTTGTGTAATAATAGGCACGTAAAAATTTGCCTAAAGCTGAATAAGGGTTTAAGTCTTTTGCTCCACCATTTTTAGCTTCTTCTTCCATTTTTACAACGTTTTTCAAAGTCGTAAATTGAAGTGATGCATTTCCCCAACTGTATTCGTTATTGTCGTAATAATTATAATTTGAACAATAAAATTGGTTGTTACGCATTGTATTATTCCATGCTCCATCATTCATTTTGCTAAGAACATCTCTTAAAATAATTGACGAAGGTACTGATGTTGGTAAGTTTGGGTTCTTTTCCAACGTTTGGTAATCACTACAACTTGCTAAAAGTGAGATGATTAATAAAGAGAAAATATATTTTTTC
>JAAFIU010000136.1 GCA_013298805.1 Cytophagales bacterium | reverse complement strand
ATCTAAAAAAAGCAGGTTTTAGCCCGACCATTTACGAAGCTGCCAAACGTACAGGCGGTAGGATGATGAGTGCAACGGGACTTTTGGCGGACGGAATCACAACTGAGTTGGGCGGAGAATTTATTGATTCCTCACATAAAGATATGTTGGATTTATGCAAAGAATTCAATCTTGGCTTGTTGGATATGCAAGCCCCAGAGGAAGTAAAAAAAGGCTTAATACAACACGATTATTATTTTGATAATCATAGAATTAACGATAAATCCCTCATCGAAGCCATTAAACCTTACGTTTCTACCATCAAAAAAGATGCTGATTTGGTAGCAACAGGCAACTATAAAAACCCTGCTTTGGTGGCTTTAGACAAATTGTCATTGGATGAATATTTGCAAAAAATTGGCATCACGGGTTGGTTGTACGAATTATTAAGAATTTCATATACGGCAGAAATGGGTTTGGAATCTGACGTTCAGGCGTGTTTAGCATTTTTAACACTTTTAGATACCAATAGCAAAAACAACTTTGATATCTATGGCACAAGCGATGAACGCTATAAAGTAATTGGTGGAAATCAGAAAGTGGTAGATGAACTCGCCAAAACCTTGGAAGGCAATATCGAAACTGGCTATCAATTGGAGGCACTCACTGAAAAAGGCATGGAATATGAATTGGTATTCCAGAATGGCAAGCAGATTTTTGCCGATTTTGTCATTATGACCATTCCGTTCTCAGTGTTAAGAGAAGTAAAAATGAATGTTGATATGTCGCCTAAAAAAGAGAAATGTATCAAGGAATTATCTTACGGAACAAACTCAAAAATGTTCTTGGGAATGAAAAATCGTTTCTGGCGTGACCAAGGTTTTTCGGGCTACGTTTTGAATGATTTAATTCATAATGGTTGGGACAGTTCGCAAATGCAGCACGATAATTTGGGTGCAGGAGGATATTCAATATTTACGGGTGGAAAAATGGGGAAAGAACTCAAAAATAATAGCGTAGATAGCTTTGTCGATAACTTGAATATTATTTATCCAGATTTTAAAGAACAATTTAATGGAAAAAAAGGCGTGTTTAATTGGGGTAATGCACCGCTTGCCAAAGGTAGCTACGCCTGCATGACGGTTGGGCAACAAACAGCCTTTGGCGGTGTTGAAGGTGAACCCATTAACAGTATTTTATTTGCAGGAGAGCATTGTAGCAAGACTTCACAAGGCTACATGAATGGTGGTGCAGAAACAGGCAGAATGGCAGCCGAGGAGTTGATAAAGAGAGTAAGTCATTAGTTAATTAATTACTATTTAAGAATGCTTCGATTTACGATTTTAGATGACGCAACTTTATTCATCAATCGTAAATTGAAACATTCGTAAATCATAATTCAAACTATATATTCCACCAATAATTCCATTTCAAAACAATTGAGCGGTTTTTAATACCCAAATCAGAAGGCAAATAGTTATCAGAATACACCAAGAAAATATCCGAAGCGGGTTTATATCTCCACTGAATACGGCTGTTTAAATTAACATTACTAATTTGTTCATTGTACTGAAAATACGTTGTCCAATAAAGTTTGTTCGTAAAAGTTATGTCAATTTTTGACTGCACTAACCAAAAACTCGCTCCTGCCACAATTGGCTTATTGTCTTTACTACTCAATAAATTAACATCTCGAATATCGTTATATTCACCTAAAAATGAGATACCTACAAAAGGCTGAAAACGATAACCCACTTGTGCATTCAAGCGTAAACGTGTGCCATTGCCAAAGTATGTGCCATAACGGCTGTTGAAGGAATAGGTAAATAAAGTTCGGGGCGTAGAGACAAAACTTGTACTCCACGAAGTCCATGAATGTTCGCTTCTATTTTTCACGTAATAATCTTTCAAATACGGGTTAATTGGGTTGAAAGAAGAGAACAATAAATTATTATCATAAGCCAAGAAAATATCAAAAGTAGCACGGTTTCGGAATGTTAAATTATAGGCAAAAACGTGCGTAGTAGTATTATCCGACGATAACGAAACATCAACTGGCACATCTTGACGATTATTGACATACATAAAACTCAACAACTTTGGCTCATGCGAAACAATTCGACTATCTGATTTTTTAGGATAAAAAACATAACCCGCCGATGGACTAAGATAATGGTATCCTCGGCGTGGCACAAAACCAACCTCAGAACGATAATTATCTCCAACACGGGTGTAAGTCAGGTTTAAATCCCAAACTTTGGTAGTGTATGCCAAATCAACTAATTGCGTATAATCATCCGTAGTTTGTTCGGGCGAAAATGATTTCATCAAAGCAATTTTACCCACCCAAACGTTGTTTTTAGAAGCCAAATTGTACTGTAAAATCGCATTACGATTATACTGATTAAAGCCTTTTTTGGCGTTCTCTTGACCAAAACCAATACCTTCTTTATTCACAACCATCATACTGATGTTGGAACGAGAAAAAATCTTACGTTGCAAGGCAAAAACCGAGTAATTATACGTTGGAAGCCCCACCGAGGTGTCTTTATTGGCACTGGTCTGAATATTCAGAACGCCAATTCTCCAATTATTATCCAATTTCCCACTCAATCTTGCACCGTATTGAATGGGAGTGCCTAAGCCAATTCTACGAGAGAAAAATGGTTGTGTTTCTGCTCCGCCAAAGCTGTTAAAAATATCTGAATTTTCGAGAAAAAACTGACGACGTTCAGGAAAGAACAATTCAAAACGATTTAGATTCGTAACCTGTTGGTCAACATCCACTTGCGAGAAGTCAGGGTTTACCGTCAAATCAAGATTTAGCGATGGAGATACCGCAATTTTAGCATCACCTCCAATGTCTTTTCTAAAAGCTCCCTCCTCTCCTTTTTCAAAATTCTTGCTTACACCAGTCAAAGCATAAGGAATAATTGAGATATTAGTTTTGGGTGCTGGTGGCGGATTATCCCATACAAGCGACCCTGTATAAGCAAGCGTTATTGAAAAGAACTGACGTGGAATTGGAGCCCATGTGGATTTCTCATTTGAGCCTAAATCTAAACGACTCAAATTCATTCCCCAATTGGTTTCACCTGCTTTATAACGGAGAGAACTAAAGGGAATAGCCATTTCGAGAATCCATTTTTTGCCATCAAAAGAAGTCTGTGAACTCCAACGATTATCCCAGTTTGGATTGAGATTTGTGCCATCTCCTATTTGTCCATCAAATTGAGCTCCAGCGGCATTTGTGCCAAAAACCCAGCCATTCGTAAGGTCATTGAAGGGTTCAAGCACAAGCCAAAGATTGTCATTTCTGCCAAAATTAAAATCTCTTTTCAGAGACTCCACAATGTACGGAGCCTCTTTTGCTTGATAATTAATGGCGGAGAAATACAGAAAATTATCATCGTAAGTAAATTTAGCTTCAGTTCTGCAATTTGCCTTTGAGGTATCGGCAGGAGTCATCATCCAAAAGTCTTGGGCGGTTTCACAACGTTGCCATTCCGCTTCGTTTAGTTTTCCATCAATCCGAATTTCGCCTGTAGCTTTTTTAATGTGGTATTGATATTTTTCGTTGATTTTTTGAGCTGATAATTTCAGACTCACCAAACAAATGGTTAGTAGTATAAATATTTTTCTCACTGATTGTTTTTGAATATTTTGTTGATGAACAGAATCTGTTTTTGCAAATATTAAAGACAAATTTACCCCCCTTTATTGTATTCTTTATCCGTATCTGATAGGAATTATTTTACCAAAAAATATTACGTGACAATTTATCTAAAAAATATATTTCGACCGCTTGATAATCTTTTTTCTTATTTTAAAAAATAATCAAATGATTTACAGAAATTTGAGAAAAAAAGGTATTAATTGCTTAACCTTTCAATTCAAAACGATTGTAACCAACCCAAAAACACTCAATTGAAGAAAGGTAAAATACTGTATTAATTTCCACTTTTATTTATCACTAACACCGATAGGTGTATAACCATCAATTTAACAAAATGAGTTTAAAATTTGAAAAACAAGGCGGTAGCGACCGTGAAATCAAAGGCTACGAGTATTTATCTCCAAGTGCAGATGCTCAAAAGTATAAATCATCTAAACTTAAAGCGGCTGACCTTCCTGCCAAAGTAGATTTACGTCCGCACATGACACAGGTAGAAGACCAACAACGCCTTAGTAGCTGTACTGCCAATGCCGTAGCGGGTGCTTACGAGTATTTAGCCAAAAAGTACCTTACCAAAAAAGCATTTGACGTTAGTCGTTTATTTATTTATTACAATGCCCGTTTAAGAGCAGGTGGACCAATTAAAGATGCAGGTAGCCATATTCAATATGCGGTAGATAGTTTAATGAAAATTGGAGCCTGTAAAGAAAGCTTATGGCCTTATGAAAGTGGTAAAGTAAACGAAAAACCACAAGAAAAAACATATGAAGTAGCTGCCGACTTTAAAATTGAAACTAAGAAGTTTGTCCCCGTAAATTTAGATGACTGGAAAAAATCTTTAGCAGAAGGATATCCAATTGTATTTGGTATTGCACTATTCCCTTCTTTTGATACTTGTTCGAAAAATAATGGTATTGTGCCAATGCCTTCGCCAGACGAAGCTTCACGGAGCGCTCACGGCTTACACGCTATGCTTTGTGTAGGATATTCGGATGTGGACAAAATGTTTATTGTTCGTAACTCTTGGGGTGAAAAATGGGGAGAAAAAGGTTACTGTTATATGCCTTACGAATACGTAATTAACAACAAATTCAACTTGGGTGATTGCTGGATATTTGGACGCACAACGCCAATTCCAGACTCTGAGGATACTTGGATTGATGATAAAAAATCCATCATTGATAATGGTAGAGGATACAACAGAAAAGATTTCGTTTTCTATAAAGAAAATGATTACAGTGATTTTGATGTTTGGGAATTCGTTGACGTTTACGAGTACGATGAAGAAGTTCCAGAAGAGTATGATGAATTAGAATATGAAGGTACTGGAGAGTATGATGACATTTTAGGTGCATACGAAGATGACAACGAAGAAGAGGAAGAAGAAGTCGACGAAGAGGAGGAAGAAGAATATGACGAAGAAGAGGAAGAAGGCGAAGAAGAGGAAGAAGAATATGACGAAGAAGAGGAAGAAGGCGAAGAAGAGGAAGAGGATGAAGAGGAAGAAGGCGAAGAGGAAGAAGGCGAAGAAGAAGAAGGCGAAGAAGAAGAGGATGAAGAGGATGAAGAGGATGAAGAGGATGAAGAGGAAGAAGAGGAAGAAGGCGAAGAAGAGGAGGAAGAATATGAAGAGGAGGAGGAAGAAGCCGAAGAGGAAGAGGGTGGAGAAGAAGAAGAGGAAGAATAACAGCCTCTAAATTTAAAAGCACAGACCGTCAATGGTCTGTGCTTTTTTAATAATCCTTGAGAAATTTACGATTGCTTTTTTCTGTGTTGAATTTTCTCATAAACCATTTTAATGATACCGTCTTTTAAACCTAAATCGGGAACTAAAATATTTTTTGCCCCAGCCCATTTCATGGCTGAAAGATAAATTTGTGCGGCAGGAATAATGACATCAGCACGGTCTGCATTGAGGCGAAGTTTATTAATGCGTTCTTCGTAAGTAAAACCAGCTACGTACTCTTTCAGACGTTTCAATTCTTCGTAAGACATTGATGTTGCGTCTTCGTGTTCAGTTGAAATATTAAATAATTTATTGATATTTCCGCCCGTTCCAACGGCAGTAATTCCTGATTTTTTAGGGTCAATATTACTTTCTATCCATTTTTTCATTTTCTCCCAATCACCTTCTTTTTCTTTATTTTCTAAAGTACGAACCGAGCCAATTTTGAATGAACGTGACGCAATTTTCTTACGTTCAGAATAAATATTTAGTTCGGTTGAACCGCCACCAACGTCAATATGCAAATAATTGGCATCATCTAAAGCCTGAACCACAACATCATTGATGAGTTCTGCTTCTTTTGTTCCTTCAATAATGTGGATTTTCATATCCAAAATCTTGTGGATGCGAGTAATGACAGCTTCTGAATTTCCAGCTTCACGCATGGCAGAAGTTGCACAAATGAGATAATCTTTCACCTCATGCAACTCCATCAAAAGCTTATAGGCGTTCAATAATTTAAAAATCCTGACTTCCGATTCTGGACTAATTTCTCCTTCATTGAAAACGTCGTGACCCAAACGAAGGGCAAAACGTACATATTCAACTTTTTTAAAACTAATCTTTCCGTCGTTTTCCAAGACTTTTGAGATTTGCATACGGGCGGCATTCGAGCCGATGTCAATAGCAGCAATTTTCATTCTTAAACTTTATTAAAAGTATATCCGTTTCCTTCTTCCTCAAAATCCAACTCAACGCCCATCAAATACATTAAATGGGGCTTTTTGATTAATAAACCAATATTTAGATTGGTGATTTGGTGAAGTTCGTCATTGTCTTCCATTTTATCAAAACCAATAAAATAAGTAGCACTACAAGCTCCGCCTCTCAAACCAATTCTTAGAAAGTAATTTTCGGGAATCCCTTTGATTTTCAGAGCGTTATTTATTTGTTCTTTCGCTTTATCGGTAATCTCAATGGGATTTATTTTCAATTCTGTCATAACTACATTCTTTTCACCGTTAAAATTAACTATTTTTGATTTTCTAAGCTAATGACTTTTGTGGATACGCATTCTTTATTTGAATACCGACTACCGAAAGCTGAAAGCTAAAACTAAATTTAACAACCCTTACAAAATGGAATTAGTTGCCGATTTATTAAAAGTTATTCTTCCTGCTGGCTTAGTTTTATGGGCTATGTATTTGACTATCAGTTCTTTTATCAAAAAAGAGTTAGTACAAAAAGAATTAGATATTAAAGCCGAAACGACCAAAACATTACTTCCAATACGTTTACAGGCGTATGAGCGAATGGCTTTATTTTTAGAAAGAATTTCTCCCAATAATTTATTAATTCGCCTAAATGGAAGAGCCGTAAACGTGAGCGATTTCCAACAATTGATGCTTGCCGAAATTAGAGAAGAGTTTTCGCATAATCTTTCGCAACAGGTTTATATGAGCGACCAAGCATGGACGACCATCAAAAATGCCATGAACGAAACCGTTGCTTTAATCAACTTATCTGCCAAAGATTTAGCTCCTGATGCCCCAGCCATAGAACTTTCAAAGCGAATTTTTGAAGTAGTGATGAACAAAGGAGTAAATTCTTCCGACGAAGCTCTTAGATTGGTGAAACAAGAAATGAGAGAATATTTTTTCATGTAAATTTCACGTAAACATAATTATGAAAAATAAAACCACTATCCAACATCTTTTTAGCATTCCTGTTATCGTAGCTGCTTTGGGCTATTTTGTGGATATTTACGACCTTCTTCTATTCGGAATTGTCCGTGTACCCAGTCTCAAAGAAATGGGATTAGACGAAGAACAAATTTCCATTGTCGGCAAAAACATTCTTAACTGGCAAATGGGTGGTTTGTTATTAGGTGGTATTTTATGGGGAATTTTGGGCGACAAAAAAGGACGTTTATCGGTACTTTTTGGCTCAATTATCACCTATTCACTCGCCAATATTGCCTGTGGATTTGTTCAAGACCCTACCACTTATGCACTTTTACGCTTTATTGCGGGCGTAGGTTTAGCGGGAGAATTAGGAGCAGGTATTACCTTAGTTGCTGAAATCTTACCAAAAGAATTACGTGCTTTAGGTTCATCGTTAGTTGCAGGCATTGGTTTATTTGGAGCAATTGTTGCCTATTTTACGGTAAAAGAATTTGGCGGTTGGAGAAATGCCTATTTTGTAGGCGGAGGACTCGGAATCACTCTTTTATTACTTCGTATCAGTGTTTTTGAATCTGGGATGTTTGAGAATTTGAAGCAACAAAAGCACATTCAGAAAGGGAATTTCTTTGCCCTTTTTACTAATAAAGACCGTCTGAGTAGATATTTAAAATGTATTGCCATTGGAATTCCAACGTGGTTTGTCATCGGAATTTTAGCCACTTTTGCCAATGAATTTGGAAAAGCAATGAACATTGAGGAAGTCATTGAACCAGGGAAAGCCATCATGTTTTGCTACGTCGGACTTGCCACAGGAGATTTGATGAGTGGAGTTATTAGTCAGTTCTTAAAATCACGCAAAAAAGCGGTAGCCATTTTACTTTTTCTTTCTCTAATTTGTAGTATCGTATTTTTATACGGAGGAATTCAAACCGCTTTTTCGTTATACGCAGTTTGTGTATGTGCCGGTTTCTCGGTGGGATATTGGGCAATGTTCGTGACTATTGGAGCGGAACAATTTGGGACAAATTTACGAGCAACGGCCGCCACAACTGTTCCCAATATGGTGCGAGGAACGGTAATTTTAATGACCTCACTTTATGCTTTCTTAAAACCATCCATGAACGTTTTTAATGCTGCTGCGGTAGTGGGTGCAATCGGTTTTATCTTAGCATTCTATTCAATTTTCACGATTCCAGAAACGCACGGAAAAGATTTAGACTTTTTGGAAGAGTAAACTAAAATTGAGTTGAACTATGATTCATCAGATTTAAGAATTTCAAGTTTACATTTTACAAAAATTATGAAATCTTAAAATCATAGTTCAGACAAATTCATAAAACATTAAAAACAAAAATGAGTCAATTATACACAGAAGACCAAACCTTTGAAAAAATAGATTATTCTGAAAACTTTCTCCCAAAAGGTGAATACGAAAATTGTACTTTCAAAAACTGTATTTTCTCAAATTCAGATTTATCTAACATAAAATTCTCCGATTGCGAATTTTTAAATTGCGATATGACAATGGCAAAAATTAGCGGAACGGCATTTAGAGACGTAAAATTTAAAGATTGTAAACTCTTGGGACTTCACTTTGAAAATTGCACCGATTTCTTGTTTTCCGTAGGCTTTGAAAATTGCAACCTCAATTTATCGTCATTTTACAAGCGAAGTTTGAAGAAAACAAGATTCAAAAATTGTACTTTGCAAGAAACCGATTTCTCAGAAGCAGACCTTCTTTTGGCCGTTTTTGATAATTGTGATTTATCAGGGAGCATTTTCGACCGCACTAATTTAGAGAAAGCAGATTTTCGTACTTCCTACAATTTCACGATTGACCCCGAAAAAAATCAACTCAAAAAAGCCAAATTTTCAAGATCTGAATTGGCTGGTTTGTTAGAAAAATACAACCTTGATGTGTCGTAAGCTAACTCACCAAAAAGGCAGTTTCATGCTTAATTTCTGACATAACAAAAATGGAGTGCGTACTGCCAATATTTTCTAAAGAAGCCAATTTATTCATTAAAAATGCTTGATATTCACGCATATCATGAACGACAATTTTAAGCATAAAATCATAGTCTCCCGAAATATTATAGCACTCTTGCACTTCGTCTAATCGTACAATTTCTTGAACAAACCTCGCCCCTGCTTCTTGGGCGTGTTCTTTCAGACGAATACTACAAAAAACCATTAAATCTTTCAGCACTTTTTCTCTATCCACCAAAGCCACGTATTTCTTAATAACGCCATCTTTTTCCAATCTCCTAACACGCTCATATACAGGTGTTGGCGAGAGATTTAAACGAGAAGCCAATTCTTTGGTTGTTAGCAAAGCATCTTGTTGTAAATGTCTAAGAATTTCTTTGTCGGTTTGGTCTATTTTTATTGCCATATTTTTAGAAGATAATTTATCGTTTCGTTGGAACAAATAGCAAATATTTAGTTAATAATATCTGACATTTTCATTTAATTAGGTAAATATATCTATTTTTCTAAAACAAAGTAAATTATTTATCTTAAAGCGATAAATTTGTAAAGTTAAATCAATCGTAAATTGATTGTGTACGAGATAGACAACTAATTTTTGTTTATTTTTGTACTTTACTAAGACAGCATAATTATCCTACGAACATTTTGATAAAGAAAACGCTTTGTTAAACTCTCGAAAAGATAGTAATTTATATTATACATTACCATTATTTCAAGCCTTTGCTACATTGTGCCTCCGTGCCTTTGTCAATTTGAGCCTTTAAAGAAAATGAATAGACCAAATATAAAAGAAGTATTAAAAAACCGAATTCTTGTCCTTGATGGTGCAATGGGTTCATTGATTCAAGAATATAAATTATCCGATGCCGATTATCGTGGTGAGAAATTCAAGGATTTCCCACACGAAGTAAAAGGTAATAACGATATGCTTTCGATAACTCGCCCCGATGTTATCAAGGAAATCCATGCCAAATACTTCAAGGCTGGAGCGGATATTGCTGAAACTAACACATTTTCAGGCACGTCCATCGCTATGGCGGATTACCACATGGAAGATTATGTGTATGAATTGAACTATGAATCAGCCAAAATTGCCCGTGAAGTAGCTGATGAATTTACGGCAAAAGACCCAAGTAAACCACGTTATGTTACGGGTTCAATTGGGCCAACGAATAGGACTTTATCGTTATCACCCGATGTAAACGATCCAGGTTTTAGAGCCGTTACTTTTGATGAATTAGTAGATGCTTATTACGAGCAAATTCAAGGCTTGATGGACGGCGGAGCTGATTTATTATTGGTAGAAACCATTTTTGATACGTTAAATGCCAAAGCAGCCCTTTTTGCTATTGATTTATACCAAAAAGATAGAGCAGAAGGGACAATCAGACCGCTAAAAAGTACATCAATTCCAAAGCAAACAAATTCCCAATCATACAATTCCCCAGTAACCAATATACCAATCATGGTTTCGGGAACGATTACTGATGCTTCGGGTCGTACCCTTTCTGGACAAACTACTGAGGCATTTTTGACTTCCGTTTCGCATTTGGATTTATTATCAGTTGGCTTAAACTGTGCTTTAGGAGCAGATTTAATGCGTCCTTATGTACAAATTTTAGCGAAGGAATCACCCTTTTTAGTATCGGCTCACCCCAATGCAGGTTTACCAAATGAGATGGGAGAATACGACCAAACGCCTTCAGAAATGGCGGTTATCGTAGAAGATTTCTTGCAAAGTGGCTTCATGAATATCATCGGAGGATGTTGCGGAACTACGCCAGCTCACATTGCTGAAATTGCAAAAGTTGCTGCCAAGTACAAGCCAAGAGTAGTTCCAACCTTAGACCATATACAAAAATTATCTGGCTTAGAGCCTTTAAATATTACACCAGATATTTCTTATGTCAATATCGGAGAACGTTGTAATGTAACAGGGTCAAAGAAATTCGCTCGTTTGATTCGTGAAAATAAATACGAAGAAGCCATTGCCGTAGCTCGTGAACAAGTAGATGGTGGTGCGATGGTTATTGACGTAAACTTAGACGAAGGAATGATTGATGGTGTTGAGGCGATGAAGACATTTTTGAACCTCTTGATGGCTGAACCAGACATTGCCAAATTACCAATCATGGTCGATTCTTCAAAATGGGAAGTGATTGAAGCAGGGTTGAAATGTGTGCAAGGAAAATCAATTGTGAACTCCATTTCTTTGAAAGAAGGCGTTGAGAAATTTAAAGAAAATGCCGAAAAAGTAAAACGTTATGGCGCTGCCACTGTGGTGATGGCATTCGATGAAGACGGTCAGGCAGATTCTTATGAAAGACGTATTGAAATTTGTAAAAGAGCTTATGATATTTTGGTAAATGAAGTAAAATTCCCAGCCGAAGACATCATTTTTGACCCCAATATATTAACCGTAGCCACTGGTTTAGAAGAACATAACAATT
>JAAFIU010000440.1 GCA_013298805.1 Cytophagales bacterium | reverse complement strand
TTTCTACCAAAATGGGAAGAGTTTTCTTTTGTTAATGAAGAAAAAATCTTGGCTCGTTTAGAAGAAGCACAACAAGTCCGTAAAATTAGAGAGTCTATTCCTGATTGGTTGGACGAAATGGGAGAAGCAGAATTAGGCACAGAAAAATGGACTTCTGAAATTCAAGCCATGAATCACCAAGCACCCGTGGTTTTGAGGGCTAACTCACTAAAAACCAACCCTTATAAATTACAAGATTTATTGGTTGATATTGAAATAGAAACCGTCATTCCTGAGAATTTACCCGATGCCTTGATTTTGAAGCAACGAGGAAATATCTTCAAAACAGAGTTCTTCAAAAATGGTCTTTTTGAAGTTCAAGATTCTGGTTCTCAAATGATTGCCCCATTTTTAGATGTAAAACCTGGCATGAGAGTTATTGATGCTTGTGCAGGAGCGGGTGGAAAAACATTACACCTTGCCGCTTTGATGCAAAATAAAGGGCGTATTGTGGCAATGGATGTGGAGGAATACAAACTCACAGAATTGATGAAACGTGCCAAACGTAATGGTGTGGATAATATTGAAACAAAACTGATTGAACCCAAAATATTGAAACGTCTGCAAGAAAGTGCCGATAGATTGTTATTGGATGTTCCGTGTTCGGGTTTGGGAGTGATTCGTAGAAATCCAGATTCTAAATGGAAACTTACTCCAGCATTTATTGAGAATTTACGCAAAATTCAGTGGGATATTCTTACGCAATATTCTTCTATGTTGAAGAAAGGCGGTAAAATGGTTTTTGCAACTTGTAGTTTGTTACCTTCTGAAAGTGAGGCACATATCCAACGATTATTGAATGAACAACCCGACAGATGGGAGTTATTGAAAGAGCAAAGAACTTCTCCGGCAACGGACGGTCACGATGGTTTTTATATGGCTTGCTTGTTGAAGAAATAGGAAATTATTTATCTTCTTCAAGACCACCAATGAGGTCTTCAAAAGCTTCTATAATTTCATCTTTATAGGGATTGTCTTGCCTGATAATCAGTGAATTGTAGTAGGTTATATGTTGTTTAGAATCATAAAAAGATTTATCAATTTTTAAGAAAAAATTGGTATTGAATTTGGTAAACCAAATGTTAAACTTTCGGAATCGAGCCAATTCTTTTCCATCAGCAGTATCGCAAATGTAGGTAACGATTTTTTCTTTCTCTCGGAAAAAATCATTAAAAATGTTAGCAATCGTTAAAGAAAGTGAAGAGTCGAAAGGTGGTGAAATTTCGGTAGGATTATACCTGACTTCAATAACGTATTCGTAGCAATAATAAGCCCAAATATATTCTTCAAAAATATATCCAGTAGGCTTAAATTTGATGGCGTATCCTATTTGCTTATTAGTTTCAAATAGGTAGTATTATCTAATTCGTCAATTCTATAATTATAAGGCGTAGGGGTGTCCTTTTCTTGCATTTTCTTCTCTAAGTTTTGCGAATGATTTATATACAAAGAAGATTCAGGATTGAGCATATCTTCCTTCATTTGTTGTTGAGTTTCTCGCTTGTTTTCTAACAACTGTCTCGAAATTCTCAAGGCTTTTTCAAGGCGTTCCTCTTTTGATAACTTCTTTTTAGTTTCCATATTCATTAGTATTTGATAATCAAAGATATAAACAAAAAACTGTTTCCAAAATTCATCTCAAATTCCATGCAAGCTCAAGATTTCGATAAAATTATTCAAAAACGTCGTTCCGTTAGAATCTACGATGAAACTGCTCCTTTCGACGAATCAGTAATCAAAAGAGGACTTGAACGGGCGGTACTTTCGCCAAACAGTAGCAATATGCAACTTTGGGAGTTCTATTGGGTAAAATCAACGGAAGTTCACGATGTACTCTCAAACGCTTGCATGGGTCAATCGGCAGCGAAAACGGCTAAGCAATTAGTTGTTTTTGTGACTCGTCAAGATAAATGGAAGGAACGTGTAAAATGGAATCTTGCTAATTTAGAAAAACAATTTGAGGGAAAGGAATTAACCTCTCGTGATAAAAGAGCATTTGATTATTACCGAAAATTGATGCCTTTGGTTTATCGTTATGACCCATTCGGTTTGAATACTTTATTGCGAACAATTATCGTATTTTTTATGGGTTTCAACAAACCTTTTTTACGTATTCGCAATAATGGCGACCAACGAGTTATGACTCATAAATCATGTGCTTTGGCGGCTCAAACTTTTATGTTGAGTTTGGCATCGGAAGGATATGACACTTGTCCGATGGAAGGATTTGATGCTGATTTAGTAAAAAAAGCTCTAAATTTGCCTGCTTTGGCAGAAATCACGATGATTGTAGCCTGTGGAATTGGAAAACCTGAAGGCATTTATTCGGAAAGATTAAGAGTACCGAATGAGGAAGTGATTTTCGAAGTGTAGCATTTATTTT
>JAAFIU010000390.1 GCA_013298805.1 Cytophagales bacterium | reverse complement strand
TTATCTTTGCAATTACTTAACAACGTAACTGATAAAGAAAGTATCAAAAGTAGAAGAAAATTAGCAGGGTGGAATGACCAATATCTAATAAAGCTACTTTCTAATATTTAAATGCGTTTAACCTGCTTCGTATATTAAATGTTAGTAGGTTTATAATCTACATTTACCTAATAACTTCATCCAACCCAAAACTAAAATGAGTTTTATCACTGCCATCGGTACGGCTGTTCCCGAAAATTGTTTTCCCCAAATGCAAATTGCGGAATTTATGGCTTCTGCCTTGCAAATGAATGAACATGAGCAACGGAAACTGAAAGCCTTATATCGGATGACTAAGATTGCCCAACGTCATTCGGTTTTAGTTGACTACGGAAAGCCTTTTTCAGAATATCAATTTTACCCACAAAGTCCAGATTTAGAGCCATTTCCAACCATTTCTCAACGAATGACTGCTTACCAAAAGTTTGCTTTACCGTTGTGTTTGAAGGCAATCGCAAATCTAAATCAGAATATTACTCAAAAAGGAATTACGCATATCATCACGGTTAGTTGTACGGGAATGTACGCTCCAGATTTGGATATTGAGATTATTGCTGACTTGAATTTAGACACAACCATTCAGCGAACCGCCATTAATTTTATGGGGTGTTACGGAGCTTTTAACGGCTTGAAAATGGCGGATACTATTTGTAAAGCCAATCCCGAAGCTAAAGTATTGGTGGTTTGTGTGGAACTTTGTACGCTTCATTTCCAAAAAAAAATGGATGAAGATTTTTTGCTTTCAAATGCTCTTTTTGCGGATGGAGCGGCTGCCGTTTTGATTGAAAGTAAAGGACAAGACAAAAGCCTTGAATTACGCTCATTTTTCTGCGACTTATACTTTGAAGGTAAACAAGATATGGCTTGGAAAGTGGCAGATTTTGGCTTTGAAATGACGCTAACTTCTTATATTCCTAAATTGGTGAAATCTGGAATTAAGTCTTTGATTGATAGATTGTTAATAAATGCAGGTATAACTAATAAGGATATTGATTTGTACGCTATGCACCCTGGAGGAAAGGCGATTTTAGAGGCAATCGAAACGTCTTTGGATATTACCAAAGACGATAATAAATATGCCTATGAAGTTTTGCGAGATTACGGAAATATGTCGTCGTGTACGGTTCTTTTTGTCTTAAATGAAATTTTGAAAAACGCAAGTAGTTCAGACAAAGGCAAAAATATTTTGAGTTGTGCTTTTGGTCCGGGTTTGACTTTAGAATCTATGATTTTAAGAATCAATTAATGGGTTGCCGAAACAACCCATTAATTAATTAAAAACTATACTTTGTTGAAAAGAACACTCCACTACTGTACAAATTAACCAATCCACGACCAACTCCTTTTAGGGGTGTTTTTAGATAAGGTTCAGCTTGAAAACTTAAATGTTTGCTCATTTTCTTCTCAAATCCAACCGAGAAATTCAAGGTACTCGCATAAAAACTCGAATTGTCATTCCAGTTAGTTGTTTTTGTTGGAGCTAAGTCATAAGCATAAATATAAGTTTCATTGAGCATAATATACGATGAAACTCCTGAGCTAATAAACCAAGAGTGATTGGTTTTTTGCAAAAGATTAAATCTTACATTAATCGGAATATCAATCACTTTGCAACGTCCATCTACCTCTATTGGTTTTGATGGATGCCCTTTCGTCCAGTCAGGCCAAGCGTGGTAATATTCAAAATCACCCACGTATTTTTTGGTTGAATAACCAATGCCGGTTTGCAGTGCAAACCGTTTGTTTAGACGATACTCCACTAATAATCCTAAAGAACCCCCGAAGCCTAAATATTCAAAATTTTCAATGGCATTGATGTCTGGGGATAGGGCAAATCTTATTCCAAAACGAGAAACCTTTGGCGTTGGTTTAGGTCTTGGGAGGCTATCAATAAACGGTGGTAAATCAACGTATAAATCGGTTAAAAGTGATTTGGTATCTTTATTTGTCAAATGATTTACACCATAAAAATTTGTTCGATTAATTACGTCTTCTTCAGTCTCAATTTTTTGTGTAATGTTATTTTCAAAAAGGATATTCCCGCTTTGATTTGTTGTGCTTGACTTGTTAAACTGATTTTTTGCAACGGATGATTGCTTATTTTTAGACTTCCAATTACTGCTAAAATATGTATTATCATTACCAGTTTTAGATGAATTTTCGCTATTATTTGGAGTATTAATTGTTCCTTCTGAAGTATTAATTTCTTCTTTTGAAATTTGGGCTTTATTTGCCTCTGACGCTATGAAAGATACATTTGTATTTTTCTCTTCAACTAATTTTTCTCCTTGCGAATGTTTAGCATCTTTCTGAATTTTAGTCCATGATTCTGTACTCTTTTTTGATACAGTTGTTCTTTTATCGTTTTCAACTGACATTGTTTTTATATCAGTTTCAGTTAAATTATTGGCATTTGACAAATGTGTTTCAGTTGTTGGGAATGATATACTTTTTTGACCTTTTTTTGCCGATGGTGATACGCTTATATTTCCTTTTTCATCCGTTTCGCTTTCAACTTTCTTCTCTGTAGTTAAAATCTCTTCTGTTTTAATCTTACTCTCAGAAGATTCAATCACAGATTTATGGGCTTCATTATTTGTTTTTTCGGTATTTATCGTAGAATTATTTGATACTAAATCGGTTTTTTTACTCACAAAATGATAGACCAATCCCACCCCAACTAAAAGTAGAAGGATAAGCGGCAAAAGCCATTTTCTCGAAATACTCTTTGGAGTAGCGATTTCTGGCTGATTGTCAATTTTATGTCTGAGCTTGTCGAACGCCGATTGGTCAAACGGGATTTCTACCTTCTCAGAGGCTTCTCTGAAAAGGTCATCCAGTTCATCATCGGGCATATCCCACCACTTATCTGACATTGTGTTAATAATTGTTTTATAACAATTTTTATTTGTGATACTTAATCATTGAGTGATTTTGTGAATTTTTATTGAGAGAAAACGCTCAAAAAATCTACACTTTACTCAACATTTCTCTTAAATTTATTCTGGCTCTTGCCAAATTTGACTTTGACGTTCCAATCGAAATTTCTAACATCTCCGCAATTTCTTCGTGCGAATAACCATCAATAGCAAATAAACTAAAAACGGTACGGTAAGCGGGCGATAACTTCTGGACAAGTCCTAAGAGTTCTTCATAGGATACATCAGAAGAGGCATCTGTATTGTCGGTTAAATGATATTCGCCTTCTTGTATATCTTCGTGATTATAGTGTTTATGGTTTTGGCGATAATAATCCAAGGCAGTATTTACCATTATTCGTCTTAACCAATTTTTGAAAGATTTTGTTAAATCTACCTTATTAGCATTATTAAAAACCTTGATAAAGCCATCATTGACAATCTCAATGGCTTCGTCGTGGGTGCGAGTA
>JAAFIU010000251.1 GCA_013298805.1 Cytophagales bacterium | reverse complement strand
TGACCGTAGTCATAAACGGCTTGAAGACCATCATAAATTTCAGAAGAAGGGAACACAAAGCCATATTCTTTGGCGTGCGAAATAATGTCTTTTAACGTTGAAGCGGTATCTTGTTGTTTTTGCTCTGCCATTGTTATTCAGTTATCAATTATCAGTAAACAGTTAGCAATTCTCAGTAAACAGCAGTTTATTACAAGTTATTAGGTGCAAATTTCGTTATTATTTACCGATAACTGTTTACTGCTAACTGTTTACTGCTAACTGTTTACAAAGTTAGCTTTTTTGGTTTGAATTGCTTGTTTTCATTTTCAGAATAATTATACCATTGTAGAAAGATGTGATATTTTGTTGATTGATAGGATTATTCTATCTTTGTGGAAATTTTTTATTTAGTTCTATCTATCCAAGTTATCTACAAATAATTTGCTGATAAATGACTATTCTAAGAATTTTTATTATAACCATACAAATAGTTTGAAATGCCTGTTTTTGCTACTTTTTATCAAATCTTCGTGTATAATTTTACCACGACTTCTGGGCTTTCCTTAGAACATTGTATCTGTCTTGCTATGGAGTAATTGTCTTCGTATTTTTAATGGTTTTCATCCTGCAAATTCTTATAAATAAACACTAATAAATAAACATTCATGAAAAAACTACTATTAGTTATTGGCTTATTCGTGTCAGGCTCAGCAATGGCACAAAAAGTAGATCTTGACCGCTTTTATTTTGATGTAAAATATCAAAGTTTGCCTAAAGAAAATGTTCCATTCGAGAAAAGAACATATGGAGTCCATGTAATCACAGGAGGCCCTGTTACTAACTATCTTTCAGATGCAACGATTTATGATAAAATCAACCTCCCTGGTTGGAAAAAGATTGAAGGAGGAGAACCTACCGTTGGGATTGATTTTACTTTACAAGATTTTGTTTATAGAGGTTCTATAGAAAAATCGGAAACTGTTAGCAACAAAGATAAAGATGGTAAGGTGTTGAGTACAACAACTTATTATTGGATTGAGGCAAGATATACAACCAGTGGATTTGCAAGAATAAAAGGTCCAATTACTCTTCCTAAAGAAGAAGTGAAAAAAGAGGAAGTAAAACCTGTAAATAAGTTCTTAGTAAATGCTGTTATAAATAAGCCAGCCGCCCAACCAGCGAATGAAAACGAATTCTCTTTTAGTAGAGACATTATTTATAATTCTCAAAAGAGATCTTCTAATACAGTGCTAACAGAATTCAACAATAATAAAGATGCCATTTATACGCAAAATTTAAGAGAGTTTGTCGATGGTTCAATCAGCACTGTATTGAATCGTATAAGAACTACTTATGGATTTCCAGAGATTAAAACACAAGATATTCTTTGGATTTTAGATGCCAAAAATGATGAAGGTAAAACACAAACTGAGGCGATTGAAGCGGTAAAAGAAATTTTTAAAGGAATGAAAGCCGATGAACCGACCGACCAATTAGCCACCAACCTTCAACCCTTAGTTGAATATTTTGAATCATTAAAAACAAAATATACATCTGATGATAAACCTGGTAGGAAAATGAGATATTCTGCTTATTTTAATTTAGCAAAAATCTACCTTTATTTAGACCAACCAGACAAAACTATTAAAGAAGCAGAAGCATTAATCATTAATGATTATGACCCTAAAGATGGTAAAAGACTAATTGAAGAAGCCAATAATTTGAAAGATTTGTTTGCTAAAACAGGTTTTACGTCTCGTCATAATATTTCTTTAAAATAACAAATACAATAATTCAATGAACAAAATACTTATATTATCTACATTGGTGCTTTTATCATCTTTTGCTAAGATTCAAGCCCAGTCAACACTTGAAAGTGATTTGAAAAAATCAACAGGTAGCCTTTATGATCAGTTAAATAATAAGAATATTGAAAATGGAAATACGTTTAATCCAGATGCAGAATATCCTGATTATAATCCAAATCTTAAAAAAGCAATTCTTTTTAGAGGGGCTATAAAACCGGTAGAGACTAAATATAGTAATTACAAAAACTATTCAATCAATATTAATTTAGCTCCTGTATTTGAATCTTCACTAAGAGATAAGAAAATACCATTCTCTCCAAATGCTGTATCTAATTCATTTAGAATTTTTGGTTTGAAGAAAGTTACAGATGGAGATTTTAAAATTACTTATAACCTTACTCGTTATGAATGGGTAGGAGATGAAGATTTTATAGAAAAAGAATACCAACACGCTCCAGCATTTAACATAGGTATAGAGTCTAATATAGAGGTTAAAAATAAAGAAGGAGTTGTTATTTATAAAAAGTACACGACTCCTAATGTGAAAATGTATGTTGTAAATCCAGAGAATAGTAACAATGCTTACGGAAGATTAGCATATCGTATTATAAGTGAAGACATATATAAGTTAATGGATGAATTTGACCCATATTTCTTGTATGGCCCAAATATGAAAATCAGTTACGTTGAGATTGCTAAAAAGAAAAAATCAAAATCATCATTTGATGCAGAAGAATTTAATCAATCTTCAAAAGTATTTGAAGCTATCCCTGATGTAGATAGAGAAAACTGGGGTGGTTTATTTGGTGAGGCTCAAAAATACTGGAAAGGTTTGGTAGAATATACCGATGAGGTAGATGAGGACTTACAAAAAGAGGTAAGACAGGCTGCAAATTATAATTTGAGTTGCTCTTCCTTTTTGTTGGGGCAATTAGAAGAAGCTGATAAGTATGCAGAAGGTGTTAAAGTCAATGAGAAAGCCTTTTTAGGAATGAGAGATAAATATGATAGATTAGTGAATTTGAGAAAGAGTTTTGAGGAAGCTAAAAAAGCGGTTGAAGAAGTAGGCGGTATTGAAACTATTCAACCAGAACCAATTCTTTCTGACTATAAAAAGAGCAAAAATTCATTTAGATTTCTCGAATTTGAAAATGGTGAAGCTTTAGAACAGGACAATACGAATTACAAAGGAAATATTAGAGTATTGAGTGACTACCCAGAAATGGTTGATTGGCGTACAGTACAAACAAGATCTGGGTTAGGACAATTAGCTGGTCAAATAGGTTCTGATAAAAGTTCTGTTCGCATTTTTGTAGAAGGCGAGAAAAAGCCTAAAAAGGCAAATCTTAAAAAACTGATTTACATCAAAGATAAATCAGGAAAAACTTATATCACTGGAAAAACAGGAGGTGCGGGAAATATACTTTCAACAAACATGGTTAACGCTAAACGGTATGCTCTCTTTGATGAAATAAAAAGTACAAAGAAAATGGCTTTATTTCAAGAGATTTTTCCTCAGGATAGCTACGTTTTGAAACGACCAACTGAGGAAGACTTCTTCTCATTACCAAAACTCATTGGAAGAAGAAAAGCACTTAGAACATATTTTGCAGACTGTCCAGCTATGCTTCCCAAAATTGATAAAGGAGAGTACGATTTTGAGAATAAAGCAACATATCTGAAAATGTACGAAGACTATATTACTGCTGAATGTGGTAAATAATCATTCAAGCACATTTTTAAAAAACTCATAATAGAACGTTATGAGTTTTTTTTGTGTATAAAAAAACATATTTTTGTGTATAAATGCTAAAAACATGAGAACAAATATTGATATTAATGATGCAGTATTAAACGAAATTATCAGTTTTAAACCTTCTGTATCTAAAAAAGAAATTGTAAATAATGCTCTTCAAGAGTATCTGATGCACATAAAACGGAAAGAATTACTCAATTTTATTGATAATGGAATTGATTGGGAGGGTGATTTGGAACAATGGAGAACTAAATGAAAAAGGATATTATTTTTGATACTTCTGTTTGGATTGAATTAATTCAAAAACAGAATACACCCAAAGCAATTTTACTTCGAGAATATTTTGAAGATGACAAGCCTGTATGGCTTACACCTACAATCTTACAAGAAGTTTTGCAAGGAACAAAAAATGGACAACAGTTTTTGAAGTTAAAGAGTTTGTTGTCAGGGTTTAATTGTCTAATGATGAATCCAATTGAAGCGGCTATTGAAGCAGCTCAATTATACAGTTCTCTTCGTCAAAAAGGCATAACAATCAGAAAGCCAAATGACTGTTTAATAGCTGTTTATGCCCTTCATTTTGATTTAGAAATTTGTCATAATGATTCTGATTTCGACCTTATTGCTCAAAATTCTTCCTTGAAAATTACTGCCATCTGATGACCAAATTCCTAATTATCCGTTTTTCATCCATTGGTGATATTGTCCTGACAACGCCCGTTATTCGTTGTTTAAAGCAACAATATCCCGAGGCTGAAGTACATTATGTTACCAAAAAATCGTACAAAACGCTACTCGAAAACAATCCATACATTGACAAGGTTTTTACGTTGGAAAAAAGTCTTAATGATTTGGTAAAGCAATTAAAATCAGAAGATTATGATTATGTGATAGATTTGCATAATAACCTCAGAACGAGTATTATTAAATTTCGTTTGGGCGTAAAATCGTTTAGTTTTGATAAATTGAATTTTCAGAAATGGATTTTGGTTAAATTCAAGAAAGACATCATGCCTAAAGTTCACATTGTGGACAGATACATGAAAACGGTGGAGTCGTTAGGCGTGAAAAATGACGATAAAGGCTTAGATTATTTTATACCCGAAAAAGATGAAATGCCTTTGGATTGGCTTCCAGAAAATTTCAGAAATGGATATGCTGTTTATGCCATTGGAGGGCAACACGAAACGAAGAAACTTCCATTAAATAAAATGGTGGAACTTTGCAAAACGATTCATTTGCCTTTGGTATTAATTGGTGGAAAAGAAGATGTGGAAATCGGAGACAGATTAGCCCCCCCCGCCCCCGATGGGGGAGCTTTCCAGTCCAATTCGTCCGAAAAAGCTCCCCCATCGGGGGCGGAGGGAGCTGTTAATCTTTGCGGAAAAATGAACTTAAATCAATCCGCTTCGATTATTCAAAAAGCCACAATTGTGTATACCCACGATACAGGCATGATGCACGTGGCTTCTGCCTTGAAGAAAAAGGTAATTTCTATCTGGGGAAATACCGTTCCTGAGTTTGGAATGTATCCGTATCAGACTGAATATGAAATAATTGAAAACAAAGAATTGAATTGTCGTCCGTGTTCCAAAATTGGTTATAGTAAATGTCCTTTGGGTCATTTTAAGTGTATGAATGAGTTGAAATTTTCGTAATAAATAATGAATAAAAAAATAAACATAGGCTTAGTCCAAATGTCATGTACCGCTGATGTACAGGCAAATATGCAAAAAGCAATTGCGGGAATCCGTGAGGCGGCTCAAAAAGGAGCAAATATTGTTTGTCTCCAAGAATTATTTACATCATTATATTTCTGTGATGTTGAAGACCACGAAAACTTTAAATTAGCCGAAGCAATTCCCGGCCCTTCTACTGATACACTTTCGACAGTTGCCAAAGAATTGGGCGTTGTAATCATTGCTTCACTTTTTGAGAAGCGTGCGGCAGGTTTGTACCATAATACAACGGCGGTATTAGATGCCGATGGAACGTATTTAGGAAAATATCGAAAAATGCACATTCCTGACGACCCTGGATATTACGAGAAATTTTATTTTACTCCGGGCGACGCTTCGCCAGAAGATTCGGGTTATAAGGTTTTTCAAACCAAATTTGCTAAAATAGGGGTACTGATTTGTTGGGATCAATGGTATCCAGAAGCCTCAAGAATTACGGCTTTGATGGGAGCGGAGGTGCTTTTTTATCCAACCGCTATTGGTTGGGATACCACTGAAATTGACTCAAGTATCAGTCGGGAACAATACTCTGCTTGGCAAACGATTCAACGCTCACACGCTGTGGCAAATGGGGTACACGTCGTTTCGGTCAATCGAGTAGGACGTGAAGCTGACCAACAGTTTTGGGGTGGAAGTTTCGTGGCTAATCCTTTTGGAACACTTTTATATTTAGGTTCGCACGACCAAGAGGAGGTTCATGTTCAAGAAATAGATTTAGATAAAACCGAATATTATCGTTCGACCTGGCCTTTTTTAAGAGATAGACGTATCGACAGCTATCAGCCAATTACTCAAAGGTATATTGACTAATAATTAGTTATGAATTATGAACTGTTGGGAACTTTTAAATATGAGAATTGGCTTGTTCATAATTCATAATTCATAATTCATAATTCATAATTCATAATTCATAATTAGCTTTTCTTAACGCCAATCAACGCCAACATTCTCCCCGTTTTTCCTTTCTCTTTTCGATGAGAAAAATAATCTTGATTATCTAAAACC
>JAAFIU010000328.1 GCA_013298805.1 Cytophagales bacterium | reverse complement strand
CAAATTTAGCTCAATACTTTTCCACAATTGTGGATAACTTTAAAAGAAAAAAAGAACCAAAAAAAGAAAAATTTATAGTAAAAATAAAAAATAATTCTTAGAATATTTATGAATGTAAAGTTAAAGGCTGGTGTCCCACCAGACATCGTGCGAAAGCAACCCACAAATTAAAAAATGTTCATAATTTGTTAATTATCAAATACTTGTGTTGCTTTCGCACAATGTCTGGTGGGACACCCACGGTAACAAAAATCAGCCTAAAATTGCTCGTAAAGTACAAATGCTCAACGAAGTAGGTTTGGGATATATCACCATCGGGCAACAAGCCACCACGCTGTCGGGAGGAGAAGCCCAACGGGTAAAATTAGCCGAAGAACTTTCGAAAAGAGACACGGGTAAAACAATGTATATCTTGGACGAACCCACGACTGGACTCCATTTTCAAGACATCAAAAAACTCTTGGAAGTCCTCAACCGATTGGCAGACAAAGGCAATACCGTGCTGATTATTGAGCATAATTTAGACGTAATCAAAGTATCCGACCACGTAATTGACATCGGTCCAGAAGGCGGACAAAAAGGCGGAAACATCATCGCAGAAGGCACACCAGAGCAAGTAGCGAAGGTAAAAGGGAGTTATACGGCTAAGTTTTTGAAGGAGGAGTTGAAGGGGTAGGGTTTGCGGATTTGGTTTTTTTATATAAACTTCGAGACTGTTCGGCGGAACGTCTCGAAGAGCTAATTATCTATGTCTTAACAAATATTTTTTACAAAAAAAACGCTATCAAAATGACAAAACCTGTTTGCCTTTATTTTATTCTCTTATGCTTCTTGAATACCCTTAAAGCACAAACGTTAGACTCCATTAAATATGAGCATGGGTATTTGTTTTATCATACTTATGGTAATGGTGAACCCATCATTATTCTTTCGGGCGGTCCTGGCAATCAGTGTCAACAAGAGGAGGAAGTGGCAATAGAATTGAGTAAGAAATACAAAAGTATTCTGTTTGAACAAAGAGGAACGGGGCTTTCAATCCCTAATGTCATGGATTCAACTACCATCAATCTAAATGCTGGGATTGAAGACTTAAACCTCTTATTGAAACATTTAGGGTTAAAGAAAGCCATTTTTTATGGTCATTCATGGGGAGGAACTTTAGCCATGTGTTTTGCCACCAAATACCCCAAGAAAGTTAAAAAAATAATTTTGACTGGACCAGGAAGAATGAAAGCAGATGATGAATTTAATAAAACTTTTCTGTATAATAGACGAGTTATGTTGGGTGTCAATGATTTGGAAAGACTTGATTTTCTCACCAATAAACAAAGTACCGAGGCTTTGAATGAAGCCGAAACAAATGAATATTTACGTCTATTTTATTTTTCGTACATCTACAATAAAAGAAACTATGATACTGTGTATGAAAAAATAAAAACTGGGAAACGAAATGTAAAAATGAACGCATTGATGTCAGCAGATGTGTACAAAAACCTTGACATAATAGAGCCTTTAAAGAAGTATAAACAAAAGGTATTTATTATTACTGGTCAACAAGACCCTTTGGCATTCAACACCTATCGTCTGCAACTTTTAATGCCCAATGTAGAAGTAGATTGGATTCAAGAATGTGGACATTTTCCCATGTTTGAACAACCCAAAGAATTTTATAAATATCTGTTTCAGAGACTTGGACAGTAGTAATTTGTTGATATACTTTTGCTCTTCGAGATGTTCCGAAGGACAATCTCGAAGTTTAGATAAAAAGGATTTTCAGTAGCTCGCATCTTGCGAGTTACGACTATTTTAGGCATCTTGCCTAAGTTAACGAATTCATGTAGGCTGGAAGCCTGATAATACTTGTAACTCGCAAGATGCGAGCTACTGCTCGAAGAGCGACTACGTTCCCCCCCTCCTACCATTATCTGTATGCCTTCACACACAACCCAATGTCTTACTTTACAAAATTTTAAGTAATTTAGAATCGTTGTCTCTTCGACAATGACAAATAGTTTCATAAACCATTTAACCAAAAACAAAACCAAAAACAATGAAAAAACTAATCAGAAACATCCCATCAATTCTGTTATGTATTTTATGCACAACCCTCACCATTTCAGCCCAAAGTGTAGAAGGACGTTGGGATATTACCATTACTAAGGGAAATAAAAAAATCCCGTCTTGGTTAGAAATTAATCACTCTGGGGTAAAATACCTCAATGGGCGTTTTGTGGGAAGTGGCGGTAGTGCCAGACCAATTTCAAGAGTTAATTTTAAAGACAATAAAATGTCTTTCGCCATTCCGCCACAGTGGGATAAAGAAGACAAAGACCTTGTGGTGGAAGCTGAATTGAAAGATGGAAAGTTGGAGGGAACAATGAATCAGCCAAATGGCGAAGTGGTGAATTGGGTAGGTGTAAAAGCTCCAAAATTGATAAAGTCTAACGAATCTATTTTCGGAAAACCAGTAGCTATTTTCAACGGCAAAAACTTAGAAGGATGGCAAATTATTGGAAGAGAAGACCATCCTGCCGCAGGTGAAAACCAATGGGTTGTTGAAAATGGCGTTTTGAGAAGTCCAAAATCAGGTGCAAATATTAGAACTATTAAAACCTTTGGTGATTTCAAATTACACGTTGAATTCCGTGTGCCAGAAGGTAGCAACAGTGGCGTATATCTACGTGGGCGTTATGAAGTACAGATTACGGACGGCTTTGGCGTAGAACCATCTGCTATTGAACTGGGGGGAATTTATGGTTTTGTGAAGCCTTTAGAAATGCCTGCTAAAAAAGCGGGCGAATGGCAAAGCTATGATGTTACATTAGTGGGCAGAGTAGTAACAGTAATGCTAAACGGCAAAACGACTATCTATAAATCTGAAATACCAGGAATTACGGGTGGAGCAATTGATAGCAATGAGGCAGAACCAGGACCTATCATGTTTCAGGGCGACCACGGACCTATTGAGTTTAGAAATATCACGATTGCAGCAGTGAAATAATTATCCATTTGATATTCTTTAACGCATTTTCGATAAAGCCTTTATTTGTAAAATACAGATAGAGGCTTTATTATTTAAAGTACATCTTGCGTTTTTTCCTGTTAAAAACAAAATCTTTCGTTGATGTCCTAAATAAATTCCAACTTCGTAAATTTGAAAATCATCAACCAATAATCAATCCCATGAACAAAAACCTCCAAAAACTCTATCAAATTGCACAAAAGCCGTCTCGTAAAATTATTGGTCTCATGTCGGGAACTTCGATGGATGGTCTTGATGTGGCTCTTTGCGAGATTTCGGGTGCAGGCGAAAATACCGAAGTGAAATTATTGCAATTTGATACCGTTGATTATTCCGAAGAAATCAAACATGAAATTCGCCAAGTTTTTGCCAAACAAATCATTGATTTTCAACACCTTACTTTGCTGAATGAATGGATTGGTGTACTTCATGCCAATATGATTTTGGATTGTTTGAAAGCTTGGAATGTACCTACGGATGAAGTCGATTTAGTAGCCTCGCACGGACAAACGGTCATGCACGCTCCTAAGATTTTGCACCTTCAAGAAAAATTCCCGAATGCGACTTTACAAATTGGCGATGGCGACCATATTGCCGTAAAAACGGGTATTATTACCATTTCCGATTTTCGACAAAAACACCTTGCTGCTGGTGGTGAAGGAGCCCCATTAGCCGTTTATGGTGATTATTTTATCTTCGGGAAAAAGGGTGAAAACCGTATTATGCTCAATATGGGCGGAGTCGCCAATTTTACGTATTTACCCACAAGTATGAATCCAGAAGAGGTTTTTGTGACTGATACAGGAACAGGAAATACGCTGATTGATGCTTTTACGAGATTATATTTTCCAGAAAAAGCCTACGATAAAGATGCTGAAATTGCCCGACAAGGCTCGGTAAATCAAGCACTTTTGGAAGAATTAAAAGCTGATAATTTCTTTAAAGGTGCATTTCCGAAAACGACTGGGCCAGAATTATTTAGTATTGAATATGTCAGAAAAGCTCAGAAAATGAGTAAAACGGAACATATTTCTGTCCATGATTTATTGGCAACTTTAACTCGTTTCAGTGCCGAGACGATTGCCGAGGCGATAAATTTTACGGTTAATAATACTTCATACAACATCAAAGATTTCAAAGTTTATATGTCGGGTGGAGGAATGCACAATCCTTTATTAGTAACTTGGCTAAAAGAATTATTACCTTGTAATTTTCTTGAAACCAATGATTTAGGTATTTCTGGAGATGCAAAAGAAGCCGTACTTTTTGCTATTTTAGCGAATGAAACGGTTTCGGGTGGAGATTCAGATTTTGGTTCTCGTCGTGGAATTCCTTCGGTTTCGATGGGAAAGATTTCATTCCCAAGCTAATTGGGGAGGTTGATTGGATAACTATTTTTATTCAATTGTCTCTAAGTAAGCAGTAAAATAATAGGGCAAACGCATGAGAATTATTAGAAAAGGGGAAATGCTTATTTTTGCAACAAATGACAAAGATAAGCGAATATTTTTCGGAAATATCAGACCCACGTGAGGAGTATAAATGCAAGCACAAAT
>JAAFIU010000090.1 GCA_013298805.1 Cytophagales bacterium | reverse complement strand
ATTACACTCTTTTTGTTTGCCTTTTTGTACCCTTTCAAGTACCGGGGACGGGAATCGAACCCGTACGAACTTACGTTCACAGGATTTTAAGTCCTGCGTGTCTACCAGTTCCACCACCCTGGCATGAATCGGAGTCTAAACCCTTCATCTAAAACTTAAAAAGCACCTAAAGGTGCTTCATTTAAGCTGAGCGAAAGACCGGGTTCGAACCGGCGACCTCAACCTTGGCAAGGTTGCGCTCTACCAGCTGAGCTACTTTCGCATATTGTTCTGGTGAATTGTGGTACAAAATTAGTGCTTTCTGTTTTTGTATGCAAGTATTTAATGAAAAAAAAATGCAAAAAACTTGTAATTATACTTATAAATGCCTGATTTTGTTTTGTTTATAGTATCGAATAAATTTAAAAATATTTCCAATATTAGGTCAACAAAATGAGTAAAGGCAGGTTTTTTTATATGTTTTTAGATATTGAAGTTATTTGAACTTTATTTTTTTTGCAATTTTGCGTAGGGAAATGACCGAGAATCTCATAAAATGTAGAGGCATCCAATTTTTCACAGTAAATTCAAACCTGCCCAAAAGCGATTTGAACCCGTCAATCTAAACATTTGAATGTTCAATTACAGACCTGTCTTTATAGAATTCTGGTATTTTTTCTTTTTCGGAAGTGTTTCTTGAATTCGGTTTGACATTTGGAATAATATTTTTACATTCACAAGCCGACCTAAAATTCTCGGAATCAAATTGCAACATCGAACCGTCCTGGGTCGGCGTTTAAGAACAATACATCTAAGTTGATTCCTGCTTTTTTAGTATTTCACATATTTCATCGAATCAGTTTTGTGTTTCACCTAAGTGGTGATGTTGCCCTTCTTGTGGGGGGTGGACATCGAAAGCATAACTCCGTGCGACGGTCGCCTTGATTTTCAGATAAAATAAGAGTGTTTGTGGTATTGGATGCTTTACACCCTTGATAGCCAACCGCATCCCCACCATTTTTAGCTGAGGTATGAGAGCTGTCAAATTCGATACTGGATAAGTCTAAATATTGACGTTTAGAACTTAATATTTCAATCCAAATCGTTTGCCAACAGCCTTGTTTAGACCATTTGTTAAAATAATAAAATACCGATTGCCAACTTAATAATGTCTTTGAAAAAACTGTTTAGTTTTGGTAATTCTCGCCACTGACAGCCTGTCTTTAAGCGATAAAAATGGCTTCAACTATTTCAGTTCAGTTAGAGATACTGTCGTTTCAAACCCACAATCTCAACTTGTTAACTGTGGCAAAATATAGTTTTCTATGGTATCTTTATTGATGATTCCCATTGTAGTTAGTTTTGTTATTATAAGTACAACAAAGGTCAACCCATTTTGGGAATCTTCTTAAAAGTTTAAACAGTTTCTTACTTTATAAATGGATAATTTTAAAAAAGTTAGATGATTTTACTCCAGTAACCAATAACCACACCTACTCTCCCCAATACAAAAACTTATCAGGTTTTTCAATTTCTCTTGGCGGTTTTTGGTTGATAGTTTTTCCATTCATTACCACTTCATAATATTTTAAATACGCCTCAGCGGTGTGTTTGATAGTGAAATTATCCGCTACATATTCCGAACATTTCTTATTGTCAAAACGCTCAATATCGTTAATATTGGCAATCAATTTCGACTTACGGTTCGATAAAAAACCAACTTCTGGCGTAATCAATTCGGGTAAAGAACCATACGGCGTTCCGAACACAGGCGAACCCATATACAAGCTTTCAATCAATGCAATTCCAAAAGGCTCGTGCCACAAAACAGGGAATAGCAAGCCTTTAGAATTATTCAATAATTGATTCTTCTCTTCGCCACCAACCATTCCGTAAAATTTAATACTTGGATAAGGTGTAAATCGAAAACCCATTTTTAAATTCAGTCGAGTACCACCCAAAACGGCTAATTTGTTGTTCGTTTTGCGGGCTAACTCAATTGCTCCTTTTACGTTTTTTAGTCGCCAAGCTGCCTTTGCCAAAAAGTGTAAATGCGTTCTTTTTTGGGTAAAAGTAGGTTTCCCATAATCGGGTAAATATAAACCATTATGTACGAAAGCCTCTGAACCATAACGAGTTGCTTGATTTTTAGAAACGAAAATAGTATTCAAATCACAATCCAAACCAAAACTCGGATTCCCCTGCATCATCACGATGTATGGTTTACGAAGCGGATGCTCAGGCGTATGGTCGAGGTGAACAATATCAATATCATCGGGTACTTGCGAGTCAACGGATAATGCTGGGTTATAGACAATGATATCAGCAAAATCACTTTGAGAATTGGCTTGTGCCAAAAAAGTAACTCGATGCCCCATTTGCGTAAATTGTTTACCCAACCAGTAAATAATGCGTTCTGTTCCGCCGTATTTATTAACGGGCAATACTGAATTATGGAAAATTAGGATGTTCATGAATGTTAATTTTATGAGATTAATTTACCGTTATCAAACTTCCCAATTCCTCATCGTTTCGAACGGTTAAATAACGGTCAATTTCTTGTTGTAAGTCTTCAACGTGAGAAATTACCCCAACAATTCTATTTTCTTTTCTGAGAGATTTTAAAGTCTCAAAAACAACCTGTAATGACTCACGGTCTAGCGAACCAAAGCCTTCATCCAAGAAGAAAAAGTTGTGTTTTGATTCCGTTAAAGTATGAATATTATCTGCCAAAGCCAAAGCTAAAGATAGTGCTGCTTGGAATTTCTGCCCACCCGAAAGTGTTTTTAATAGCCTTGAACGTCCGCCATTCAGCACATCACATACCCAAAAACTATTATCATCACCCAATTCAAGGTGTAATTGTTGGCGAGTCATTTTGTGAAAACGGATATTGGCGGCATTGCAAAGGTTCTGCAAATGTACGCTCGAAACAAAATCAACGAAGCCATTTCCACGAAAAAGCGTTGCCAAATCACTCAAATGTTGCTCACGGATTTTGAGATTTTCCTGCTCTTTCAATAACTCCATTTTCTTGGCTAAATCTTCTTGAGCCTTCTTCAAGAGCCCGCCAATTCTTCCTTCTTCTTGTCTTTGTGTGTTTAATTTTGCGTTGATTTCTGCAATTTTATCGGTTACGGCTTTATGTTTTTCGGGGTCATAAGTTAAATTAGCATAATCCTTTTGGTACGCTTGCAATTGCTCGGTTAGGTTTTGTAGAGTAGCCTTATAATTTTCAATTTCCAGACGCTCAGCATCAATATCTAATGCCTCTTGGAGAATATCCGAGATTTTGTTTTCAGAGTCAAAATTATTGATAACCAACAGGTTTTCAATTTGTTCTTGCGTGTTTTTGAGTTCGCTTTGGGCTTCTTTTAATACTTCTGATAATGCTTGTTGGTTACCCACAATGACGTTTTTTTCTTGCTCAAAATCACTCACTTTTTTCTGGGTTGTTTCAAAATCACTTTTTAACGTTTCATATTGATTTTTGAGTGATTTTATTTTCGATAGAACTTCCTCCCTCGACAGACTTTCATAATCTTGAAATTGAACTTTACTCAGTTGTTTACTCAATGTTTCGATAGTGATTTTTAAGCCAGAAATCTCATTTTGAAGATTCAATAAAGGTGTATCAATATCTTTGATTTTAGCCTGATTTTCTTGTTCAAATTTTGCGTCTAAATTTTTGATAAGTATTTCATTATCAGAGATTTGTTTTTGGAGAGTTGTGATGGAATTGAATGTTTTTTCAAAGCCTTCACGGTCAGATTTGTCAAATTTTTCCCAGATAAAATTCAGATCATGATTCTCAATTTTTGCCTTTATTTCATCCCATTTATTTCTGATTACCGTTTTGTTTTTTTCTAAGTTTGAAATTTCAGAGAAAATCTTTTCAACGGGCATTTGGGCAGTGCGTATTTGAGATGGTAATTTCTGAAATGCACTAATTTTAGCCTTGATAATTGAAATTTCTTGCTTAAAATCATGCCCATTTTGTGATAAAGCAGGATGGTGAACTGCTCCACATAAAGGACATTCTTCACCGTCTTTCAAGTCGGTTGCGTACTGTTGCAAAACGGCTTGCGTGTTAAGGTTTTCTAATTTTTCCGTCAGAGTTTGTTGTTCCTTTTCTGCCTTTTTTAGTAAATCAGCAAAAGCATTTTCTAAGGTTTCAGTCGTACAATCCGCTGGGATTTCTAAAGAAAATTGCTCATTGATGGCGGTAATTTTCTCCGTTCTCAAAGCTTGTTGTTTTACTAATTCTTTTTGTAAATTTCCAGCTTCTTCATGCGTTTTTTTCTTGATTTCCTGCAAAGAATCGGCTTCATTAAACCATGTTTTAATAGAACTAAATTCTTGAATGTTAGGTAATTCTGACTTTAATTTGTCATTTTCTGAAATTGAATTTTGCTTTTGAGTTTTCAATAAAGCTAATTCCGTTTCTTTCGTTTTTTGCTTTTCTAAACCCCGCTCAATAGCTCCTGATTTTTTGTTTAATTGCGTTTGGTTTTCCAGTATTTCGATGACAATTTCTAATTCTTTAGCTTTGGTTAGAAGGATTTCTTTTTGGTCGTATTGGGGACGTAATAATTCAAGTTTTTGTTTATCATCAACCAACAACTTATCGATAGAAATAAGTTGTCTTTCGTTTTTCTGAAAAATCTCTTGATTTCGTTCAAAAACCATTTTATTTGATTTTTTTAGTTCCAATAGAGACTTAAATTGCCTCGAACAGATTTCGTAGATTTTTAGGGTTTCTTCTTTTTGGGTAAAAAAGTCTTTTTTGTCCTCTAAATCAATTACTTGACTATTGAGAATTTGTATTTTTTCAGTAGCTTGTCGAAGTTCGGTCAGGGCTTTATCAAACTCATTTTCAAGTTCCAATTGCTCCGATAGAACCTTAATTTCTTGTCGTGCTAACTTTAATTCAAACTCATGATGTACCACCATATCGGGCGTAGCTTCACCCAATGACATCAATTGTCCATCTAAATTGGAAAGAGCAAGTTTATTTTTGGTGTTCAAACTGCCTACTTTTCTACTTAAATCGTACTTATCCAAGTTGAAAAGCTCCTTCATCATCTTGGTACGGTCATTATCTCGCAATTCAATAAATTCTTGAAAACGACCTTGTGGAATAATGATTGTCCGACGGAAATTCTCATAACTCAATCCAATAACCTTTTCAGCTACGTCTTCTGCCGTAATTGGACTCCATTCGTCATTGAGTTTTAGATACGCTTTTCGTTCAAAAGTTTTAACATCTTTATAGTTTTTAGAATTTCGTTTTCCCCGCACCGAAAACCGATAATGTTGGGCATCTTTTCCCGCCAAACACTCAAAATCAATGCTTAGATCATCCGAACGCAGATTCATCATGTTGTAAGTACGGTCATCGCCTTTATTGTTTAGGCGTTCGGTATCTCCGTACAAAGCAAAAGTGATAGCTTCCAAAATTGAAGATTTTCCGCTACCCACAGAGCCAAAAATGCCAAACAAAGCTGCTTCCGTCAGTTGGTCAAAATGAATTTCTTGTTCAGTTTTATATGAATATAATCCTTTGATTTTTAAGTATTTAGGTATCATTTTGTGTAATACGATGTTTCGACATCGAAGAATTTATAAGATGTATAAATTTGCTTTAAATTGGTTATTGTTGGATATCAATCCTCTTCCCCCTGCACCTCTCTAAATATCGCCATCAAACCCTCCGAAGGCTCTTGCCCTTTCCCGATTTTATGTTGTTTAAAATAGGCAGAAAATAACTCTTCCATGCCCATTGTCAAATCAATTCTGATACCTTCTTGCGTTTCCGTTCCTTGTGATTTTATCTCTGGAATAATCTGAATTAATCCTTGATGAGCCTCCTGTAAACGTCTTTTGTCGGTTACTTCCAAATAACTTTCGGACACAATCGTGATTTCAACTAAATCATTAATGTGTTCTTCCAACCAAGCTACGGCTTCGTCAACATTGGAAAATTTTCCACGTAAAAGTTTTTTACCTTTTGTTAAAGCAATGGGTTGATATTCAATAGGTTTGTTAGGTTCTGCATTTAGTAAAACCACAAATTTTGTTTGATTAGCCTCGGCAAAGCTATATGCCAACGGACTACTTGAATACACAATTGGACACGGACTTTTATCAATAATTTGGTAGCGATGCAAGTGTCCCAAAGCCACGTATTGCGTTTGTGCAGGAATATTTTCAGAATAAATTGCCGAGGCTCCACCGACGTGTAAAATCGGTTTTTCGTCATCGGGTTCTTCTGGTTGTTCGCCTCCTTTTTTCATAAAAAATAGGTGACTTGCTAAAATATTAACGCCCTGATTATCAAAATATTTATCCGCTAATTCTTGCCAATGATTTTGTAAATGAACTCGCAAAGCATCTTCTGATTCTTCCGCCCCTAAATCTTTTTTTAATCGTAATTCATTGGCGTAGGGAGTCAAAATTAAGCGTAAAGGAAAAAGACTTTCGGGAAGCTTTAATTCTACAAAACCTTTATCAGTTTTGGTAACTTCTACGCCCGCTTGCGTGCGAAAAGATTTTATTTCGGTATTGGGATAACCTACAAAAATAATCCCACAGGCACGAGCCAAAGCGTCAGGAACTTCAATTCTTTCGGGGGAATCGTGGTTTCCTGCAATGGCAATAATTGCTCGTTTGCCATTGTTCGATAAACGGTGTAAAGTGGTGTATAAAAGCTCCGTTGCTTCAGAGGATGGGTTGAAATTATCAAATAAATCACCCGCCACAATGACCGCTTCAATAGCTTCACGGTCAGCAATTTCGCAGATTTCCTCTAAAACTTCACGTTGTTCGTCCAAGCGTGGAAATGTATCAAGTCGTTTACCCAAATGCCAATCGGCAGTATGCAGAATTTTCATGTTTTCTTTTAAAATTTCAAAGTCGCAAATTAATGAAATAAGACAAGTAAAGTACACTCGACCAAATAAATCTATATCTTTGCGATGTGAAAAAATATGTTGCCATATCGCTTCTTATCATTTATATGTTTTCAACGACTGAATTGTACCAGACGCTGAAACTACCGTTTTTGATAGAGCATTTCATCGAGCATAAAGAGCAGAACAAAAATTTAACCCTTTGGAAGTTCCTTTGTATGCACTACGCTCAAGGCGATGTAAAAGATGCCGATTACGAAAAGGACATGAAATTGCCTTTCAAAACGCATTTTAACATCAATTACGCAACTTTTACGGCCTATCTTCCTACTCAAACTCTTACCTTTCCCGTATTAAGTCCTTTTATCGAAGCTAAAATCGTGAATGGTTATCAGCTAACCTTCCTAACGTCTTCGTATCTTTCTGCTATTTGGCAACCTCCCAAATTCTGCTAACCACTTCTTTGTTTTTAATCATTGCTCATAAACACATTCGCTGTTTTTGGGTATTTATCTGTATTTCATAATATTTAATGCGTTGAATGTTAGGTAATTACTATTTTTAGTAATACTTGCCTTTCTATTCATAATTATATTACTATGCTTAACAAAATCATTCATTTTTCCATCGGGAACAAACTCATCGTTGGTTTATTTACCATTGCCTTGCTTGGCTACGGTATGTTTGAAGTAACCAAACTCCCGATTGATGCCGTGCCTGACATTACCAATAATCAGGTTCAGGTTATTACGGTTGCTCCGTCGTTTGGGGCAACTGATATTGAGCGACTTATCACCTTTCCCATCGAACAGGTGAATAACAATATTTTAGGATTAAAGGAAATGCGGAGCTTTTCCAGATTTGGATTATCTTTAGTAACCATCGTTTTTGATGATGAAACGGATATTTATTGGGCGAGGCAACAAGTTGCGGAGCGTTTGCAAGAGGTTAAAGCTCAAATTCCTCCCGAAATCGGATTGCCAAAATTAGGGCCAGTTTCAACAGGTTTGGGGGAAATTTATCAATACGTTGTCCGACCAAAAGCGGGCTACGAAAGTAAATATAATGAAACCGAATTGCGTACTATTCAAGACTGGATTGTGCGTCGCCAACTGTTAGGCGTAAAAGGTGTTGCCGAAGTCAGTAGTTTTGGGGGAAAGTTGAAGCAGTACGAAATAGCGGTAAATTCCAATAAATTACAGTCGTATAATCTGACCATCAACGATGTTTTTACGGCATTAGAAAAGAATAATCAAAACACTGGCGGTGCTTATATTGAAAAGTCATCAACGGCTTTATTTATTCGTAGTGAAGGTTTGATTGGCTCAAAAAAAGACATTGAGAATATTTCAGTAAAATCTATCTCAAGCGGAACACCTTTGTTTATCCGTGATGTAGCTGAGGTGAAAATTGGCTACGCAACTCGCTATGGAGCAATGTGTTATAACGATAAAGGTGAAGTAGCAGGAGCAATTGTAATGATGTTGAAAGGGGCAAACAGTAGTGAGGTAATCAAAAATGTAAAAGAAAGAGTTGCCCAAATTCAGAAAACACTACCCGAGGGAGTAGTTATTGAGCCATTTTTAGACCGTACCAAAATGGTAAATAACGCCATCGGAACGGTGGAAAAAAACCTTTTGGAAGGAGCATTAATCGTCATTTTTGTCTTGGTTTTATTCTTAGGAAATCTAAGAGCAGGACTTTTGGTGGCTTCGGTAATTCCTTTGGCGATGCTTTTTGCCATTATTTTGATGAATACCTTTGGCGTTAGTGGAAACCTAATGAGTTTAGGAGCTTTAGATTTTGGTTTGATTGTGGATGGTGCGGTAATTATCGTTGAGGCGGTGATGCACCGTTTAAGCAGTTACCAGTTATCAGTTGCCGGTAAACAGGCATCTGATGATAGCCAAGAGCCGATAAGCGACCGCCTTACGCAAGCTGAAATGGATACCGAAGTGAATTATTCAGCCAGTAAAATGATGAATAGTGCGGTGTTCGGACAAATCATAATCTTAATCGTTTATCTGCCCATTTTTACGCTTCAGGGTATTGAGGGAAAAATGTTTAAGCCAATGGCACAGACGGTTGCGTTTGCCTTATTGGGTGCATTTGTATTGTCGCTCACGTACATTCCGATGATGAGTTCTTTGTTTTTGAGTAAGAAAACAAAACATACGCCCAATATTTCGGATAGATTAATGGGTAAAATTGAGCGAGCGTATCAGAATGCCTTAGCTAAAATTTTAGGACATCCCAAAATGGTTCTAAGTATCGTCGTTGGCTTGTTTATTCTTGCCATTTTTATTCTTACGACTTTGGGAGGCGAATTTATCCCTGCTTTGGAAGAAGGCGATTTTGCCGTTGATACCAGAGTTTTGACGGGCAGTAATCTTTCTACAACCATCGAAAGTACCCAAAAAGCAGCCCATATTCTGAAATCCCAATTCCCAGAAGTAGAGAAAGTGGTTACTAAAATTGGTAGTGGCGAAGTACCAACCGACCCAATGCCAATGGAAGCCAGTGATATGATGGTGATTTTGAAGGATAAAAGCGAATGGACTTCGGCTAAAACTTTCAATGAATTATCAGAGAAAATGACCAAAGCCCTCGAAGATGTTCCAGGAATTACCGTTGGTTTTCAATATCCCGTTCAAATGCGTTTTAATGAATTGATGACGGGGGCAAGACAAGACGTAGTTTGTAAAATATTTGGTGAAAATTTAGATACATTGGCTTTGTACGCTGATAAATTAGGCAAAATTGTCAATACCGTTCAAGGCACACATAACCTTTACGTTGAACCCGTAACAGGAATGCCACAGCTTATCATTGAATATAAACGTGAAATGATTGCTCAGTATGATTTATCCATTGCCGATATTAACCGAGTGGTAAATACGGCATTTGCTGGACAAAGCACGGGTTTGGTTTTTGAAGGAGAAAAGCGTTTTGATTTAGTGGTAAGATTAAATACCGACCAACGTAAAAATTTAGAAGACGTACAAAACCTTCTGATTCCAACGCCACAAGGTACGCAAATACCGCTTTCGCAGTTGGCAAATGTAGAAATTAAGGATGGACCTAATCAAATTCAGCGAGAAGATGCCAAACGTCGAATTGTAGTGGGTTTTAATATTCAAGACCGAGACGTTCAAAGTATCGTAACCGAATTACAACAAAAAGTAGATGCTAAATTGAAATTTCCTACGGGATATTATGTCACTTATGGTGGTGCATTCGAAAACCTTAATGCCGCCAAACAGCGTTTAATGATTGCCGTACCTGTTTCCCTGATTTTGATTTTTGTGTTATTATTCTTTGCTTTTAATTCTGTTAAACAAGGCTTATTGATTTACTCAGCCATTCCACTTTCTGCTATTGGTGGCATTTTCTTCTTGGCATTGCGTGGTTTGCCTTTCAGCATCAGTGCAGGGGTTGGTTTTATCGCCCTTTTTGGCGTTGCGGTATTGAATGGTATCGTTTTAATTGCTGAATTCAACCGACTCAAACACGATGGTATGACCGATTTGAAAAAGATAGTTTTAGAAGGAACAATGCTTCGTTTAAGACCTGTTTTGATGACTGCTTTTGTAGCTTCATTAGGTTTTCTACCAATGGCAGTAAGTAATGGTGCAGGAGCAGAAGTACAGCGTCCATTGGCAACAGTTGTGATTGGTGGTCTGATGTTAGCTACTTTCTTAACGCTTTTCGTTTTACCAATTTTATACATCATTTTTGAAAAAGGCGTGAAAACATTAGATGTAAAAGCAACGACAAGTATTGTCATTTTATTGACTTTATTTTCGTTGAATAATGCCAATGCTCAAAACTCTGGGCGTGAGGTTATAACTTTAGAAACTGCCATTAGCACTGCTATCAGTCAAAATTTGGGTGTGAAAAGTGAAAAATTACGAGCCAATTATCAAGAGCAACTTATTAAGACCTATCATAATTTGCCAACTACCAATTTTGTAGGCGATTTTGGGCAGAACAATAGTATCTATTTTGATAATCGCTTGGGGGCTTTGCAATCGTTTAGTTCTCCCAAAGTGTATGCTCGTCAAAAAGACTTACTTACCGAAGAATGGAAAGTGGTTGCTTTGGGCGTAACGCTCAGGGAAGCGGAGTTGAAAAGAGCCGTTACCGAGACATTCTACTCGCTCGTTTATTGGAACGAAAAAGAAAAATTACTCCTAAAAATTGACACGATTTACGCCGAATTTCTCCGAAAAGCAGATTTACGTTTAGCAAAAGGTGAAACGAATATCTTAGAGAAAACAACCGCTGAAACGCAAAGAGGAAATATCAATTTGCAATTGAAATTAGTTCGACAAGAAAAAAGAGCAACAAAAATTCAGTTCAGATTATTGATCAATACCGATATAGATGCTGAACCAGACGTTAAAGAGTTCAAAATTAAGGATATTTTAACGGCTGACGGCATAGCAATTTCCGACCATCCATTACTCAAAATTTATAGTCAACAGAAGCAATTAAGCATTGCCAATACAGCTCTGGAGAAAACGAAACTATTGCCAGATTTCAACGTGGGGCTTTTTTCAAGTACAATTCGAGGAGTTGGGGCAGATAATGAATATTACTCATTGGGAAGTCGTTTTACTTCTTTACAAGTTGGGGTAAACGTTCCGATTTTCAAATCTGCTACCAAGGCAAAAATTGCCGCTTCAAAAATGTACGAAGAAGTAGCTGAAAGCACTTATTCACAGCAAAAACAAGCACTTGAAAAAGAATTTCAAAAAGCATTTTTGATGTATCAGAATAATCTGGCAACCATTCAATATTACGAGCAACAGGCTTTGCCAAATGCTACCCAGATTATCCAAACGGCAAATAAGCAATTTACCAATGGAGATATTAATTATTTAGATTGGGTAATGCTGACCAACCAAGCCATTGGTATTCAAGCAAACCATATTGATGCTGTCAGAGAATTGAATCAAAGCATCATTCACATCAATTATTTAACATCAAGAAATTAAGAAACGAAAATATCATGAAAAATATAATCATCATTTCAAGCCTTATTTTATGTTGGGCGTGTGGCTCAAAACCTGCCGCAGAACAGACTTCAGAACCCAAAAATATTGACGAAAACTCGGTAAAGCTTACCGCAGCACAACGTAAAAACACTGAAATTGTAACGGGTAATTTAGAAAGAAAAAATATCTCATCCATCATTAAATTGAATGGAAAAATTGACGTGCCACCCCAAAATATGGTTTCTGTAAGTATGCCTTTGGGTGGATATTTGAAGTCATCAAAATTATTACCAGGAATGTTCGTGCGTAAAGGCGAAATCATTGCCACGATGGAAGACCAACAATATATTCAATTACAACAAGATTATTTAATCAATCAATCGAAATTGTTTTTTGTCGAGAAAGAATACCAACGCCAAAAGGAGTTAAACCAAAGTCAAGCCAGCAGTGACAAGGTTTTTCAACAGGCAGAATCAGAATATAGAATGCTTAAAATTAACCTCAGTGCTTTGGCTGAAAAGTTGAAATTAATCAATATTAATCCTAAAACGTTGACCGAAAGTAATCTATCGAAGAGTGTTCATATTTATTCTGCCATTAACGGTTTTGTATCAAAAGTGAATGTCAATATTGGAAAATACGTCAATCCATCCGATATTTTATTTGAATTGGTTAATCCAACTGACATTCATTTGAATCTAAAAGTCTTTGAAAAAGACCTCAATAAATTGTCTATTGGGCAAAAAGTAATCGCTTATACCAATAATCAGACGGGAAAAAAACATCAATGCGAGATAATTTTAATTAGTAAGGATTTATCTCCAGAACACACAGCCGATGTTCATTGTCATTTTGAGAATTACGACAAGAACCTTTTACCTGGAATGTATATGAATGCAGAGATTGAAATTAAGAACAATTCAGTTTTGACCTTACCCGAAGATGCCGTTGTAAATTTTGAAGGGAAAGACTATATTTTTGTGGAAGACAAACCCAATCAATTCTCAATTATTCCCGTAAAAATTGGCAACAAAGAAGACGGTTTCATTGAGATTGCGGATGCCGAATCATTGACTCAAAAATCAGTCGTTAGAAAAGGAGCTTATACTTTATTGATGAAAATGAAGAATATGGCTGAGGAGTAGTAGATAATGTTTGAACTATGATTGATACGATTTAATGATTTTAAGATTACTATGTGATTCTAAAAAGAATCTAAAAGTCCCAGTTCAAACAAAAAGGGCTTTTTCTCGAAGAAAAAGCCCTTTTTAATATCTATCAACTCAAAGATTAAGCCAATGCAATTCTTTTGAAAGAAGAGATAGTCAAACCTTTTTGAGTTTGTTCTAATAATTGCTTAATGTTAATTGAACCGTCTTTTACAAACTGTTGGTTCAACAAAGTAGATTCTTTATAGAATTTCTCTAAACGACCTGCTGCGATTTTATCCAACATTGCTTCTGGTTTACCTTCAGCACGAGCTTGCTCTCTACCAACTTCAATTTCACGCTCAATAGTAGCCGAATCAACGCCATCTTTATCCAAAGCAACTGGCTTCATAGCTGTGATTTGCATAGCGATGTCTTTTCCAACTTCTTGAACATCAGTACCTTGAACGTTAGCAAACGCTACTAAAACACCAATTTTGTTGTTAGAGTGGATATAAGAAACAACTTTATCAGCAGTGATGTTTTCGTAACCAGCAATAGTGATTTTCTCACCGATTTTACCAGTTAATTCAATCATTGCTTCTTGAGCAACACGTTCATCAGCCAAAGTAGAAGCTAACAAAGCATCTTTATCTGCAACGTTATTTGCAACTGCTGAAGCTAATAAAGCAGAAGCTAAATCAGTAAAGTCAGCAACTTTTGAAACTGGTTCAGTTTCGCAAGCTAAAGCTACTAATTTACCATTTGTTCCGTCAGCACTGATTGCGATTAATACAGTACCTTCGTTTGTTTCGTTATCTGCACGTTTCGCTGCCACTTTCTGACCAGCTTTACGGAGAATATCAATAGCGGCTTCAAAATCACCACCTGCTTCAGTAAGGGCTTTCTTACAATCCATCATGCCCGAACCAGTCATTTGTCTTAATTTATTAACGTCTGCTGCTGAAATAGCCATCGTTTTAATGATTTTAGATTTTGGATTGCGGATTGCGGAATTGAATTAGCAGATTATGAAAGTATTCGCAACCCGCAATTACTAATTCAATTTTTAAAGGAACAGCCCACAGAATTCTATGGGCTGTTGTAATATACTTTTAATTTCAGATTCATGCGGACTTAACTTAAATCCAAAATCCGCACTCGAAAATCTCAAATCTCTTAGTCTTCTTTCTCGTATTTAGCCGCTACTTTAGCTGCTTCTTTAGCTTCTTCTTCATCAGCAAGACGTTTTGCTTCTTCTTCTTCTGCTAAACGAGCATCATCTTTATCTTGCTTGCGTTCCATCAAACCTTCTTCGATTGCCTTACCAATTGCTAAAGTAATTAAAGCGATTGATTTGTAAGCATCATCATTAGCTGGAATTGGGAAATCTACTAAATCAGGGTTTGAGTTAGTATCACACATAGCAAAAACTGGGATACCTAAACGTTGTGCTTCTGCTACTGCGATATGCTCACGCTTAACGTCAACGATGAAAAGGGCTGCAGGAAGACGAGTTAATTCAGTGATACCACCTAATACTCTTTCCATTTTCTCTCTATCACGAGACATCATCAAACGCTCACGTTTTGCTAATGCTTTTACTGTTACTTCGTCTTTCAATAACTTGTCGATAGTCCCCATTTTCTTGATAGACTTTCTAACAGTTTGGAAGTTTGTAAGCATACCACCTAACCAACGGTCAGTTACGTATGGCATTTTCAAACGACGAGCTTCTTCTGAAACGATT
>JAAFIU010000025.1 GCA_013298805.1 Cytophagales bacterium | reverse complement strand
GATTATCAAGCAAAAGGTTACATTGCGACTTATGTAGGTTTAGAAGTATTAGGAGCTCAAAGAGTTCACCATATCGAACTTGCTGGAAAAGACATTAAATACGATTTGTACTTTGATAATATTACCAATTTATTGACCAAACAAAAAGAGAAATTATCGACTGGTGAAGAAATTACTAAGGAATACAATACTTATACAACTTCTGATTTTGGGATAAAATATCCTTCTGCGGGAACGTATTATAGCAGTATTGATAAAAGAAATGTAAAAATCAGTACCATCATCGTATTTAATCCAACTTTTGAGGCAAATACTTTTAAAAGATAGTCAGGTTTGAGTTTATGAGTCTATAAGTTTATGGGTTAAAGGTCTTTAGGTTATACGTTTACAACCCATAAACTTTTGACTCATAAACTTTCAACTTAAAGTAAAGACTTGCAAATTTTAAAAAGCTCCAACATTTCTCTTACACTTACCCTATCCTAAATGCGGCAATTTTTTAAAATAATAGCTATTATTCTTTTTGCGTTAGTCTTACTCATCGTAGGATTATTTTTTTATTTACAGACTTCAGCGGGACAAGATTTTCTGACTCAAAGAGTTACTTCGTACCTAAAATCCAAAATTGACAAGCCTTTCAGCATTAAAAAAATTAGCTATAAAATTCCCGATTGGATATCCTTGGAAGGCGTATATTTTAGCGATAACAAAGGTGATACCTTAATTGAAGGTCAAAAACTTTACGTAAATATGGATATGCTTGGTTTAATGAAAAATCAGGTTTCTATTAATGAACTTAACCTTGAAAATATTAGGGTAAATATTAAACGAACACTTCCCGACACAACTTTCAATTTTGCTTATATCATAAAGGCTTTTGGAACGCCTAATTCAAATACAAAACAAGACACTACCAAAGGCGTTCCACTAACCTATAAAATTACCAATATCAAACTTAAAAATGTTTCCATCAAGTATCTGGACGATTTTACGGGCGTGGATGCAAAAGTACATTTAAGCAATACGAAAACGTCTTTTTCAGATTTTGACCCTACCACTTCAAAATATCATTTGGATAAATTAGTCTTGGATGGCGGCAATATGAACCTCCGCCTTTACGCTTTAATTCCAAATACAAAGCAAGAAGAAAGTGCTTCCTCTGATACCTTAGATTTTGCTTTTACAGAACTTGATGCCAAAAATATTAATTGGAAAGTTGCCGAAGAAACTTCTGGATTAGTCAATTCCGTAAAATTGGGGCGACTCAATGCGAAAGCAAATCAGGTGTACTTATCGGGAGAAAAAATCCATTTAAAATCCGTTGATTTATACAATACTGACGCTTCTGTTACTTTTTTAAGGAAAAAAAGCATTCAAAAACCCTCCACCACTTCTACTAAAACAGAACCCAACCATTGGAAAGTATTAGTGGATAAGATTTTTTTTGATAAAAACAACATTGTTTACCAAGACCAAAATCAGCCTATCCGAAAGAGAGGGTTTGATTACAACAACCTAAAAATCAATAATTTAAAACTTAATTCTGAACGTTTTTATTATTCAGAAAACCAAATTTCGGGATGGATTTATAGCGGTTCATTTAAAGAAAAGTCAGGATTTGAACTGCAAAATCTGCAAACCGATTTTGCTTATACCAATCGACAAACTTATCTCAAAAAATTATTATTCAAAACGCCACAATCTATTTTGCGAGATGAATTTGTATTGAATTATAACTCGTTCAACGAGTTAACCAACAATATTGGAAAAGTTAGAATAAAAACTAATTTAAAAAATAGTCAATTGGCATTTAAAGATATTTTATTGTTAGCTCCCAATTTGGCTGAAACCCTGCCGTTTAAGGGCAATGAAAAAGAGGTGTTAAAATTCAATGGTGGAATTAGTGGAACAATCAATAACATGAAGATTTCGCAGTTTTCAATGACGGGTTTCGACCAAGCGAAATTGAATCTACAAGGGCAAATTACAGGTTTGCCAGACATCAATAAAACTATCCTAAATCTTAATGTAACCGAATTATCCATTACCAAAAAAGACTTGCTGAAAGTAGCCCCCAAAGGTTCAATTCCTGACAACATTGAGTTGCCTCAGAAAGTAGTCATTATTGGAAAAATAAGCGGGAAAATAGACAACTTAACCTTAAATACGAACTTAAAATCGGACTTAGGAAATGCTTCTTTCAACGGAAGTTTAGTCAATATTACTGCCGATAAAAATCAGCAATACGACGGGAAAATTGCTTTCGAGAATTTCGAGATGGGGAAATTTTTGAAACAAACGGAAAAAATTGGCAAAATCACACTTTCAGCCAATGTAAAAGGCACTGGCTTCGACCCTAAAACCATGAAAGCTGCCATTGAAGGAACCATCCAACAAGCTGAATTACAAAGATATAATTACAAAAACGTAGTTTTACAAGTCAGTTTAGCTAATCAAATTGCACTGTTAAAGGGCAACATCAAAGACCCTAATATTAGCTTAGATATTGATTCAAAATTTGATATTTCTCAGGCATTTCCGAGCATAAAAGGAAATATTAAAATTGCTGAATTGAATCTAAAACCACTCGGGTTATATGCCGAAAATATTGGAATCAGAGGCGATATTGACGTTGATATGCAAAATACAAATCCTGATAATCCAAGTGGTACAATTACGATTAATCAGGGGACGTTGTTGCAAGACGGAAAGCCAATTAAAATTGAAAATACAACCCTGACTGCCAGTAATAATGCCGAAGGTAAAAAAATCACGATTGATGCTCCTTTTGTGAAAGGAAATTTGAAAGGAAATTTTAATTATTTACAAATTTCGGATATAATTATCGGGACAATAAATCGCTATTTTGTCATTCCTGATGTAGCCTACAAACCCATTTTAACACCTTATAATTTATCATTTGATGCCAAATTTGTCAAGCATCCCCTTTTGCAAGCGTTTTTACCTGCCTTAACTCGTTTGGATACTTCTCGAATGACAGCAAGTATAAATAGTCAGGCAGATACGATTTTTAAAGCAAATTTATCTTTGCCGTATCTCGAATACGATACCATACAAGTGTCAAAGGTTCAGTTTAGTATGATTGGCGATGCCAATAATTTAGTCTATCAAGGTAAACTTGACGGCGTGAATTTCACAGGTTTTAAAGTTCGCAAAACGAGTTTAACAGGAGATATTCACAATAACACAGCGAGTTTTAAAGCAACTTTCAAAGATTCCGTTGAAAAAGACCGTCATCAAGTCATTGGATTGGTACAAAACATTGATAATCAATACCAAATCAAGTTCAGAAAAGGTGGATTATTGCTCAATTATGCTCCTTGGGAAGTCGATTCGACAGGATATATTCAGTACGGGAAAGCAGGATTATTGGTAAATCATTTTAACATAGCGAGCGGAAATCAAAAATTATCAATCAACAGTACGACTACAACGGCAAATGGGCCGATTGATATTACAAGTGACAGCTTAGATATTCAAAATTTTGTCACTTTGTTCGTTCCCGATTCTACCTTAGCAGGCGGTAAAATTGATGGTAAAATTTTGTTGAGTAATTACATGGCATCCCCTTCGTTTACGGGCGACGTGGTGGTATCAAATTTCCGTTTTCAAAAAACCCCAATTGGAGATTTGAAAGTGAATGTTTTTAATGAAACAGCAAATAAAATCACGGCAAAAGCAAGTTTATTAAATCAAAGCAATGATATTCAGCTTTCGGGAAATTATTATTTGAATACTAAAAACTCACTCGACCTCAACTTAATCATCAATAAATTAGGGGCAGAAACGGTCGAAGCATTCAGTTTTGGGCAATTGCGTAGAGCCAAAGGAAATCTAAACGGGCAAGCAAGCATTAAAGGTTCAACGGATAATCCATTGTTGAAAGGAAACTTAAATTTCAGTAAAGTAGCTTTTGATGTTTCTCAATTGGGAAGCCGTTATTTAATTGACGGACAAAATCTATTTTTTGATGGCCAAACCATTCGCCTAAAACAATTTACCGTGAGCGATACCTTAAATCAGCCCTTGAAAGTAGATGGAACGGTTGTTTTGAGCAATATCCCGTCGGTTAAATACGATTTGACGATTGATACCAAGAATTTCATGGTACTGAATTCTACGAGAAAAGACAACGGTTTTTTCTACGGAAAAGGATTTGTAGATGCGAATTTGAGTTTACAGGGAATATCCGAAAAAGCCAAAATCGAAGGTGATATTAAAGTTCGTGAAAATAGTAAAATTTCGGTCGTTGTTCCCGATAGTTTTGATGAATTGAGTGAAAGTGATGGCGTGGTTATCTTTGTCAACAATAAGAATCAAGCGGAAAAAATCAAAGCTGATTCACTGCAACAGCAACGATTTATTAACGATTTTGTGTCCGAAATCTCCTTGAACATTGAAGCTGATGAAAAGTCAGAATTTACGATTGTAGTCGATGAAATAAACGGGGATAATTTGGTCGTAAAGGGCAATGCAAGGCTAAATGCGGGTGTCAATACTGATGGCCAACCCTACATTTTGGGTTCTTATGACTTAACCGAAGGTCGCTACGGATTGACATTTGAAGTCTTGAAAAAGCAATTTTCAATTCAAAAAGGCAGCAATATTGTGTGGACTGGCGACCCTATGAATGCTGACGTGAACATCACGGCTATTTATACCGCAAATACTGCTCCCTTGGATTTGATGGAAAATACAGTTTCAGAAAACATTGATTTATATCGCCAAAAGATGAATTTTGAAGTCCTTTTGACGATGGCAGGAAAACTTTCAAAACCTGATGTTTCATTCCAAATCAAGGCTTCTGAAACGCAAAGATTAGTTTCTAACCAAGTCATAACAAGCGTAAAAGAAAGATTAACCAATTTGGAAGCCAACGAAGTAAACAAACAAGTTTTTGCTTTATTGATTCTAAACCGATTCTTTTCTGAAAAATCATCCGATTTCTTTTCGAGCAGTGGCGGTGGCGTAAATGCCGAGGCTTTTGCCCGACAAAGTGTTAGTAAATTATTGTCTGACCAATTGGATAGATTTGCTTCTGACTTAATTAAAGGCGTAAATCTTAACGTCAACTTATCGTCAACCCAAGATTTTTTTAATGGAGAATCAAGCAGTCGAACCGACTTGAGTTTGGGACTTTCAAAAGCATTTTTCAACGATAAAATTGAGGTGAAAGTTGGTAGGAATTTTGAATTGGAAAACACTTCAAAAATTAGTAGAAATCCCTCAGAAGTATTTGACAACATCAACGTAAACTATAAACTCACCAACGACGGCAGATACTTATTTAAAGCCTTCCGTAAAAACCAGTATCAGTCCGTTTTAGAAGGATTTATCGTAGAAACAGGCATTGGTTTTACCGTTACGATGGAATACGGAAAGTTTAACGAAGTATTCCATAAAAAACAGAAAACAAACTAATCAAATGATTCAAGTAAACCGAAATACATATTATTTGGTGCAATTTAAAACGGAGTTTAAAAAACCTCACCCCCGTCCCCTCTCCGATGGAGAGGGGGGGAATCGACCTCTTTTTTATCCCCTCTCCATCGGAGAGGGGTCGGGGGTAAGGTTTTCTTTCAATAAATACAAAAGCTCAAAAGCCAAACATAGCCTTTTGCTCATTTTTGCGGTTTTCCTACTCAACAGTTGCTCGGTAACAAAAAAACTTCCTGCGGGTGAGAGTTTATATACGGGTGCGACGGTGAAAGTTGTAGCTGATTCAGCAATTGCTAAATCAGAAGCTAAAAAAATACAAATACAATTGACAGAATTTGTAAAACCGAAGCCGAATGCCAAACTGTTTGGGTTTCCGTATAAAGTTTGGTTTTATTACCTCTTTGGCGAACCAAAAAACGAAAAGGGATTCAAAAGTTTTTTTAGAAAACGCTTTGGCGAACCGCCCATTTTTGCGAGTAAAAGTGTTACCGTTGCGAATGTCAAGCAGATAAATTTATTACTAAATAATGAGGGTTATTTTCGATCGTTTGCTAAAGGTGAATTAGTCGAGAAGAACAATAAATCGACGGCTTTTTATACCGCCACCGTTCACCAACGCTATTATTTAGACAGTATTTCATTTTCTCCACAAGACACCACCCTTTTAGGCAAAGCTTTTACCAATACTAAGCAAAATTCTTTGTTACAAAAAGGCTCTCCTTACCGTTTTGAGCTTGTTTCTGGAGAAAGAACACGCATTGATAATGTCCTTAAAAAAAGAGGATATTATTACTTTCAACCCGATTTTATCATCATCAAAGCCGACTCATCCGTTGGCAATCATAAAGTCAATTTATCGGTAGAAATAAAGCCAACTACCTCGCAAGTAGCTCGCAAAGTTTATCGCATTCGAGATATTCACGTCTTGGCAGATTATGGTGAAAAAAACTTGTCAGACAGTACTAAAAATAAGGATGAAATCACTTTTAATGGCATTAAAATAAATGACAACACACAATCTTACAGTCCAAAAATATTCTCGCAAGCCATTGCTTTTCGGAGAGGAAGCCGATACAGTAGCAATACGCAAGATATTTCACTTTCAAGGTTAATTAACCTCAATGGGAACTTCAAATTTGTCAAAAACACCTTTGAATTAGTACCTCGCTCCGACTCGGCACTTTTGGATATATTCTATCATTTAACGCCTCTTAAGGCAAAATCTTTTCAAGCAGATATTAATGGCGTTACCAAATCTAACAACTTTACGGGAACGAATTTGAGCCTTTCGTGGCTAAACAAGAATACATTCAGAGGAGCAGAATTATTCAAAATAACGGCTACGGCTGGTTTAGATTTTCAAGTTGGGGGAATCAGTTCAACACTCGGGGCTGTCAATAGTAGTCGCTATTCAATTGTTAGTAGCTTATCTATTCCGAGATTTATCATTCCTTTTATCAAGACAAATCCCGTTAGAAATCAGGCCTTACCCAAAACGAATATCAGTATCGGTTATGAATTACAAAATAGAAGTGGTTTATACGATTTAACTTCTTTGAATACGACAGTGAGCTATGCTTGGAAACAAAATAATGCAGTTGAACACTCATTTACGCCAGTTTCCATCAGTTTGGTGAAGTCGAGTAATATGTCCGAAGCATTTTTGGAAGACATTTTCCGTAGCGATAATCCTATTGCAATTCTTGCACTTTTAGACAATAAACTCATCATGAGTTCGAGTTATAATATTACTTATAATCCGATTGTAAAAGCAGGAAGTAGGCATCAATTTTCATTTTCAGGGGGCGTTGAAGTAGCAGGGAATTTGGCGAGTTTACTCTCAAGAATCGGAACTCAACAAGGAGCAGCAGAGACTTTGGTTGGTGTTAGTTACGCACAATATGCACGCTTTGACTCCGATTTCAAGTATAGCTATTCCCTCACAAAATCAGTCAAAGTTGCCAATAGACTTCTGTTTGGCTATGGTTTACCCTACGGAAATTCGCTTTACCTTCCACCGAGTAAACAATATTCAGCGGGTGGAAATAACAGTATTCGAGCATTTGCGGCACGTGCTATTGGTCCTGGCAGTTATTTTTCAAACGGAACAATTGGAAGTCAGCTTTTGGGAAGCCAACAGGGAGATGTAAAATTAGAATTCAACACAGAACTGAGAGCTAAATTTACAAAATATATCAACGGGGCATTTTTTATTGATGCTGGAAACGTTTGGATGCAAAAAGATGCTGATAGTTACGGAGAAGATGCCGTTTTTGGTTCAAATTTTTACAAACAAATTGCCATAGGAACAGGGATTGGTTTACGCTTAGATTTTAGTTATTTAATTCTAAGATTTGATTTAGCCACGCCAGTACGCAAACCATATCTGCCCGAAGATGACCGTTGGGTATTGAAAAACTTCAATTTGAGTGACTCACAATGGAGAAGTGAAAATTTGGTTTTGAATATTGCAGTGGGTTATCCGTTCTGATTTTTTGTGAGTCAGTGAATTGTGAGTTGTGATTTTAGATTGGAATTTGATTGAAACTAAATAACAGAGCCGTAAATGCCATCAACTAAACCTTTCCAAATGGTGTAGAAAAATGCTTTTGAGGGTTCTCTTTTATAATTAATTTTGGCAATTCTGACGGGCTTTTTAGGGATTGGATTACTATTATTAATCATGAATTGATTGGCAATAAAGGTCAATAATTTACGCTTTTTGAAAGTCCCAGTTTCCTTTGATTGTTTATAAATATTCACTTCTAAATTGCTATAAAACATGGTAGAAGTACCTTTTAAACCAAACTGATTTCCCTTCATATTGAATGAAAATTTCTGAACAAAACCCTCCTTTATTTCTGCCATTTCCAACGATTTCAAAACTTGATTAACAACTTTTGCTTGCATATTTACCACTCCACCTTGACAGGTAAAATCTTCATTTTTAGCGTTTAAATCAAAGTTGAATTTCAAAAACATATCCGCTTGGTTCATCAATTTTGCTTTCACTGATAGAACGGATATTGGATTCAGTGCTAAGGGCAAAGTGTCATTTGTACAGTTTAATATACTTCCGAAAATCTTCCTAAATTTCACATTTCCGACCATTTTAGTTTCTGGATTATATTCTGAGTAAGTGATACTAAATTTCTTTAAATTAACGGTATCAATGCACATTTTGAAGGCTAAATCTTTAAAGGCTTTTGGCGGAAAAGGTCTAAAGTTTGATTTGGGAGGCGTATTAAAAATTCTTGTATCTGTAAAAACATTTATCATTCCGCTATTAATTTGTAACGAATGGGCATATAATTTTTTCTCAAAAAATAATTTTTGAAGACTAATTTCTCTCAATTCCAAATTTTTACAAAGCACTAAAATTCTATCATCTCCATCAGATTTATTCCCATAAATAATTGGCTGATAACGTGGCTGATAACGCAAATCTGCCATTGATAAAGTTCGTGTTCGGGTAGAGAAAACTAAGGAATTGATAGAAAAAAGGTTAAGCGAATCTTTTGAAGAAACTTCCACTTTTTTCAATTTAAAAATACATTCTTTGGTATAAAAAAAGCGTTTTCTGTCCGAACTGGCAGTTGAATCAATTAAGAAATCAGACACTATTAAGTCTAAATTTTCGACTTTACTGTGCTGCGGTTTCTGAGGGTTAGAAAGATTGGTAAAATTAAACGTGATGTTATTAAAAGTAATTTTTTCTACTTCAAAAGACTTCACAAATTTAGAAATAATTTGATAAGGCGACTTTGCCGTTTTCAGAGAATTATAAGGCTGTTTTTGGTGTAAAATATCAATAATTGGCGAATTGATGACAATTGAATTTAGATGCAATTTTTTAGAAAAAATGATTGTCCAAGGGCGAAGTCCTGCTAATTCTATTTTATTGACTTTGGCTTCATACACATTATCAGGCATTTGGTTAGCTCGCTTCAAATCATCAAAACGGGTAGAATCCGACTGCCAAACAACATCCGATACCTCCGCAGAACCTGATAAAATATCGTAATTTAAACTTTTAAAATCAATGGTATACAAGCCGTTTGTTGATTCCAATACTGTTGATTGTATCCTTTTGGTCAGCAAAGGTTTTAAGCCCCAAATGCCAAATATGAGAGCCAATACCACTAAACCTAAAAAGACAAAAAATATGTTGACATACAGGCGTTTAGGCTGAATTTTTGGTAGATTTTGTATCACAATATTTATCTTAAAACATAATTTTGAAGTCTATTCCAAGCGTTATTTTTCAGCAATTTCACTTTTAGCGGCTTGTTTTTTCAATTTATCGTCTGCCACAATGGCAAATTCTACCCGACGATTTTGTTCTCTTCCTGTCTCCGAAATATTATCGGTCACTGGATTTTTTTCACCATAACCCAACACTGTCAGCCGATTTCCAGAAACGCTATTAGCTTTTAAAACATTGGCCACGGCTTTAGCTCGTTGCTCGGATAATTTCATGTTGTACAGTTCAGTGCCAACGTTATCAGTATGTCCAGCCACTAATATTTCAGTATTTGGATATTGTTTCAAAGTTTCCGCAAATTTTGCAAGATTTTCATTTACTTGCTTACTCACAACCGATGAATTGAAGTCGAATAAAACGCCCGATTTCATGGTGATTTTAATGCCCTCTCCTACTCGTTCAACATCAGCTAAAACATCTAAATCTTGCTTGATTTTTTCCGCTTGCTTATCCATATATTTACCGATAAAAGTACCAGCAACGCCCCCAACAGCAGAGCCGACAATGGCATAAATAGCAGGATTCTTGGATTTACTGCCAATAACTGCACCCAAAGCACCACCCGCACCCACTCCAATGATAGCTCCACGTTGTTCTTTATTCAGTTTTTTGAAGGAATTACACGATATATTTCCAAAAATCAACATAATTGATGACATAAAAATGGCAAATTTCTTACTTTTTAAAGCTTTCATAATTATCGTATTTTAGTAAATTGATGAATAAGGAAATATTGAAGAATAAGCGTATTTCCCTATGTTTAACTTATCCTTTACAAAACCCATACCATCAAATAAATGTACTCAGTTCGGTATTATAAGTAATTTATTAGTGCAAATAGTGGTATAAATTCCCCATATTCTCAGAATTTACCACAAAAAAAGCTGTGACTCAATCAAGAATCACAGCATGAATTAAGGTTACGAGGCTAAAAATGATAGTATTTTGTCATTCAGGATTATCTGCGTTCCAATGGCTATTGATTTCGCAAAACCTCTTATTCTGCTTTCTCATCACTCGTTGAAGATTTAAGCGATTGAATAATCTTCAAAGATTCGGCAATTGAAGACTTCTGAGACATTAACAAATTTTCTAATTCGGGCGAAGATTCCACTTTCTCCAACGCTAATGTTGTATCATAAACTTCTATGGCTGCTTTGTCGCCAAATTCACAAGAGCTTAAAATTGTCTCACGATTATGTGATGTAATTGAAGCTTTAAAATCCAACCAAGTTTGGTGAATTTTACCCATAAAGGTACTTTTGGTTGTGGGGTCTCCATCAAACTTTTCGACGTGAATGGTTAAAGATTTGACAAAACCTTCACTTTCAGTTATCATTGCTTGAAAAACACCCTTCAATTCGCCACCGTCAATATCTTCAGCAGCTTTTGTATAGCCTTCAATTCTGCTATTATTAATCTCAATTAACTCATTCAGAGCCACCACGAGAACATCATATTGTGTTGTCATAATTTATATAAAAGGGTCATTCAACTAAAAATGACCCTAATTTTAGGTTTAGAAAATCTTTATGAATTAACTGATTGCCGCTTTGGCTTTTTCTTTTAATTCTTCATATTTATCAACGATTTTATCACCAATTTCTTCAGCTTTGTCTTTTACATCTTCGTAAGTATCGGCTGCTTTATCCTTGAGTTCTTCCCATTTATCAGCCGCCTGCTCTTTCAAATCAGCCGCTTTTTCAGAAGTATTTTCTGCCAAATTAACTGCCCCAATTTTCACATTGTCAATTTTTTCGGTTGCTTCTGCCTTTAAAACATCGACTTTTTTTGCAGTAGTTTCTGCTTTGTGTTGAGCGGCTTCTTTCTCAAGTTGTTCATTCGTAGTTCCCATGATAATCGTCTAAGTTAAAAATTAATTGTTTCGTAATTAATTATAAAATACTTGTTCCAGAGCATGAGAATATGAAAATCAGACAATTATGAGAAAGATATTCTACACATTGTGGAATTGTGGCAAATTGAGGAAGTCTATTAAAATAACCACAAAAAAAGGAATAGCTCAAATAGCTATCCCTTTAACCAAAACCCTAACTGCTTAAATTATAAAAATATCAAAAACCAAAATATTTGCTCGATTATAAACCACTTAATATAATGTCGAATTCCTTGTTCTGGAAAGAATTGTGGAAGAATTACTCCCACAATCTAAGTCAGTCTTTTCCAATTAAATTTTTATCGTAAAGTGATTTTGAAGAAACAGGGAAATCAATAAATCTCCCTGTTTAAAACTACCTAACCACTTATAATTTATTTCATTTTGGAATAACAAAAGGAAGAATATAGGAGCAAATGATGCTCCCTATTGCTCACAATCTAACCACTATGAATTAAATCTACTAATGTTTTTGATGAAATGTATATTCAAAATAAAGCGTACACTTTATTTAATATCTTCTTGAATATTATCAATTTTCTTGTTCAAATCCGCCTTCAATTCTTTCCAACTCTGTTTTGTATCAGCTTTAACTTCTGCTAAAGAGTTTCCTAAATCATCAATTTTAGATTGAATTTTAACTTTTTTCTCTTTCCAACGGGCTTTTTCTTTATCGGTTGCTTTGTTCATTTTGGCATCCATTTCCGAAATTTCTGTTTTCAAGTCCCTCCTTTTTTGATCAATTTTATTTGCCATTTCCAAGCGTTCCTGTTTGATGTCCTCGGCAGTTTCGTCGGCTTTCACTTTTACATCTGAGGCTACATTATCAGCTCCAGTAACTACCTTATCCTGAGCATCTTGTGTCTTTTCGGCGATGTCCTTCTTTTCGCTTCTTGAACATGAGGTGATGGAGAAAAAACCTAACGCTAATAAACTGGCAAAAACCAATACATTCTTTTTCATCTGATTATAATGTTTAGTTAATTTCAATGGCATCAGATGGAACACCTAATAATACCTCTGTGTATCAAGCTTTTTTGGTATGGGCGTTTCATTGTTGCTAAAAATTAAAGTTAAAAATATGTTCCAGTCTCATAAATGTGCTTTACTGCGGAATTTTGTTGAAAAAACACCTCAATTTGATTTATCCTGTGGAGTTTTTTAATCGATATTGCATTCTTCCATTAAAAGTGAATACCAATAGTTGCTTGTAGTGAATTACCTTTTGAGGCAAATTTTGCGGTCGTATTCGGGTTATCAAACTTCACATTTACCACATCATTTACATTGCCTTCGTATCTAAAATCCAAGTTTATCATTCCGATATCAAAGCCCACTCCTGCTTGATAACCCAAAGTGACTTTATTGAAAATTTCACTTGCTTTTTGACCTTGATATTCGACAACGCTATCACTAAGATTACCACTATCTGATAATTTGAAAGTTGCCACTGGCCCAGCATTCACTCTTAATACATTCCCTATTTTCACACCGACTAAAATTGGAAAGTCTAAATTGGTTAATTTTAAATCTATCGTTTTACCGTTTGTTTTACCATCTTCAAACACATTAAACTTCCCGCCTTTTTGAGATAATAAAATTTCTGGTTGAATAAAAATCGTTTTACCAAACCTTAAAAAGATACCACCTACAAAACCGTAAGCACGGGTATCGTTTGGCGAAAAGTTGAATACTTTTCCTCCCGAAGAAAAAGACAAATCATTACCACTCACTTGTGACAAATTTGCACCTAATCGCAAACCCATCGTAAAAGATTTTTCTTGGGCAAATGCACCTAAACTTGATATTGCCAGTATGGCTACTATAATTAACTTTTTCATAATTATCTATTATAAATTTATTGTAATATGTAAAATGATTATTCCAGATTGGAATAGGTAGATTTTTTCTGTTTTAAGAGTATAAACTGCCCCAATGTGCCAATTAATGCGAATATTATTTGACTATCCCAAATACGAACGAAGCATCCATGCAATATTTTCATGTTTTGCCATAACTCCCGTTAAGAAATCTGTCGTAACAGCATCTTCAAATTCTTTATCGCATTTGGCAATATCTTCTCTCAAACTTCTGATTAATGCCTCATGGTCTGACAATAACTGTTTTACTTGCTCGGTTTGGTGGTCGTGATAAGGACCTTCCAACAAACGAGTGGAATCAATAAATTCCTTCATTGTCCCATTTGCTCTGCCACCTAATTTTTTAATTCTCTCCGCAATTTGGTCAATTGTTTCCACCAAAACTTCGTACTCTTCTTCCAATAAGCGATGGATTTCCAAAAAACTTGGGCCTTTTATATTCCAATGATAGTTTCGGGTTTTAATGTATATTACGTGTTCGTCTGCAAGTGTATTTTGTAGAATAGTAATGATACCTGAAAGGTTTTTTTCGGAAATACCGATGTTTACTTTAGCGTTCATGATTTTGTTTAGATAAGTTTTTATAAATAATCAACCAACAAAAAATGAAGAGGATTTTACCCTAATCATGTTCAATTTTAATATCTTATTTTTGACGAATTGCCTTTTATTCTTTTCAGGAACGCATCAAAGTTTTTGGTGGCAAAGGGATTGGTATTTTGATAATCTTTTTCAATTTTCAAAAAAGCAAATCCAAAGAATAGAACAACAGCAACTATGCCGAATGATGATAAAATAAAAATGAGCTGTTCCATGATAGTAAATAGTTGAAGGCTTTACTTTCGTTTGGGATATGATTCTACACTCCCCTACGAATTAGCGATAAAACGATTGAAACAATTGCTAAAACAAGCAAAATATGAATTAAGCCTCCTGCACTATAAGCGAATACGCCTAATAACCAGCCAATAACCAAGATTACCGCTATGACATACAATAGATTTCTCATAATTTGTTAGTGTTTATGTTGTTTGATTTGACTAATAACCATTAAATTCTCGTACCAATCTGAAAAACAAGCATTTATGTGGAATTTTCCTATACTTTCAACATAAAAAATGTGTAAAGTGTAGAGAATAAACCCCAAAAGTGCTGACACTTTGGGTAAATATATCTGGCATTATAGTAGTAGAATAAAGCCTATAAGAAGACCCCAAAACAGAAATATGAAACTCACTTTACAGCAGAAAATAAAAGAATACACGCAGTTCACGAAGGAAATTTTCAGTGAATTTTCAAGCGACAATGCTATGAAATTAAGTGCTTCACTCTCCTATTACACTATTTTTTCCTTAGCCCCAATGTTGATTGTCATTATGTCTGTAGCAGGGATTTTCTTCGGGAAAGATGCCATACAAGGTGAAATTTATGGACAAATAAAATGGCTTATCGGAAATGAAGCCGCCAAACAAGTGCAGGAGTTAATTAAAAATGCTGAACTTTCTAACAAATCTGGAATAGCAGCAGTTATTGGAACAGGAACATTGTTGATTGGTGCAACGGGTGTTTTTGCCGAAATACAAGATTCAATAAATTTTATTTGGTCATTGAAAGTGAAACCTAAAAATAGTTGGATAAAATATCTAACAAACCGTTTTTTATCCTTCTCGCTTATTGTCAGCTTAGGTTTTTTATTAATGGTTTCATTATTAGCAAATGCTTTTTTAGATATTTTTAGCAACCGATTAAAAATGTATTTTGCAGATGCAACGGTTTATTTATTAAATGCCATCAATTTTATAGTAGTTTTTGCTGTAATCAGTTTACTCTTTGCCGTGATTTTCAAAATCCTTCCAGATGGTAAAATCAGATGGAAAGATACACTAATTGGCTCATCAGTTACGGCTGTGTTATTCATGATGGGAAAATCTTTAATCGGTTTCTATTTAGGACAATCTAATATCAGCGGGGCGTTTGGAGCGGCAGGTTCGGTGGTTATAATTTTACTTTGGGTGTATTATTCCTCAACCATTTTGTACTTGGGGGCTGAATTCACAAAAGTTTATACAAAAATGTATGGACAACCAATTGAGCCAAGCGAGCAAGCCGTTTTTATTGTAAAAAAAGAAGTAGAAGTAAGTCACAAACAGTTTGAAAACCTCAAAAAATAACTCATAATTACCTCACAATAAATTAATTACAAAAAATATCAGACAAATCATGGAAAACAATCAGCTAACAAACATCAATCCAACACAAATTAAATTGCTTCAAGTATTGAATTTTGTATTTTTCATTATCATGGTTATCATGAATGGATTGGCGAATGGACTACCAATCAACGGTAAAACAACGGGTCAATTATCAAATAATTATCCAAATTTATTTGTGCCTGCGGGTATCACATTCACTATTTGGGCTGTCATTTATAGTTTACTTTTGTGTTTCTGTATTTATCAAATAAAGTCTTTATTTAGCAAAAAACCAGAACATCATTTAGCCTTAATCTTAAATGCTATTGGGTTTTTATTTATTATCAATGCAACATTCAATGCCCTTTGGATATTGGCTTGGCACTACGAAATTTTATCACTTTCTATCATGATAATGCTTGGAATATTGGTTAGCTTAGTTAAAATCAATACCAATCTGATAGAAGTTCAGCCATATTTGCATGGTTGGGTAAGATTTATTGTAAAAGCTTCATTTGGAGCTTATTTAGGTTGGATTTGTATTGCTACTATCGCTAATGTAACGGCGATTATAGTTGCCAATGGAATCCTTTTGGATGGTATTTCGGGTCAATCATGGGCGAGTATTATGATTTTGACTGGCAGTTTTATTGCCTTTCTATTAACCATCAAATTGAGAAATAGTTACTTAGCATTTGCCGTCATTTGGGCTTTGACAGGAATTATTATCGCCAGAAATGAAGATATAATTTATTACAAATACATCGTTTATAGTGCAGGATTGGGCATAATTATTATGTTAGTGGCAATCTTTATGGCATCGACATTGTTGTTATTTTCAAGAAAAAAAGAATTGATTGAAGTGCAGTAAATTCTCAAAAAAAATAGCCAACTTTCGAAAAGTTGGCTATTTTTTTTGAGAATGTTAAATGACTAAAATTGTCAAGCTACTTTTGAAAACGTAATGGTAAAAACTGTACCTTTCTCAAGTTCAGAATCTACTTCTACTCTTGCTTTATGCGACTGAATAATATTTAATGTTGCGGCTAAACCCAAGCCGATTCCGTTATTTTTTGAGGTAAAATAGGGTTCAAAAAGTCTACCAATATGTTCTTGACTGATGCCAATGCCATTGTCTTTTATCGTAACAATTGCCCTATGATTAACAACCGATGTCGAAATTTCTAAAATGCCTTCTCCTTCTTTCATTGCCTCCACGGCATTGATGATAATATTCAAGAAGGCAATCTGTATTTTAGATTTATCCAAATCAAGCCAAATTTCGGGCTTAAATTTCTTGATAAGCTTAATACCTTTTAGGTTGATTCTATCAATCGCTTGTTGAATGGTGCTTTCTAACACTTCCGATAAATTGTGGCGACTAAATATCACTTCAGAAGGTTTGGAAGTATTTAATAATTCGGTAATCAAATCGTTAATTCGTTGGCTATTTCTACGAATAATATCCAGAAAAAACTTGGCATCTTCATCAACAAAATCTTCTCCCATTTGGTCTAATGAAAGATTTATATTCGTCAAAGGATTTCTAACTTCATGTGCCAAAGTCCTAACTAAACGACCAGTTGCCGCCATTTTTTCAAATAATAACGAATCTCGTTCCTCTTTTTTTCGAGCCGTAATATCATGAATAATTCCTAAATAATACGGACTTCCCTCACTGTCAATTTGTCGATTACAATGAATAGAGCACTGGATTTTTTCACCATATTTTGTTACCAACTGTACCTCATAATCACTGATTTCCCCGTCTTTTTCAAGCAAAGTAATAAACCTTAAACGTTCGTCAGCTCGGACGAAGGCAGTATAACTTTTTCGTCCGATAAGTTCGGCTTCGGTATAGCCCAATAATTCAGCCGTTGCAGGGGTAAAATACCTAAAAGTTCCGTCCAATTGGGTAGCAAAAATTGCCTCTTTGGTTTGGGCAAAAATATTTCGATACTTTCTTTCACTCTCCCTCAACGTTGCCAGCGTATTGGCACGGTCAAGCGAATAACGGATACACCTTTCTAATTTTTCGGCATCTAATTCACTCTTGATGAGGTAATCAAAAGCACCCAAAATCATAGCTTCCATATCAATACTTCTATCACTTTTCCCAGTTAAAAGTATTACGGGAGCCTGCAATCCGTGTTCGGTACCAATTTTCAAAAGGTCTAATCCCGTTTTTGCCCCTAACAAAAAATCAAAGAAACAAAGGTCATACTTTTTTTCTTTGATTTTTTGGAGAGCATTATCATAAGAATACGCCCAATCTATGTTAAATGTTGCCCCTTTAATTTCCTTAATATAATTGCTCGTTAGAAAGAAATCATCTTCGTCATCATCAACCAAAAGTAAGTTAATCGTTCTATTTCTAAACATAATTTTTCATTTTGGTATCGTACATTTTCAAATCGAACCTGTTTGAATTTTCTGTTTTGAGTTGAAATTAGGTTATTTTTAAATCTTGCTTTTAAAAATTATTGAAGCATAGCATCGCTACGTTGAAAGAATTTTGAAAAGCAGGATTCAAAAAGAGACAATTTAAGCCGAAAGAGAAAGTTTAAACAGGTTCATCAATAAACTTCTTGAGAAAGCCGTTCATTTCGCCTCATTATTAGGCAAATACACCATAAATTTTGAGCCTTTATTTAGAACACTTTCCGCCTTGATATAACCATGATGATTATCAATGATTTTTTTACAAATCGCCAAACCCAAACCTGTACCTTCAAATTCAGAGCGACCATGTAAGCGTTGAAAAATGACAAAAATTTTTTCTGAATATTCCGAATCAAACCCGATTCCTTCATCACTTACGACTAATTTATGGTATCTTTTAGCTTTCTGTGGAAAGTTGAGTGCTTGCAATTCTTGCTTTGTTGCCTCAAAAGACTCAATTCGTATTTTAGGTTTCTGACTGGGTAGCACAAATTTTAAGGCATTACTAATCAAGTTTAAAAATAGCTGCTGCATTTGCGTTGACAATGCCAATACTGTGGGCAATGGTAAGACTTCTATTTCAGCATCAGTTTCTTGAACTTTTACTTCCAAATCACTCAAAACCATTTCCACAATTTCATTCAGAGATATTTTCTCGACGGGTTCAATCTTGCGAGAAGCTCTTGAATAGAGCAACAGATTTTCCATTAGAATTTTCATTCTATTGGCTGCATCCAACATTCTATTGATATAAAATTGACCATCATCGGGCAATTGACCCGCAAATTTGCTACTTAAACGCTCGCCAAAAGCCATGATTTTACGCAAAGGCTCTTGTAAATCATGTGAAGCAATGTAGGCAAATTGTTCTAACTGTTGGTTTGACTTATTGAGTTCTTTAATCTTGTGTTCTAATTCTTTTTCGTAAACTTTCAACTCAGTAATATCAACGGTATTTCCAATAAAACGTACCACCTTACCTTCATCATTGGTCACAACCCAACCACGGGTATTAACTACTTTTTCAACCCCGTCCAAAGCAGATAGTCGATGTTCAAAAGCATAGGAGGATTTGTTGATAATTGCTTGATTTACAATATCTACAACCCTCGATAGGTCTTCTTCATGGAGGCGATTTTTGTAAAAATTATAATCTACTTTTTCGGGTAAAGTATTTATATATTTACCGCCATAAACTCTTTTCAGTCCATCAGACCATTGTATTTCATCCTTTTCTACATCCCAATCAAAACTACCATAACTCATCATCGACTCCGCTTCTTTAAATAAGTCTTTCGCTTTTTTCAGTTCTTCGTAAGCAATAGACAGTTCTTCAATTTTATATTTAAGCGTATTTTTTAGTTTTTTTAATTCAGTAATATCCTCTGAAGTACCCAAAACTCTATCAACCTCACCATTTTCATTCAAAAAGCATTTTCCTTTTACATTCAGCAATTTTCTATTTCCTTTTAAGTCAATAATTTCATGCTCAAATTCATAGAATAACTTTTTATCATCAATTGCCTGCAAAGATAATTCACGCACTCTTACTTGGTCTTCGGGTACAATATGCTGATTATAAACGCCATAAGTCATTTTTGATTCAGGGTAATCATTACTATTATAGCCAAAAATATCAAAAAGCCCATTCGACCAAGTAACATAATCATTGCCAAAATTCCATTCCCAACTGCCATAATTAAATAGTCTTTCAGCATCATTTAATTGCTTTTGTCGATATTTTTCTTGTTCCGAACTTTCTGTTTCAAGGGTAATATCTTCGGCAATGACCACAACTTTAGAGGCTGTTCCATCGTCATTAGTTTTGAGAAGTGTTCCTCTATTTCTAACAATATGTCGTTTTCCATCTCTATTGATAAACTCAAGGGTAAACGAATGGGTATCCCCTATTTTACTATCACTGTATAAATTGAAAATGTTTCTCGTAAAGGCTTGACCGTTTACTGCTTTTTTGAGTGACCCAATTTTAATGTCGAGTTTCACTATTTCATCTTCTTTATAATTCGCAATAATGCCCGTTTTTTCATTCAAATAAACGATTTTATTATGGTTAAAATCTATTAAATAAACAAAATCAGGAATTACTCGCAAGAATTTCTCAAACAAGTTTGTATGTTCAGAAGAATTAAAAGATTCCAGTAAATATTCAGATAAATCCATATTTTAAAACTGTCAATCAGTGGTTGAAAATTGTACAGTGTAAGTTTGAAATGATTACAATTCAAATATTTTCATTTTATTATAAAGTGTTTTTCTATCGATATTCAATAGCCGAGCAGCTTTACTTTTATTGAAATTTACGTCTTTGAGTACCTTCAAAATCATCTCGTATTCGGCTTCAACGGCGGCACTTTTCAAAGATGGTTTTTTACCAATCACTTCATTAATGGAGGTATTATTGACAATTGGGATTTCATTAAATTGTTGAATATTAGGCTGAAAAATGGGAATATTCACTGAATCTGTAAATAATAACCTTGAATAATTAGAAATCTCAAAAGGTAAGGTTTTGGCTTCAATCCAATCTCCATCGGTCAAAAGTGTGGCTCTTTTGATGACATTTCTCATTTCACGCAAATTGCCGTACCAAGGATAAGTCATAAAGTTTTCGATTACATCGGGAGAAAAACCTTTTACATTTTTCCCCAATTCTGCATTCGTTTGGTCTAAAAAAAATTTGGCAAAAACCATAATGTCTGTTTTACGGTCACGAAGAGGTGGTACGTCAATGCTAAACTCATTGAAACGGTGAAATAAATCTTCTCTAAATTTACCTCTTTTTGAGGCTTCGTGCAGTTTTTCATTGGATGCCACTACAATTCTTACGTCCAAAGAAATTTCTTTTGTGCCTCCAATGCGTTTCATGGTGCGTTCTTGCACAACACGCAAAAGTAGTACTTGTACTTCGTAAGGAAGGTTTGCTACTTCATCTAAAAAAATTGTTCCACCATTAGCCATTTCAAAATGACCAATTTTCTGAGTCAATGCTCCTGTGAAAGCCCCTTTTTCATGCCCAAACAATTCTGAACCCGCTAAATCTTTAGAAATTGCGCCACAATCCATTGCTATAAATGGTTGATTAACCCTTTTGCTATGCAAGTGAATTTCTTGGGCTACGGCTTCTTTTCCTGAGCCACTTTCTCCGTAAATCATTACACTATAATTGGTTGGTGCAACCAATTCAATTTGTCGGAGCAGGCTTTTAGATTCGGCTCCGTCACCAAAAATATATTTGGGAGTCTTTGATGATTTCTTCTTATTTTCAGAAGGATTTTCGTTTCCTATCGATTTTCCACCGATGCTACTTTGCATACTACCCTGTTCTGATTCTGTACTTTCAAGGGCATTTTTGATGGTTAAAAGAATTTCGTCAGGAAAAAGAGGCTTTGTAATATAATCATAAGCTCCTAATTTCATGACGTTTACCGCAATTTTAATATCAGAATATCCCGTTATTATCAATACTGGAATGAAAGGAAATTTTTCTTTTATTTTTAACAGTATTGTACCACCATCCATATCACCCAAGCGGAAGTCAGTCATTACTAAATCTGGTCGAAATTCTTGAAGAAGCACCAAGCCAGTATTACCATCGTGGGCGATGGCAACTTCGTAGTTGTTTTTGGTCAGAAATCTACGTAACAATAAGCAGATGTCGGTATCATCATCTATTACTAATATTCTTTGCATAATTTGATTCATTAAGGTTTTGAGTTAAGGCATAAAATAATAGTTAAAATCTTCGGAGTCTTCTGTAAAATCACTTCCTCCTCCTTACAATATTCGCCTCATTTGGGCTGATGAAATATTCAAATTTTCACGGTATTTAGCCACTGTTCTACGAGCAATATTATAGCCTTTATTTGATAACAATTCCATCAACTGGAAATCATTTAAAGGAGTATGTTTATTTTCATTAGCAACTAAATTAACAATTGTTTGTTGAATTTCACGATTTGAAACTTCTTCGCCAGAATTAACCTTTAATCCTTCCGAAAATAAATCTTTCAAATTTATTGTTCCCAACGGCGTAAGAGCATATTTGCCACTCGTAACCCTTGAAATGGTCGAAATATCCATTCCGATTTGGTCGGCAATGTCTTTCAAAATCATTGGTTTCAAATTGCTAATATCCCCTGTCTTAAAAAACTCTCTCTGAAAAAGTACAATGGCTCGCATCGTTTTCAGCATGGTAGTTTCCCTTTGTTGGATAGCTTCAATTAACCAATTGGCTGCGGTCAACTTAGAATTTACATATTGATTGGCGACTTTATCTTTAGCAGAACTAATTGTTTGAGCGAAACCTTTGTTTATTTTCAAGGAAGGAATTCTACTATTATTCAATGATATATCTATCGTAGAATCGCCATAAAGGTTGGTTTCGTAAGTTATGACATATTCTGGAATAATATTGTCTTTTACCGCAATTGATGATGAACCTCCATCCATAATTGGTTTTGCATTGAGGGCAGTAATTTGAGCAATAGCTAACTTTAATTCGTCAGAAGTAAGATTCTGTAAACGCATTATTTTCTCAAAATTTCTAACTGCCAATTCCTTAAAATTAAATACCACAATGTCTATGGCATGATTAACATCAAAACCTTTTTCTTTTTTTCGGTGCAATTGCATCATCAAACATTCTTGTAAGTCCACAGCCCCAATTCCTGGAGGGTCCATTTTTCTAAGAATTTTCAATAATTGCACAATTTCCTCAACATCAACGAAAATATTATTGGTAAAAGAAACATCGTCCGCAATGGTTTCAGCAGAAGACGATAAGAACCCATTATCGCTCAAAGAATCAATAATAAAATCCATCAACATGATTTGACGGTTATTAAAAGGTAAGCAATGTACCTGCGATTTCAAATCGGTTCTCCAATCGCTTTCTTGAACAATGGGAATTGAATAAAGCTCATCGTCGGCACTCTGATTATTGGTTTTTGTTTTATAGTCAGGAATATCATCATGGGCATATTCTTCCCAATCAGCATAGTCATTTTCAGGCTTTACTTCTGCAGCATAATCGTCAACGTTAGCAGAATCATCTGAATCCTCAAAATCATCCTTGGGTGTGTCCTCATTACTCACCATACCTTCTTCCAACAACGGATTTTCTTCTAACTCATTTTTAATACGGTCTTCCAATTCAAGGGTTGAAAGTTGCAAAAAATTAAGCATCTGAATTTGCAGAGGCGTTATCTTAAAAGTCTGTCGTTGGTTTTGAGATAGATTCATCATGGTTGCATAGTTTTTGGGTTCATTGAGATATATTCAATTAATGAGCCTACAAAAAAAATTTACCCTTAAATAAACAAACCATCATACAAATACTCACATAACACCTTGAATAACAAAAGATTGCACTTTTAATTTATTTCTATTTTAATTTAAAATCATTGTAGCCAATAAAAATAAAAATCCCAGTATTTGAAATAGTTTCTACAAATTGTAGAGATAATTCTACACCATGTAGAAGTCGTTTCCTACATATTTAATGTATATTGTAATTAATTCATAAACAAGTTAAAAATACCTACTGTACCAGAGAATCATTCCCATGAAACAAGCCTCCAAATATATAAAATTATCATTTTTGGGCTTTGCCATTTTATTATTGGGTTTGTCGTGGGTATCGTTTCAGCAAGTATCAGTAAATCTTAAAAATACTGATTCTGTCGAACACACGCAGAAAGTTTTATTGGTTAGTGAGGTGTTTATTTCAAACATGAAAGACATCGAGACTGGTCAACGAGGTTATTTACTTACCAGAAATAAATCATTTCTTGAACCGATAAAAAGTAGTAGAATTGAAGTTCTGTTAAACTTAGATACGCTTCAATTGCTCGTGAAAGATAATGTCGTACAGCAACGAAGTCTCGTAAAAATCAAAGAATTGAGCCTAAATAAAATCAACTCCTTAACCCAAAACATTAGGATTGTTGAAGAGGGAAAAGCAATTGATATGGCAGCACTGGAACACGGCAAAAAAACAATGGATAGTTTGAGAGCAAGAGTAAGCACCTTTCAAAAAAATGAAAAAGACCTCCTTAACATACGAATTAACTCAAAAAAATACGGACAATCCTTGATGCCAGTTTATCAGGTATTATTATCGATTGCCTCTTTGGTACTTTTAGGAATTTCATTCTTTTTGGTAAATTCCGAATTAAAACGGCGGTATTTTACTGAAAAGGTTTTAGAAAAAAAAGTTTATGAATTGAACCGTTCAAACGCAGAATTGGAGCAATTTGCTTATGTGGCTTCACATGATTTACAAGAGCCTTTACGGAAAATCAGAGCTTTTAGTGACAAATTACAAATTAAGCAAAAAGACTTTTTAACGCTTGATGGAAAGGAAACGCTTGATAAAATAGCTGGTTCGGCGGCACGAATGCAAACGCTGATTGATGACCTCCTTAATTTTTCAAGAATGATTAATCATAAGACTCAGCAAATCACTCAAGTACATCTAAATAAGCTAATTGAAGATATTTTAGATGAATTATCGGATGAAATCAATCAAAAAAATGCTAATATTGACATTGAAAAGTTACCTATATTAAGGGGTTATAACTTCCAAATGAAACAGTTGTTTTTTAATTTGATTAATAATTCATTGAAATATTCGCTTCATGGAGTAAATCCTGCCATTAGCATAAAATATGCAGTCATTAAAGCAAAATATATTCCACTCGTGAGTTTGACAAATGAAAATCAATTATTTCATAAAATATCGGTTAAAGACAACGGAATAGGGTTTGAAAATCAATATGCAGAGAAAATTTTTGTAATTTTTCAGCGATTACACAACCGAAACGAATTTCAAGGAAACGGCATCGGTTTGACCATTTGTAGAAGAGTTATGGCAAACCATAATGGTTATATTTTTGCTAATTCAAGCCCTTATGAAGGAGCAACATTTGATATATATTTCCCAACAACAACTGCTTAAAGTTATAAAATTTCGATGAATAGAAAACGAACTATCCTAATTGCCGACGATGATGAAGATGATAGATTTTTAGTAAAGTCAGCTCTGGATGATTGCCAAATTCCTTGCATAGTTCAATATGTACAAAATGGCGTTGAGGTAATGAATTATTTAGAAAATAATCACGAAAATCAAAAGCCATCGCTGATATTATTGGACTTAAATATGCCAAAAAAAGATGGTAGAGAAGCATTAAAAGAAATTAAGTGTAATCCCAAATTAAGGTCTGTACCCGTAATTATTCTAACAACCTCGAAAGCGATGGAAGACATCAATCTATGCTATGGTTTAGGAGCAAATGGATATATTGTGAAGCCCAACAGTTTTAGCGAATTGGCAGATACTTTAAAAATTCTTACAAAATTTTGGTTAGATGTAGTTACGCTACCACCCATTTAATATTCAGCTATTGATGAAGCTGTTTTTTTTTTCATCTTCATCAGAAGTGATTTTTTTAATCCATAATAAGCCTTTTTCAGCCACAGTTCTTTTCGGCTTTAAATGTTTTTTCTCCTCCGATGTATTCTCTTTGACCCATTCTACTGTTTTTTGAATAATTTTAGTACTATTTTTTGCTACATATTTCGAGACAAAATTATTAGCAATATAGGGTACAACTAAACGTGTAAGCCAAGAAGCTCGTGCCAAAACGGTGTTTCTTAACAAAATATTAACCCCAAACCGCAAGCCCATACCCACCAAACTATTATTTTTATAATTATTTATGAGTAGGCTTTTTGTATAATTCAATACCTGACGAGCGGGCTGCAATTCTTCTTTTACAAGGCTCAATTCTTTATTCAATTTCAATTTAGAAATCGTAATTTGATTTTTCAATCTTGCTCTTTCCGCAACCAAATCATCAATATTTTGGATGTTAGTCTTCATAATAAAATTTCTTTATAAACAGGTTAATAATAGGTATTTTGATGTATTTGTCTTTGATAGAATAAATCACAATGCCTACAATTATATAAAACGTACCCACCAAAAACAAACCCAAAGGGAAACTGTGTAGGCGTTCTCCAATAAGCCAAGCCGTTGCTAAACTCATAAATAACAATACCGTAAGTCCAATACCAGCAATAATCAGAGAAATGGCAATGGTAGAAATTGAGTCGGCTAATTTTGCCGACATATTCAAAACGCCCAAATCCCATCTTGCTTCAGCCAAAATGGAGGCTTCTTCAAAGATATTTTCAGCCTTATCTTTTATGTGTTCAATTGTTTCCATAATAGTATTTCAGTTTAAACAGGGAGTTTTATCATAGATTAAATCCCTGTTTATCGAAGGTTTTAGGTTAAAGCAAAGTTGAAATTAGGCAGTTCTTATATGTTTGTCGGTTACTTCAACAGCATCTTCAATTTCTTCTTTCGCTTTATTTTTCCAAGATTTGGCTTTCCCTTGAACATCATCAGCCAATTGATTTGCACTGTCTTTTCCATTTTGGATAGCAGTTAATAATTCATCAGCCCAAGAATTAGCATTTTTCTTCACCATTTTTCTCAAATCAGTGCCTTTTTCAGGAGCAAACATTAAACCGATAGCCGCACCCACCACCGCAGCAGTAGCCATTCCAATAACAATTTTTGAATTATTTGACATAGTTGTATTTTTTATTGTGAAATATTATGTAATTGCTTCAAAAGGAAAATAACTGTGCCTTCATTTCTAATAACGAAAATCAGGAAACTTGGGAAAAAAACACCTCAATATGAGGTAATTAAAGCTGTTTTGGGGAGAGAAAACCAAGTTTTATTGCACTAAACAATTCCATAATTAGTAAATTATCGGCATTTTGGTATAGAACAATAAGCCTTCTAATGAATCAGACAGAATACTCACTGGAAGGAATCCAGTGCTACATATTGATTAACTGAAAAGAAAGTTGGGGGAAAAGAAAAGTATTGGAGACTGAAGCAATGAGTGAAAAATACAAAAGAAGTAAAATTAATTGAGGAAGTCAAAGCAATAAAGATTGCTCTATTTTATGAAAATCGAGTGGTTTTTCAATAAAAGTATCCGCACCTGTACTTACGGCAATTTCAAAGAAATTTCCCATAGCACTTATCATTATTATTTTAGAATGGGGAGATAAAAGTTTAATTTCTTGTACTCTATCAATACCAAAGCCATCAGGTAAATTATTATCTAAAAACAACCAATGTGGTTTTACTTCCGATGCTTTTCCGATGCCCTCTTTGAGTGTATGAGCATAATATGAAGTTATCCCTTTTCTCTTGAGAAAATGCTTTAAAAGCAAACAAGTATCTCTTTCATCATCTATTATTAACGCCACTTCGTGCATGGTACAATATATTTAAAATTATAAATCACTGAAAAATCTTGATAAAAAAATCGTACCAGCATACCTTTTTTAGTAACGAAACTGTTTAAATTAGACTTACTCATTTTTGGCAAAATTTGTCAAACAAACTAATCCGAGAAGCTTTAACATAGTCAGCGTTTTGAATACTGACTATGTTAGTCCTACTATAAAAAACAAACTATCTATTGGTTTCTTTCAATGATTCTTCTGCCATTTTTACTGCTTCATAAGCATTTACAATACCTCCACTTGAAGACAATTCACTAAAATTAACTAATGCTCCTGTACCAGGTTGATTAACTTGTAATTTATTCAATTTGATAGATGAACTAAGGATAATTTGTTTTATTTTTTTATAATCAAAACTTGGATAAAAAGACATCAACAAAGCCGCCAAACCAGTAACGACTGGTGCTGCCATACTTGTTCCACTTAAATCTTCGTACTTTGAACCAACCACCGTTGATTTCAAATCTACACCAGGAGCAAAAACATCTACTGTTTGTTGTCCATAATTAGAAAACTCTGCCACGGTACTTGCGGCTTGCATCCACGAAGTTGCTCCTACTTCAAGCCAATTTTCGGTTTGTTTACCATCAGCAAATTTCTTTGATGGAAAGTTTTCATTCACATCAATATTTTCATTTTCATTACCTGCCGCATGAATCAATAAAACCCCTTTTGTTTCCGCATATTTAACGGCATCGTCAACTGCTTGTTTTTGTGGAGATACAGGTTTCCCAAAACTCATATTGATGATTTTTGCTCCATTATCCACAGCATATCTAATGGCATTTGCCACATCTTTGTCTCTTTCATCACCCTCTGGAACGGCTCTTAGCACCATGATTTTGGCATTACTGGCAACCCCAGCAATACCTAACGAATTATTTCTATCAGCCGCTATTATTCCTGCAACGTGTGTTCCGTGCCGAGCATCGGGGCCTTTGACCTCATTATTTCCATAATCTCGGTCATTCAAATTATTGACATCATCCCCAACAATGCCACGAGGATTGAAGGACAAGTTTATCCCAAATTTAAACTGAGCATCATAATATTCATAAGCTTCTTTTAGCTTTTCTTCATCCTGACCAACTTGCTCCAATAATTCAAACACTTGCTTCGCTTTTTTTACTTCTTCAGGTGATTTTGAAGTAATTTTCAAAAGTTCTTCCTTTGTAATTTCACTTACTTTCAGATAAGATGTAAGCATTAATTTGGAATCAATATATTTCTCATACAACTTAATTACAAACGGCCCTTGTTCTTCTAATTCTTGTACTTTTGCTTCGTATTGAGCTTTATATTTTTTGTATAAATCGTACTCTGCTTTCAAGGTAGGCGAAAGGCTTGTAACATCCTGAATATATTGGTAAATATTCTTTAAACGTGCGTATTCACGGGTTACTTCCATGGTTTCTCTGGAAATATCAGTTCCGTCTTTACCGCCTAAAAAATCCCATCCATTAATATCATCAACGTAGCCGTTATTGTCATCATCAATGCCATTGTTGGGTATTTCTTTATAATTGACCCAAATGTTATCTTTTAAATCTTCATGATTGATGTCTATTCCAGAATCAA
>JAAFIU010000332.1 GCA_013298805.1 Cytophagales bacterium | reverse complement strand
TATCATGTGGAAAGAAGAAGACAATAAATTGAAGAGAACTTTTGAGTTCAAGGATTTTTCGGAAGCCTTTGCTTTTATGACCAGAGTTGCCATTTTAGCCGAAAAACAAGACCATCACCCGTGGTGGTCGAATGTCTATAAAACCGTAAATATCGAACTCAATACGCATGACGCAGGCAATATCGTAACAGAGAAAGACATAAAACTCGCCGCTGCCATTGATAAATTATTAACATGAAACTTTATTTAGTACCCACGCCCATTGGCAATCTCGATGATATTACCCTTAGGGCAATAAAAGTCTTACAATCAGTTGATGCTATTTTGGCAGAAGACACCCGAAATTCGGGTGTCTTGCTCAAACATTTAGGCATTAATAAACCGCTATATGCCCATCATGCCCACAATGAGCATCACGGAACGCAAGGAATTATCAAATTACTGAAAGAAGGAAAAGTCTTAGCTTTGGTTTCGGATGCGGGAACACCTGCCATTTCTGACCCTGGCTTTTTGTTGGTCAGAGAATGTTTAAAACAAGGTGTTGAAGTTGAATGTCTCCCTGGGGCAACGGCTTTTGTTCCAGCCTTAGTCAACTCAGGTTTACCTGCCGACCGTTTTACTTTTGAAGGTTTTTTACCACATAAAAAAGGCAGACAAACTCGTTTGAAAAACTTAGTGGACGAAGAAAGAACTATCATTTTATACGAGTCTCCGCACCGTTTATTAAAAACATTAGAGCAGTTGGGCGAATATCTTGGAACTGACCGTCAGGCGTGTGTATCTCGTGAATTAACGAAGATATTTGAAGAGAATCGCAGAGGAACTTTAGTAGAAATATTGACGCATTATCAACTCAATCCGAATACGATTAAAGGAGAAATTGTAATCATTGTGGCAGGAAAAGAGTAAAAAATGCTATTTTAGTAGCGTAAATAACACAAAGCCATAGCTAATTTATGAAATATCTGAATTTTATACCCAAAATCCTTTCTTTGAGCATATTAATGCTTTTTTTGAATTCACAATCCATAGCTCAAAAGTTGTCGGAAAGTACAAAAATTAGTTTAATCACCGTTGCTCCTGGTGATGAACTAAATGATGCTTTCGGACATACACTTTTATGGATTTATGACCCATCAAATGGGATAGACAAAGCCTACAATTTTGGGGGCTACGACTACGATACAGAAAATTTTTACGTAAAATTCGTTCTTGGACAATTGCCCTATCAAATGTCTTACGCTCCTTTATTTGCCTATCAGGAATATTACCAAAAGCATAATCGGAATATGACTGAACAAGTGATGAGCTTGAGGATTGAACAAAAACAGACTATTTATGATGAATTAGAAAAAACATATAATGACCCTTCTAAAAGGAATTATATGTACAAGTTTTTCTATGATAACTGTTCAACTCGTATCAGAGATGCCTTAATGACAGCTTGTACAGATAGCGTTCATTTGCATAATATTCCTGCCATGAATGATAGTTCGTATCGTCAATGGATGAATAAATGTTTATTGAGAAAACATCATTATTGGGCTGCTGTGGGTATGAATGCCGCTTTGGGAGCTCCTGCGGATAAGCGTATTTTACAATTTGATGCTTGCTATCTTCCAGAAAACTTAATGAAAAGTATGGGAGCAGCCAAGCGAATGTCAAATCACCATGTTTATTATTTTGTTAAAGATACACATGATTTATATCCAACTATGGCTGTTGATGATGAACCTTCATTTTTTCTTACGCCACGTTTTTGGTTTAGTTTAATTTTACTTTTGACTATGTACATTACTTTTAATGACTGGAAAAAAAGAAGGAAAGGGTATTTATTTGACAAAATTGCTTTCGGTATAATCGGTGTATTAGGCTGGCTTTTGGTATTTTTATGGTTTGGTACCGACCACGGTGTAACAACTTATAACAAAAATTTACTTTGGGCATTTCCATTAAATATTCCAATTGTTTTGATGCTTTCAGAGAAAAAAGATGCACGAGATTTTTGGTATGGATATTACTTTATTTTTGTAGGTTTATTAATTGCCATGGGACTTTTCTATGTCATTCAATATTCCATAGACACTGTACCCTTGGTTTTGGCTCTATTTGTTAGAGCATTTTACCACGCAGGATTTGAACGTGAACACCGTATGACTAAAGCTAAATTCCGCAAAATTATCAAAGGTCGGAAATTGGAAGTTATTCATTATGAACACGAAAATGGTATTGAGTAAAAAATAGCGATTTGCGAATAGCGAAAAGTTAAGACCATACAAAAGGTCAAGGAAATGAATCCTTGACCTTTTGTATGGTCTGATAATTTATAAGTTATCTACGAGATTGCTTCTTATTTTGAAATTTACAAAAAATCAATCACTAAATCTCTCCTACCATATCCTCGGGTTTAACCCAAGCGTCGAATTCTTCTGCTGTTAAATATCCCAAAGCAATGGCTGTTTCTTTCAACGTTGAACCATTTTTGTGAGCAGTTTGAGCAATTTCAGCCGATTTGTAATAACCAATTTTCGTATTCAAAGCCGTTACTAACATCAATGAGTTATTTACGTGCTTCTTAATATTGTCATACAATGGCATAATCCCTTCTGCACATTTATCATTAAATGCCACACAAACATCACCAATCAAACGTGCTGAATGAAGGAAATTAAAAATCATTACGGGTTTGAAAACATTCAATTCAAAATGTCCCATCGAACCACCAATACCGATTGTTACATCATTTCCCATTACCTGAGCCGACACCATCGTCATTGCTTCGCATTGCGTAGGATTTACTTTTCCCGGCATAATTGAAGAACCTGGTTCATTGTCTGGAATATAAATTTCACCAATACCCGAACGTGGACCCGACGAAAGCATACGAATATCATTACCGATTTTCATCATACTAACCGCAACCGTTTTCAAAGCACCGTGAGCCTCCACGATAGCATCGTGAGCGGCCAATGCCTCAAATTTATTTTCAGCCGTGATAAATGGCAAGCCTGTTAAAGTTGCAATATGAGCCGCTACATTTTCAGAATAACCTTTTGGCGTGTTGATACCCGTACCTACCGCAGTGCCACCCAAAGCTAACTCAGAAAGGTGTGCTAAGGTATTATTGATAGCACGCAAACCGTGGTCAAGCTGAGACACATAACCCGAAAATTCTTGTCCCAAAGTCAAAGGTGTAGCATCCATAAAGTGAGTACGACCAATTTTCACGACATTTTTAAATTCTTTTGCTTTTGCGTCTAAAGTATTTCTCAACTTCGTAATTCCGGGAATGGTTACTTCCATCAAAATTTTATACGCTGCAATATGCATTGCCGTTGGAAAAGTATCATTTGAAGATTGAGACTTGTTTACGTCATCATTTGGATGAACGTATTTTACTTCGTCCATCAAATTACCACCGTTCAATACATGAGCTCGGTAAGCAACCACTTCATTACAATTCATGTTCGACTGTGTACCCGAACCCGTTTGCCAAACTACCAACGGAAATTGGTCGTCTAACTTTCCTTCCAAAATTTCATCACACACTTGTCCGATAAGATTTTTCTTATCTTCAGCTAAAACACCCGCTTCAAAATTGGTAATGGCTGCTGCTTTTTTCAAGTAAGCAAATGCACGGATAATCTCCTTTGGCATCTTGTTGATGTCTTGGGCGATAGGAAAGTTCATGATTGAACGTTGGGTTTGAGCCCCCCAGTAAACATTGGCAGGTACTTGTACCTTACCCATTGTGTCTTTTTCTATTCTGTATTCCATTATTCAGATTGAAAATTATAAATTAAATTGCAACACAAAGGTAAATACGAAACGGAATAGGTATTATAATTAATTAAATAAATGTTTGCTAATTTGCTATAAGAAGAAGAAATAAGAGAAATGCCTAACATATAGTAATTTAGTAATTACCAATGTTTTACCTTTGCAGAGAATATAGATAATAAAATGAGACGTAATCAAACAAAAAAAGGTACAAACAGCAATGTTCGTACCCTTTCGATTTCAACCTTTCAAAACACAATTTTATTATTTTAACCAATGGTTTATAATAAAAAAAAATGTACTCTTAATTTTGTTTTAATTAAACTATAAAAATGGTTAATGATAACAATACAAATTTATGCAAAGTTTTTGACAATTTGCAAATAATATTGCAATTATTTGCAGATATTTGCAAGAATAATTTATAAACATCCCATGAAACTATTGTACTAATATCCAAAACCCTCAAAATGTTAAAAGAAGAACGTCAACAACTCATTTTAGAAAAATTAGGAACTGACAAAAAAGTCACGCTTGTTGATTTGGGTCAGCTTTTAAATGTATCCTACGACAGTGTCAGAAGAGATGTAATTGAACTTGAAGATAAAGGTCTTTTAAAGAAAGTTCATGGTGGAGCAATTGCTCATTCTTATCTTTCAATGAAACCCAGTAAAGGCTTGGGGA
>JAAFIU010000099.1 GCA_013298805.1 Cytophagales bacterium | reverse complement strand
TTTCAAAGCACTTTTAGTGAGGTTTGAATTCTCAGTCAAAAATTGGGTTGCGTTGCATTTTATCGCATTCTCAGTCATTTTTTTACGTAAAATCAATAAAAAAATAAAAGTTTAAACAGCTTCAATAGCAATTACGAGATTACAAGTAATATTAGGATGAATCTCGCAATCTACAATACTACTAAATCTTTTCCACAAAATCCTTACAATACGTTTTAATCATCTCACGCACCCGAGCAAATTCTGCTTTGGTTTCCTCTTCAGTTCCCACAAATTTGGCAGGGTCAGGAAAATTATAATGGAATTTTTCTGCCTTGGTTGGCAAATACGGGCAACGTTCACGGGCATTATCACAAACCGTAATGACGTAATCAAAATCAATATTTTCGTATTCTAAAACGTTATTTGAGGTATTTTTTGAAATATCAATACCATCTTCTGCCATTGTAGCAATTGCTTTTGGATTAACCCCGTGCGTTTCAACACCCGCTGAATATACTTCGGCTTTGTCGCCCGCAAAATACTTTAAATAGCCATCGGCAATTTGACTTCTGCACGAATTTCCAGTGCAGAGAACTAAGATTTTTTTCATTTTCTGTAACCCGAAGCTTCCGCTTCGGAATTTGCTTTATATTATCTCGAAGTCGAAACTTCGACGTGTTGTAGCCCGAAGCTTCCGCTTCGGAATTTGCTTTATCTTTATCTACTTTCGAAGTAGAAACTTCGACTTACATTTTAGCAACAACCGCCACCTGGTGTGCAACACGCTGAAGCCGATGCAGGTTGTAAATCAGCCAAATTTACTTTCAATTTTTCTACTGGAATCCCACATTTATCCGAAGCTAAACAATTAGTTTGTTTCGACACCAAAACGAAATTTGTTCCGTCAAAGTCTAAATCATATTTCCCGATGGTATCAGACTGATATTCGACCTCAATTTCAGAATCTTCCATACCCAAAACCTTTTCTGAGAGAGCGATAATATTCAATAACTTTGCGGGTTTCAAACGGTGGTCGAAATCATTAGCATTCCAAAGTTGAAAATTAGCAACTTTTTCATGGCGAACAGTTCCGCCACAGTCGATAAAGTTTTTTGTAATTACGCCCACTTCTGTTACGTGAAAATGTTCTGGAACGGCTGCTCCATTTTGTAATTGAAAATTAACACCTTCAACCGATGCTAAGATATTTTTGATTTCTGAAAGTTTCATGAATTTATGTTTGATTTATATTTCTTTGTTTTATACTGAATTGTCATCCCGACGTAGGAGGCAACTGTTATTTATCATCTTCTAATCGTCATTTTGAGAGAGAATAGCAGTTCCCTCCTACGTCGGGATGACAAAATGTTCTTTGTTTATATCCTAAAGACACAGGTTTTGGAAATAGATGCAAGAATTGAAAAATAAATCTTAAATAATCGATAATCTTTCCTATATTCTTATTATATTTAAAATAAATCTTGAAATAGTAAAATTCATCAACACGACTAATATATGGAACTACATAGTTTTGATTATCTTTTTCAGGAAGAATATCAAGGGAAAAATACAGATTTGACTTTATTTAAGGAAGAAAATTGGCTTGGACAGTCAATTGTAGGCTATTTAGTTGAGCCAAAAACTGAAAATTGGCAAATTTCATTAGTATTTGTTTCCAATGAAACTCCCTTGAAATTCATGATTCGTAAATTAGAAAATTCGCCATCGTTGGCAAAAGCACAACAGTATAAAGTGTTGTCAGAAAAAACCGCAAAAATTCTAAAAAATTCTTACCAAAGGCTTTTGAATTAGCAAAGGCACTCGCCCGTTTTAGTCTGAATTTCTAAAATATTCCCGTATTGGTCGGTTTTTACAGGGCAACAATCTATCAGTTTTTGCTTTAATTGTTCACGTCCACGTTGCACACGAGATTTTGCTCCCGAAACCGAAATCCCCAAACGTTGCGCCAATTCCACTTGACTAATCCCTTCAATATCAACCAATTGCAAGGCTTCTTGATATTTTGGGTCGAGGTCTTTTTTGAATTCTTTTAGCCAAAGTCCAACTATTTCATTGAAGTTATTTTCCTTAAAAGGTTCATCTTCCGTTTCGGAATCAGTTAATTCTTTATCTTCCAAATGACGTTTTTGCGAGCGAAAGTAATTTAAAACCGTATTTCTCGCAATTTGAAAAACCCAACCTGCCACTCGTTCCTCTTCACGAAGTAGATGCAAATTTTGGTGTATTTTAATGAAAACATCTTGCAGAAGGTCGTCCGTAATATCTGCATTATGTGTCTGTTTACGGATATAATCTTTCACTGGATGGCTAAATTTTAGCCAAATTTCATTGAAAGTAATTGTATGTTCGCTGGTTTCAATCATATCATTGCGTCTTTTTTTAAAGACACCAAAGGTTCAGAAAGGATGCAAATTAAGGAATTATTGATAACATTAAGGTAGTGACGAATAGCATTCGTCCGTCGTTCAGAGAGGACGAATGCTATTCGCCACTACCTTGATTTTTTTATCAAATATCCACATTTGAATCAGCTCTTTTCAAGAAAAACATTGATTCTCTGCCCATTTTTCGGTAATTAGTGATAAATCCTTAAAATAATCAAAAAAATTCCTAATTTGGTACTATCATTTTCAAACTAAATATCGAACCATGAAATTCGTAAAAGCCCTACTATCGCTTGCCGTTACTATTTTTCTTTGTTATGCTCTTAATAGAAATTGGGGTTCAGCCCCTGCCTTTGGTTCTTTTTTAAGTCCTTTTACGGGTTTTTGGGTCAATGGAGAAACGCCACTTGGTGAAACAAAGGCTGAAAGCTCATTACAAATTCCAGGTTTATTGGATGAGGTAAGTGTTCAATACGACGAACTTGGCATTCCGCACATTTTTGCCAATAATGACCATGATTTATTTTTAGCTCAAGGCTATGTAACGGCTCAAGACCGTCTATGGCAAATGGAATTTCAAACGCATTTTGCCGCAGGGCGTTTAACAGAAATTGTGGGAGAAAAAGCCTTAGAATCAGACCGTTACAATCGTAGAATGGGTTCTGTTTATGGAGCAGAAAGAACGCTTTCGGGAATGATGGAAGACCCAAAAGCTAAGGTTTCCCTTGAAGCATATTCTGACGGTGTAAATGCTTATATTTCTCAATTAAAACCTCGTGATTTTCCCGTAGAATATAAATTATTGGGTTACGCACCAGAGCCTTGGTCGCCCATTAAAAGTGCTTTATTCTTGAAAAATATGTCTTTTGTTTTGGCTTCTGGAACGGACGATTTACGCATGACCAACATTCTAAGAAAATACGGAAAAGAAGTTGCCGAAAATCTTTTTCCCAATTATCCATTTGAAGAAAGCCCAATTATTCCAACGGGTACACCACGAGACTTTACACCACTTCCATTACCAAAATCTCCCGCTGATTTTATGGGAAGAGGAAGCGTAAAAGCATCGGAAGAAAGAGATAAAGGCATTGGCTCAAATAACTGGGCAATTGCAGGTTCAAAATCAGCAACTGGTTTGCCAATTTTAGCCAATGACCCACACTTGACTTTGAGTTTGCCATCAATTTGGTATCAGGCTCAATTAGTTTCTCCAGATGTGAATGTTTACGGAGCAACAATGCCAGGAACACCGAACGTAATTAGTGGTTTCAACCGTGATATTGCTTGGGGAGTTACCAACGTTGGAGCGGATGTAGTTGACTGGTACGAAGTGAAATTTAAGGATGCAAAAATGAATGAATATTGGCATGATGGACAATGGAAGAAGATTACGAAACGTTTTGAAACCTTCAAAGTTAAAGGAGGAAAAGATATTCAAGATACTGTTTTGTTTACGCATCATGGACCAATTGTGTATTTGGATAATCAAAAACCATTTAAAGAAAATATCCCAACGGGACACGCTTTACGTTGGATTGCCCACGATAAATCACAAGAATTGACAACATTTTATCAATTAAATCGTGCTAAAAATTACGATGATTATGTAAAGGCTTTGAGTTTTTATGCTGCTCCTGCTCAAAACTTTGTTTTTGCGAGTAATCAAAATGATATTGCTCTTTGGGTAAATGGAAAATTCCCTTTGAAAGCCCACGAGCAAGGAAAATACACGCTGGACGGAACGGATAAAAATGCAGATTGGCAAGGATTTATTCCTCACGCACATAATCCACACGTGAAAAATCCCGTTCGTGGTTTTGTGAGTTCGGCAAATCAGTCTTCTACCGACCCTAATTATCCGTATTACATCAACTGGGAATTTGCTCCTTCAGAGCGTGGCAGACGAATCAATCAGCGTTTAACAGGAATGGGAAAAGCAACGGTGGATAGTTTGAGAACCCTGCAAAATGATAATTACAACTTAAAAGCACAAGGAATTTTAGACAATTTGATTTCGATGGTGAAAACGCCAACGGCAAAACAAGCCGAAGCTATTAAGGTTATGAAGGCTTGGAATAAGAAAAATGACCCTGCCGAAATAGCCCCAACCATTTTTGAAACATGGTCGAAATTATTGTATGGTGCAATCTGGAAAGACGATTTTGCCTACGATGAAAATATTCCAATGAAATATCCGTCATTAGATAGAACGATTGAGTTAATCAGAAAAGACCCAAAATCTAAATGGTTTGATGATGTTTCGACAAAAAATAAAGTGGAAACTTTAGACGAATTAGTGAGTGCCACATTATCAGCTACTATGGATAGTTTAGCCATTTGGAGAAAAGCACCAATGGGTGAAGAATGGGCTTGGACAAAACAAAAATCTACCAGTATTCGCCACTTGCTCGACCGTGACGGGGCATTAAAAGCCCTCAGTAGCGTAGATATAAATATCGGTGGAGGAACAGGAATTGTGAATGCCACGACTGAACGCACAGGGCCATCTTGGAGAATGGTAATTCAATTGGGTAAAAATAATGCTGTAAAAGGCTACGGCGTAATTCCAGGTGGACAATCAGGAAATCCAGGAAGTCCACATTACGCAGATATGATTGAAACTTGGAGACAAGGAAAGTTAAATGACTTATTATTTTTACAAGCCAAAACGGATAAATCGGATAGAATTAAGAAGGTTGTGAAATTGACGAAGTAGATATTTAGGAGAAACAAAAAATAATGTCATTGCAAGTGAAAATGTTTGGTACGGTTGGAGTAAAGAATACTCTAATCGCATTTACATTGTTTACTTGCAATGACATTTTCTATATCATAAAGTTTTAGTAAATTTACTTTACACTCTAAATAATGATTATTTATATCTAAAATACACGAAAATGAATGCAATTCTTTTAGAAGGTCAATCAAGCCAAAATATGAAGTTATTACTCTCTTTGGCTCAAACATTAGGCATAAAAGCTAAGAAAGTTTCATCAGCACAATTGGAAGACCATTTATTAGCTTCCCAAATTGAAGCTGGTATGAAAACACCAACGGTTGGTAAACAAGACATATTTAAAGCACTTGGTAGATAATGGAGGTCGCTTTTAAGAATAGTTTTCTTAAAGCCATAAAAAAGCTGAGAGACAAATCATTGAAAGATGATATTTTTGACGCAATAAATGCTGCTGAGCAAGCAGAGAGCTTGGACGAGATTCCAAATATTAAAAAGCTAAAAGGCTATACCGTTTATTATCGTATAAGAATAGGTGATTATCGCATTGGTTTGAAATGGGATGATGATGAGAAAATACTCTATTTCGTTACCTTCAATCATCGTAAAGATATTTATAAAACATTTCCCTAATCCTCTTCGAATACCCTTTCCCTAATTTTACTAATTAATTTGATTTAGATAATTTCAATGAAAAAAATACTCCTTTTTATTCTAATCATTACCATTTCTCAACAAATACAAGCCCAATCAAAAAGAGATTATCTCATAACTATCACAACTCCGTGGGGCGAAATGCACGCTATTTTGTACGATAAAACTCCAAAACACAAAACGAATTTCTTGAAATTGGTAGATGATAAATTCTACAACGATTTGCTTTTTCATCGAATTATTGATGGATTTATGATTCAGGGAGGCGACCCAAAATCAAAGGTTGCCAAAGAGGGAGAGATGCTTGGCAATGGAGATGTCGGCTATAAAGTTGATGCTGAAATCACGCCAGATTTGTTTCATAAAAAAGGAGCATTAGCTGCCGCCAGAGATAATAATCCCCAAAAAGCATCCTCGGGGTGTCAATATTATATCGTTCAAGGGAAAATCTGGAATGATAAAACCTTGAAAGAACAAATGGCTCGTAGCCCACAAAGAGTTTTTACTGATGAACAACAACAGGTTTATAAAACCATTGGAGGTACGCCTCATTTAGATGGAAACTATACCGTTTTCGGACAAGTGATAGATAATCTTTGGGTAATTGATTCGGTGGCAAAACAGCCAAGAAATGGTCAAAATAGACCATTGAAGGATATTGCGATGAAAATTAAGTGCAAAAAAATGCGTAAAAAGAAGATTACAAAATTGTATGGTTGGGAGTTTTCAAATAGATATTAGATGATAGAATTTGGATTGGGGGAAATTATAGCTAAATCTTAATCTCGATTTCACATTATTCGTTCTCTATTCTCTAAAAGCAATCCTCTATTTTTAACCTCTTTTCGCTAAAAAAATGAAAATACTCATCACAGGTTCAAACGGATTATTGGGTCAAAAATTAGTCCATTTGCTTGCTCAAAAATCTGGTATTCAGTTGATTGCTACCTCTCGTGGAGGAAACCGTTTAGCATTTAAAGATGGCTACGAATATCAAGAAATGGATATTACCAACCCACTGCAAGTAGCGGAGGTAATTGAAAAAACACGCCCAAACGCCGTTATTCATACAGCCGCACTTACCCAAGTCGATGATTGTGAATTGCAAAAAGAAGATTGTTGGCAAAAGAATGTAAAAGCGGTGGAATATTTGGCAGATACCTGCGAAAAGTATGATATTTCCCTTTGTCATCTTTCCACAGATTTTGTTTTTGATGGAGAATCAGGGCCATATTCAGAAGAAGATAAACCAAGTCCCGTAAGTTTTTATGGTTGGAGCAAATATGCCGCCGAAGAAGTATTAAAACGCTCAAAATGCTCTTGGGCGATTGTCAGAACGGTCTTAGTTTATGGAATTGTAGAAGATATGAGTCGCTCGAATATCATTTTGTGGGTCAAAAACTCATTAGAAGCAAACAAGCCTATAAAAGTAGTAACTGACCAACTTCGCACGCCAACCTTAGCCGAAGACTTAGCAATGGGTTGTTGGTTAATTGTCAATCAAAAAGCCGAGGGAATTTTTCATATCTCAGGCAAAGACTTTTTAACGCCTTATGAAATGGCGATTAAAACGGCTGATTTTTTTCAATTAGATAAATCCTTAATCTCGCAAGTTGATTCCAGTAATTTTACGCAACCTGCTAAACGTCCGCCCCGCACGGGTTTTATTTTGGATAAAGCAATTTCAGTTTTGGGTTATAATCCAGTGAGTTTTGAGGAGGGGATTGGGGTTTTGTCGAAGCAGATGAGAGGTAAATGACAAGAGTTACTCTACAACTTGAATAACTCTTGTATCGTAATATTGGTGACACTCTATTCCAAAAACTCCCAAGCACTCACATACCCACCTTTTTTCTCAGCGTATTCAATGAAATTGGCATAAAATGGGTGTTGTCCCAAAGTGGCACTGTCGCCAATAACGACTAATTTTTTTCTGGCACGAGTCATCGCTACGTTCATCCTACGAATGTCGGAAAGGAAACCGATTTCGCCTTTATCGTTGCTTCTCGTAAGGCTGATATACACAACGTCACGCTCTTGTCCTTGAAAACTATCAATGGTATTTACACTGATATTTTCTTTGTATTTCTGCAAATCTGGACTGTGTTCAAATTGCGTTTTCAGCAGATTGATTTGTTGCTTATAGGGTGAAATTACAGCAATGCTTGGGAAATCTCCATCTCCTTGTAATTTAATTTTTGAAGATAACTCATTGACAAACAAATTAATATGTTTAAAAGCAAAATTGGCTTCATCAGGATTAGTACTACTTGTTCCTTCCAATTTTTCCTCAAAACCACAACCTGCTGTATCAATAAATAAGAGAGGAATATCTTCGGTAAAAAGTAAAGATTTCGCCACTGACGCATGGGCTTTTAGCTTATCATCATAAAAAACTGACGACGAATATCCCATGATATTTTCATTCATTCGATATTGTTCTTCGAGTAAAGTCACGGCTTCTGGATGTAGTTCAATGCACTTTTCTAAAAGCGTTTTACTTAAACCATTTTTTGCGGCTTCGTTAGATTTTATCGTTGGTGATAATTGGCAATGGTCGCCCGCCAAAATGACTTTTTGAGCCTTCAAAATCGGAATCCAACAGGCAGGTTCAAGAGCTTGCCCAGCTTCATCAATCACAACGGTTTGATAATTCAAATTACGCACTGTGTAATGATTTGCCCCCACGAGCGTTGCCGTAACAACCTGCGTTTTAGTCAATAAATCGTCGATAATATACTGTTCGGTATTATCAACTTCCTTCATAATTCGGTGGGCTTCATCAAACAATGCTTTGCGTTGGTCTCTTTCAGATTTTCCAAAACTGCGTTTGTATTTATGAGCCATATTTTTGAACTCCTGAGCCTGTTTTCTAAGTCGTTTTGTTTCTTTCAGATAATCATGGTCAGCCATTTTCGACTCCAATGTCAATCTTTGTAAACGCTCCGAAACTCGTGCAGGATTTCCTATTCGAAGCACATTTAAACCTTCTTCTGATAATTTTTCGCTCAATAAATCAACCGCTGTATTACTCGGTGCAACCACCAAAATTTTTTGATTTTCTTGTTTTACTAACGCCTTAATTGCCTGTACCAAAGTCGTTGTTTTCCCTGTTCCTGGAGGGCCGTGAACGATGGCTAATTCATTGGCAGAAAGGATTTTTCCAACGGCATTTTTTTGCGAAGTATTAAGTTTTTGTAAAGGTAAATCTGGTGTAAACTCTTTAAACGTAGGACTTTTTGCTCCCGTTAAAATCTGGATTAATAGACTCTTTACACTCAATTCTGATGCTTTTTTAAGAGCATCATTCATTTCATCGTAACTATTATCGTCAAATAATAAATCAACGCCCAATTTGCCGTCTCTGCTCCATTCGGGCAGTTCGTCGTCTTTGATGGTGATTTTTAATTTGTTGCCGTTTTGATGGGCAATCGTCCCTTCAATTCTGTCTTTTTGCGGGTCGTGATTGGTAAAGAAAACCGCTGGCATTCCCGTTCTGAATTGGTGCGAAATATCTTGATGAGTGGTACGTTCCAATTCAATCGTCAAATAATCTCCCCGACTCATTTCTGAACCTCTAATTGCCACAGGAAACCACGTCAAACCATTGGCACGACGTTCTGCAACCGACGATGACTCCGTTAATCTTTTATATTGCTCACGGTCTTCATTCCGTTCAATTTTGAGTAAATCAAGTAATTTTTTAAAATAATCCATGATGCAAAGGTACGGTAGTTCGAAGTGGCACTTCGAGAGTTTAAATCCAATTCCCGAAGTGCCACTTCGAGCTAAAGGATTAAAAAAGCCATTCCAAATGATTTGGAATGGCTTTTTTAATGAAATAGAAATCTAATTATTTCTTAGCAGGAGCGGCAGGAGCCGACTTCTTCGTTTCACTATATTCTTTGTTCAAGCCTTCTACAATTTCTTTCGTTCTGTCAGCCGACTCGTCAGCGTACAAAATTCCACCACCCGCAGTTGTATAACCTAATACAAACTCAAAGCTGTTTTCAGCATTGTGTTTTTTGATATACTCACGAATGTTAGCATATAATTCTTGCATTTTTTTAGCTTGTTCTTCTGCTAAAGCTTGCTGACGTTGTTGGCTATATTGTTGCAACTCAGCACCTTTTTTCTTCAACATAATATCAGCACCTTGCAATTCTGCTTGAGTCATTGTTTGGGCTCTTTGTTGAATTGCTTGTAATTCTCCTTGAAGACCTTTTTCACGTTGACCCAAATCTACTTGTAAACGGTAACCTTTGTTTTCAAATTCTTTTTGAGCGTCTTTGTAAAATTGATAATTTGCTAACAAAGAATCAGTATTTACATAAACCGTTTTCTTTACTGCATCACTTTTAGTGCTTGTACTTGAAGTTGTTGCAGTTCCTTTGTTTTCAGCCTTGTCGCATGACAACGTACCGATTGCAAACAAACCTCCGAATACGATTAGGGATAATTTTTTCATTTGTAATTTGTTAAAATATTGATAATATGTTCGTTTCTCGAAAAATGTCAGCAAAGATAATACTTTTTCAAGTAAAAACTTAATCTAACCAAGTTAAGAGCTATTCTTTAATCTTGTGTTTATTTTGTCAAACCACAATTGCCGTAAATCTAATTGAAAATCATTAATTTTGCACCTTATTTATTCATTAGGTATTAGGGGTTGGGTATTAGGGCTTAGTATTACACTACATCCTAATCTCTAACTTCTAACCCCTAAACAAAAAACAATGGAATCCAAAAAAATTCAATCTGCTCTCATTTCGGTTTATTACAAAGACGGACTCGCTCCGATTGTCGAACTCCTTCACAAGAATGGCGTACAGCTTTATTCAACGGGTGGCACTCAAACTTTCATCGAAGAATTAGGAATTCCCGTAACAGCGGTAGAAGACCTTACGAGCTATCCGTCAATTTTTGGTGGACGTGTAAAAACGCTTCACCCGAAAGTATTCGGTGGTATTTTGTACCGTCGTGATAACCAAGGAGACGTAGATACAGCGGCACAATACGAAATTCCTTCAATTGATTTAGTCATTGTTGATTTATATCCGTTCGAGGAAACAGTAGCAAGTGGTGCATCGGAAGATGATATTATTGAAAAAATTGATATTGGTGGTATTTCACTGATTCGTGGTGCCGCCAAAAACTTCAATGATGTACTTATCGTTTCCTCACGTACTCAATACGCAGAGGTCCTTTCTATTTTAGAACAAAAAAATTGCGGAACTGACCTTTCAGACCGTAAGCGTTTTGCGATGTTGGCATTCGGAACGTCGTCTCATTATGATACTGCCATTCATGCGTATTTCAACGGAAACAACACGGATATTTACGATTTCAAATCGTTACCACAAAATGGACTTCGTTACGGCGAAAACCCGCATCAATCGGCTACATTTTACGGAAATTTAGATTCTCTTTTCGATAAATTACACGGTAAAGAGTTGTCATACAATAACTTAGTGGACGTTGATGCTTGTATTACTTTGTTGGATGAATTTGAAGAAACGTCTTTCGTAATCATCAAACATACGAATGCTTGTGGCGTAGCTTCTGCTCCAACTGTACATGAAGCCTACAAAAATGCTTTCGCTTGCGACACTATTTCGGCATTTGGTGGTGTATTGGCAACCAACGGAACGGTTGATAAGGCATCGGCTGAAGAAATGAATTCTTTATTCTTCGAGATTTTGATTGCTCCAGATTTCACTGAGGAGGCTTTGGAAGTATTAAAATCTAAAAAGAATCGTATTTTGTTGAAACGCAAGCCAGTTCAAGTTTCTAAAATGATGTTCAAGACTTTATTGAATGGTGTTTTGGAACAAGATAAAGATTTATCAACTGAAAAAGTAGCCGATTTTAGAACGGTAACAGAAAAAGCTCCAACAGAATCAGAATTGAAAGCCTTAGAATTTGCTTTGAAAATCTGTAAGCACACCAAATCAAATACCATTATTTTAGCGAAAGAAGGTCAATTGTTAGCCAGTGGTGTTGGACAAACTTCAAGAGTTGATGCTTTGAAACAAGCTATCGAAAAAGCAGGAGAATTTGGTTTTGACTTAAACGGTGCAGTAATGGCTTCGGATGCGTTTTTCCCATTCCCTGACTGTGTAGAAATTGCCCATAAAGCAGGAATTACAGCCGTTACACAACCAGGAGGTTCAATTAAAGATAAAGATTCTGTTGCCTATTGTGATGCCAACGGCGTAGCAATGGTGATGACAGGTATAAGACACTTTAAGCACTAAAATAGGGAATTAAAATTGAGGCGTAGGTATTAATTTAAGAAGCGATTAGTAGAGAGAATAAGCACGATTTTGTACTGATTCCTCTTCACTAATCGCTTCTTAGTTTATGAAATAAAAATTTGTACTTAATGAATTGCCCAATACCTATTAATTCAAAGCCTTATTTTAAAATGGATTTTGGCTAAAAAATCTTAACTTCGTATAGAAAAAATGCCCTGTTTTACGTTTATAAAAGGTAACATCCTTTGACTTAGTTTTTATGAGAAAACAATATTATCAACTATTTTTTTTATTGGTTTTTTTTACGGTCAATTTTCAAGCTATGGCTGAGAATATAATTGGTGGTACACTTGAATTTACCCATAAAAGCGGTGATGTTTATACCGTAAAAACAATCGTTTATATTGACAAAGGAGCAAAAATAACCTCACCAGACCTTTACCAAAACTTCATTAATGTGGCTATTTATACCAAAGGAGCAACCGCCAATAATGATGTTTTGAAATTATCAATAAAATTAAATTTAGAGTCAAAAACTGATAATTTTTCCTACGACAATGAAGCTTGTGTGGCTTCTTTTACGCTATCCACTACAAAAATTGTTTATTCAAGTGACATCACGATAGACAAATCACAATACAATAATGTAGGGGGGTATTATTTAATTTGGCAAGATGGTAATAGAAATGTAACAACGAATGCTAATGCTACCCAAGGAATGACTTTTTATTTAGAATTTCCTCCCTTAAATACAACAGATAATTCCTCTCCTGTTTTTAAACTAAATAAGGGATTGGTTGCTTGTAAGGGGCAAAATTTCACAATAGACTTAGGGGCAACTGATAGCGATGGTAATACTTTAACCTATGCTTTGGTGAATCCCATATCTGCTCCAGGTACTTCTACGGTAGCTGGCAAACAAAGAGACCCTGGCTCACGAAACACTTTTACACCTGTTGTTTGGAATGCTGGATTTTCGGCATCGAGTCCAATTTCGGGCGGAGTGAATTTGAGTAGTACAGGCGTTTTGTCGGGTACGCCAACTGCCATTGGTAAATATTTGGTAGTTATCGAATGTAGAGAATCGAAAGGTGGAACGCAAATTGGGCTAAACCGCATGGATTTTGAGATTGTTGTAGAAGAGTGTATTCCTACCAAACCTAAAATTTATCTGTCTGGAGAAGGACCCAATCATCTACCCGCAGTAGTAATTTGTGAAGGCTCATTTAGAATTTTAGAGACTCCCTATAATGCTGCATTTACCTACGTTTGGAAAAAAAATGGTGTAGTCGTTTCAGGAGCAACAAGCAATCAATTGAAAGTTAAATATGCCGATGCTGGTACTTATACCGTTATACGAACTTCCACAACTTGCGTAGGAACAGGAACATCTTTAGATACACAGGTGAATCCACAATTGGGCGAAAATGTAAAACTTTCTATTCCAGATAGTACCATTTGTAGTGCCAACGTTCCTGTGGTTTTAACCATTACGCAAAACTCTTCGGGGGCAGCACTGAGTGGTTTTAGAAGAGAATGGTTTAAAGATGGGGTATTAATGACAGGTATTTTTGGACAATCCACCCCTATTTCTCTTAGTGGAAAATATACCGTACAAGTAACTCAATTTGCTGCTCCCAAATGTACTTATGAAGCCGCTAAAGAAATAATAATTACCCCAACCCCAGACCCAAAAATTCTGAATGTTACAGGAAAAATCTCTATTTGCGATGGTGATATAGTACAACTAAAAGCTGACCCAATAGAAACAGATGTAAATTATTTTTGGGTAAAAAGTAGCGTAGATATAAAAAAAGGAACAGATTTAGAGGTAAAAACATCAGGCACTTATAACTTGAGAGCAGAAAGTACAAAAAATACCGATTGTTTTGCTACGGCTACTCCACCAGTTACGGTAACGGTAAATCCAAACCCTGTTCCAACGTTTGCTCCTGTGCCAGCCATGTGCAATACCAAAGCAAATAAAGTTGATTTAAGGAATTATGTAACGCCAACTTATGTTTCTCCTAATGGAGTATTTACAGGATTGGGCATTAGAAACGGCTACGAATTTGACCCAACAGTTGCCGGTTATGGTTCATCCTCAATTAAATATACTTATACATCACCCGCAGGATGCTCAGGAAATGCCTCGCAGACAATTGTGGTAGATTTAACCCCTGCGGTGAAGTTAGGAAATGATATAACCATTTTTAGAGGTGATACCGTTAAGTTAAGAGCCGTTGGAAGTACGGGTTCACAATATA
>JAAFIU010000037.1 GCA_013298805.1 Cytophagales bacterium | reverse complement strand
GTCGTTCGTACATGAAAGACCCATTCCCTTTGACACTCTCGAAAGACCACGACTACGAAAACGAGAAAATTGAAGAAGACGAAGAAAAAGAAGCCGCAGGTGGAAGTGGTTCTTATGACGTAGCGTTATTTGAATTGCTAAAAAACCTTCGCAAAAAATTAGCCAAAGAGAAAAACCTTCCCCCGTATGTTATCTTCCAAGACCCATCTTTGGAAGAAATGGCAACTACCTACCCTACCACCAAAGACGATATGGCAAATATCAACGGTGTGGGCATGGGAAAAGTGGTAAAATTTGGTCGTCAATTCATTGATTTGATTAAAAAATACGTTGAAGATAATGAGATTGAAACTGCTTCGGAAGTGGTGGTAAAATCAGCGGTTAATAAATCAAAAATCAAGATTCATATTATTCAACAAGTTGACAGAAAAGTAGATTTAGACATCATTGCTGACCAAAAAGAATTGGCAATGGCAGAACTTATCGAAGAAATTGAGCATATCTGTTATTCTGGCACGAAATTGAACTTAGATTATTATATCAATCAAGTAATTGAACCTGATAAACAAGACGAAATCTTCGATTACTTCATGGCAGCCGAAAGCGACAATATCGCTGTGGCAATGGATGAATGTGACATTGAAGACATTACAGAAGAGGAATTACGATTAATGAGAATTAAGTTTTTGAGTGAGGTAGCGAATTAAATTTCGGCAATCAGCAATCGGCAATCAGCAATCAAATTAGATAATTAATCTGCATTGGTTATTGACTGCCGACTGCAGAAAGCTGACAGCTAAATTAAATAAATGAATACACTAATTTTAGGTTCGGGTGGACGTGAACACGCTTTTGCATGGAGAATAGCCCAAAGCCCGCTTTGTGATAAATTATTTGTAGCTCCGGGGAATGCTGGGACTGCACAAATCGCTATAAATTTACCGATTGGCTATAATGATTTTGAGAAAATTGCAGAAGCAGTTATCTCAAATAATATTGAATTGGTCATAGTTGGTCCAGAAGAGCCATTGGTAAGAGGAATTCGTAATTATTTTCAAGCGAGAGAAGACTTGAAACATATCTTGATGGTAGGTCCAGATGCTCACGGTGCCATGTTAGAAGGTTCAAAAGACTTTTCTAAGAATTTCATGGTGAAATACGGGATTCCAACGGCAAAATCTGAAACTTTTACAAAAGATACGCTTCAAGAAGGAATGCAATATCTTGAAAGTCAAAAACTTCCTATCGTTTTGAAAGCCGATGGATTGGCCGCAGGTAAAGGCGTAATTATTGCCCTAACCTTAGAAGAAGCTCAAACTGCCCTTTCAGAAATGTTGGTAGATGCCAAATTTGGCGATGCCAGCAGTAAAGTGGTAATTGAAGAGTTTTTGACGGGTATTGAATTATCAGTTTTCGTATTAACCGATGGTAAATCATACAAAATCCTTCCTGAAGCCAAAGATTACAAACGCATCGGAGAAGGAGATACAGGCTTGAATACAGGCGGTATGGGGGCAGTATCACCCGTGCCATTTGCCAGTGCTAAATTTATGCAAGCCGTTGAAAACGATGTAATTATTCCAACGATTGAAGGGCTCAAAAAAGAAGGTATCAATTACAATGGTTTTATCTTTATTGGTTTGATGAACCACGAAGGTGAACCACAAGTAATTGAATATAATGCAAGAATGGGCGACCCAGAAACAGAAGTAGTTTTACCAAGAATCGAGTCAGATATTTTAGCATTAATGATTGCAACCGCCAAAGGTGAGTTGCACGAAATAGACTTTGTAGTAAGTAAACAACACGCTGTGACCACAATGGTGGTAGCAGGCGGGTATCCTGGCGATTATAAAAAAGGTGATATAATTGTCGGGTATGATTCAGTAAAAGATGCAACAATTTTCCATGCTGGCACAGCTTTGGACGGCAACATGGTAGTAACCAATGGCGGACGAGTAATGGCTCTTACTGGAATGTCAAATACGCTTGAAAGAGCCATACAAAAATCTCAAAAAGCAGCTCACGATGTGCTTTTTGAAGGTAAATATTATCGGAAGGATATAGGATTGGATGTTTTGAGATATTGAAATGGATAATGTTTTATAAAACATTCATTTTATAAGTTCTCAAAATAACATATTTGCCTTACGAAGTAAATATATAAATAATTATGGGATGTAAATCATGTTCATCAGGTAGCTGCGGAACTAAAAATAAAGAAGACGAAACAAAAGTAGGTGGATGTCAAAACAATGGAGCTTGTAGTTCTGGCGGTTGTAACAAAATGAACGTATTTGACTGGTTGTCGAATATGGATGTACCTACTTTTAGTAAATTCAATATTGTAGAAGTCAAATTTAAGGGCGGACGAAAAGAGTTTTTCAGAAACACTAATCAGGTTGAGCTTTACGCTGGCGACCCTGTTATTGTGGACGTTCCGAGTGGGCATCACTTAGGTTTTGTGTCTCTACAAGGCGAATTAGTCCGTTTGCAAATGCTCAAAAAAAGCGTTAAAGACAACGATGAAATCAAGACTATTTATCGAAAAGCGAATGATAAAGACCTTGAAAAACACGAACAGGCAGTTGCTCGGGATTATCCGACGATGTACCGTACTCGTGAAATCATCAAAGAATTGAAACTCAATATGAAACTCTCTGATGTTGAGTTTCAATCAGATAATACAAAAGCAATTTTTTATTATTCTTCCGATGACCGTGTAGATTTTCGTGAGCTTATTAAAACCTTAGCGGGTGAGTTTAAAGTCAGAATTGAAATGAAGCAAATTTCGCTTCGTCAAGAGGCTGCTCGTGTAGGTGGTATTGGCGTTTGCGGACGTGAATTATGCTGTTCTACTTGGTTGACTGACTTCAAAAACGTAACAACTTCGGCGGCTCGCTACCAAAATCTTTCTTTAAATCCTGTCAAACTTTCTGGTCAATGTGGTCGTTTAAAATGCTGCTTGAATTATGAATTAGAGACCTATATGGATGCTCTGAAAGATATTCCAACCATCGAAAAACCCCTCCAAACAATTAAAGGAGATGCTTTTTTGCAGAAAACGGACATTTTCAAAAGAGTTATGTGGTTTGGGTATAGAGGCGAAGAAAGTAATTGGATTCCCGTGTCTGTTGACCGTGTTCGTGAGATTTTAAATCTAAATGAAAGTGGTCAAAAACCACAAACAATCGACGGTGCGGAATCAGCAAAAATTGAGTTAGAATTAGAGAAAGGAAGTGGCCCATTAAATGCCGATTTGGATAAGATGGACAAAAAATACGGTGGAGGAAATAAGAAGAAATTCGATAAAAGTAAATCTGACCGTCCTGATTTTAAACAAGAAAGAAAAGACACTCCACGTCCTGAACGCAAAGATTTCAAAAAAGATAATCAACGTCCAGAACGTAAGGATTTCAAACAAGAAAAGCGAGACGTTAAACCTGATAATAATAAACCTCAAAACACAGAAAAACCTGTCAATCAAGTGGTAAATAAACCACAAGGAGAACAGCAAAACGGACAAAAAGGTAATCAGCAACGCCCACAAGGACAAAAAGGTAATAAACCACAAAACCCTCGCCCACAAGGACAGCAAGCTAACGGAGAAGGACAACAACCCAAACCACAAAACCAGCAACGTCCACAAGGACAGCAAGGAAATGGTGAAGGACAACAACCGAAACCACAAAACCAGCAACGTCCACAAGGGCAACAGGGAAACGGTGAAGGACAACAACCCAAACCGCAAAACCAGCAACGTCCACAAGGGCAACAAGCTAACGGAGAAGGACAACAACCCAAACCGCAAAACCAGCAACGTCCACAAAACGGAAAACAACAAGGCAATAATAAGCCTCAACAAAACCAACAACGCCCTCATAATCAACAAAATGGAGGAAATAAAGGACAAAAACCAAATAATCGCCCACCCGAAAATAAAGGTGATGGACAAGCTTAGTTTATAATTTTTAATGTTCAATGTTCAACAAATAATCTTCAATCTTCGTTATTTTGAAAATTGTTTGTTGAACATTATCATTTGACTATATCTCAAAACATACACAATGAGTCACTCATTTAAAATTATCTTCTCACTTTTTGCTGTTTTTTTCCTCCTTTCGTGCGACTCAAACACGATTTTGAAGGATAATTATGATATTCCAGATGCTAAATGGTTTATTAAAGACACGCCAACTTTTACGTTTGAAGTAACTGATGCTCAAGTGCCTTATAATGTGTTTTATAACGTCAGAAATAATCGGGATTATTTGTATCATAACCTGTATATGACTCACTATTTAACCGATGAAAAAGGGAAGATTATCCACCAACATTTAGACGAAATTGTTCTTTTTGAACCCGTAACTGGGAAGCCAATGGGCGAAGGTTTGGGAGATATTTATGACCATAAAGTATTGGCTTTCAAAGATTTTAAATTCCCTAAAGTAGGAAAATATAAAATTCAAATTCGCCAATATATGCGTCAAAATCCATTAGTTGATATTGTCAGTGCAGGGGTTTCCGTTGAAAAAGCGGTCAAATAATTAGATAATTTATATTTCCTAAACGATAATAAAAAAGCCAAGTCTATTCATTTAGACTTGGCTTTTTTATTATCATTGCCACTTACTTAATCAACCAATTCCTTATTGATAGTTTTTAGTTTGATTTTTAGGTCTGCTGGTAGTAATTCGATGATGTTCTTAGTAACACCCTCTATTTTTTTACCAACTACCTCCATTTTCTTACCATCAACTTCCATTCTTTTGCCAATTGCTTCCATTGGTTTACTGTTTTCTTGCATTTTTTCTCCTGATTTTTTCATTTCCTTACCCAAACTCTCCATTTTCTCAGAAATAATTTTCACTTTTTGCTCTTGTTCTTTTTCTAATTTTTTCAGCCTTTGTGCTTCAATTTTATCATTATCTAACTCCGCCAATGAGGCTTTCAAAGCATATTTAGTTTGTAATTTCACCTCTTTTTCTAATAATTCACCTTGCTCGTCCATCAACTTTCCGTGTTTTTCCATCGGTACAGAATGCTCATCCATTTGTTTACCATAAGCATCCATTTCCTTACCATATTTGTCCATTACAGCCCCATAAACATTCATTTCTTTGCTTAACAAATCCAACTTTTCTAATTGTGGTTTTATTTTAGCACGCAATTCTGGCGAAGCATTGTACTTTTTCCCATCAACGTAAATTTCTCCATTTTTATCTATTCTAAAACTTCCATTTCTAGAATTCGTATTAAAATAACTAAACTCATCGTCATCATTTATTGTCGTGTTTGACGAATAACTTGACTCATTTGTTTTCGTAATAACTGTATCTTTTACAACTTCATAACGCTCTTTTTTCAAGGGTATTTCGTCTTCTAAAACCTCCGTTACAAGTTCCTTTGGAGCGTAATAGTTTTCTAACTTATTAGAGAAATTACTCACTTGTGCCTTTACATCATCGGTTTTAAAAACGACCAATCCCAAAATTGCGATAGAAATAACAGCCATCACTAAAATGCTTTCAACGTTATTATTTTTTTGCTGCTTAACGCCCAAAATTCGCTTAACTCTACTCAATAATGGCATTTTCTTTTTCCCAAAAGCCATTGCCAATGAATTGTCCATTCTGTATGTCTCAACATTAGATAAAGCACTTACTAACAATAACTTATCGCCTGTAATAGCTACCGAAAGGTCATCACAACAATGCTCTCTTCCTTCTCTAACTCTTGCCGTAATCCACCAAATAGCAGGGCTGAAAAAGAAACATATTTCAATAAATGACTGCACGATATTTACCAAGAAATCATATCTTTTAATATGAGCCAGTTCATGGGCTAAAACAGCCTCTAACTCATTTATTGACAGTCCAGAAGCTAATCCAATTGGCAATAAAATATAGGGTTTTAAATTTCCGATAACAATGGGTGAAAACGTTTGATTCGACTCAAAAATTTCTACTTTTTGAGTAATTTTCATCTTCTCCATCAATTCGTTGAATTTTGAGAAAGTCTGAGAACTCACTTTTTGTAAGCCAGTTGTTTTCAAACGATTAACGTACCAAACTTCAAAACCCATTTTAATAAAGAAAATCACCACGCCAATGAGCCAAACTTGAACAATAACCGTAAGATTCGTATTTAGAAAGTTTTGAATACTATCTAACCAATTAGACTGATTATCAATTACTTGAATATTTAAAAGATACTGAATTACATTAATATTGCCCGAAATGTGTGCTGAACTAAAGTCTGCTACGTAATAAAAAGTAGCAATAGCTAACAAGAATTGGGTGGCTAAAATGCCTATTCCCAATTGATATTTGCTTTGTGCAGATGGTAAAAAATTACCTAAAATCAAATATAATACAGCTAAAATAACACCTTGCCAAAGCGAGTGCAACAACGTCCAACCTAATGGGGCTATAATTTCGGGGCTAAATAAATTTTCCATGTTTTTAAGATTTATCATTTTTGCATTTTAGACTCGATTAATTTTTTAATTTCTTCCAATTCTTCTTTCGAAGAATCATGATTACCCAAAGCTTGCATAACCAATTTCATGGCAGAGCCTCTAAAAGTGGCATCAACAAACTTCTCCAATAAATTTATTTGGGTGGCTTCTTCCCCAATTTCTGCTTTGTAAAGATGATAACGCCCCTCTTCTGTTCTGGAAAGAAGCTTTTTCTCAAACATTATTTGCATCAATTTGAGCGTCGTGGTGTAACCAATATCACGTTGTTTGGCTAATTCTTCATTGACAAACCTTACTGATGATGGGCCATTTTGCCATAAAATTTGTAGAATCTCCAATTCTGATTCTGTGGGTTTGAGTATGTTCATTTCTTTCTACGAATTATTTCGTAACAAATTTAATACGAAATAATTCGTAATTGCAAATTTATCTACGAATATTTTCGTAGATAAAAAGATTTACTTTTATAATTCTCATTTAAAACCTAAAAATTACTGTAATTTTACGTTAAAATCATTCTATAAATCATGCAAAAATTTCTTCCATTATTTCCCTTAAACTTAGTAGCATTTCCTTTAGAAGACCTCAATTTGCACATTTTTGAGCCTCGCTATCGTCAATTGATTAATGAAAGTTTAGATAATGGAACAACGTTTGGAATTCCAGTTTTTTTAGAGGGAAAACTACCTGGATTTGGTACGGAAGTAAAAATCGTAAAACTATCAAAAAGGTACGATGACGGACGTATGGATGTGCGTACACAGGGAATTAGAGCCTTCAGAATTATAGATTTCCAAAATCCCGTTGAGATGAAATTATATTCTGGTGGGGTTGTAGAACTACTTCCTGAACCAGAAATCAGCCCTTTGGTGATGGCAGGGTTGTCGCAGCGTGTGGATACACTTTATCAGCTATTAGGAGAGAATCATTCATTTGATGCCAATAAACCTCAACCGTATTCATACCAAATTGCACATAAGATTGGTTTATCGTTAGAGGAAGAATATAATTTATTGAAAATGCCAACCGAAGCCGAAAGACAAGGTTTTTTGATTCAACATTTAGAACGAGTGATTGCTGTTTTACAGGAAGTTGAACGAACCAAGGAACGAATTAAGTTGAACGGGCATTTCAAAAACCTTGACCCTTTAAATTTTTAAGCCTCCGAATAATACAAAAGTGTAAAATTTGAACTATTTTGTGAATAAATTTAATTTTATATTGATTTATAATCAATATAAATTGAGTATCAAAATTCTGACTATTCTGAAAGTGTTAATAAAAATGTGTAATTTTGTCTATAAGCTATGTAGAATAGCATTTTCATTAGCCAACTATATACAATTTGTTTTTCAACCTATCGTCATACCGATAAATCGTTGAAAACATTCAATTTCTTAGATATGATTTCTAAAAAAGCAAAATACGCACTTAAAGCCTTAAAGGTATTGGCACGAGAGTACGAAAAAGGACCATTATTGATTTCAAATATTGCGGAATCAGAGAATATTCCTAAGAAATTCTTAGAGGCTATTTTGCTTGAACTTCGTAATCACGGAATTTTACAAAGCCAAAAAGGAAAAGGTGGTGGATATTACTTGAGAATTCCACCAGACCAAGTAACCTTTGCCAAAATTATTCGTATCATTGACGGTCCAATTTCTCCAACTCTTTGTGTTTCTTTACATTTTTATGGTAAATGTGATGATTGTGGTGATGAGGAAGCTTGCTCACTCCGTGAGGTTATGGTAAAATGGCGTGATGCCAATTTGGTCGTATTAGAACAAAATACTTTAGTTGATTTACTAAAATAAAATTTATATTAATCATTTTTAACAGAAAAAGCATTGGGTATTCCAATGCTTTTTCTGTTAAAAATGATTGAGCAATTTTTAGACTGACACTTTTTGAAAAATTGACAAATGTCAAAGTTCAGCCCAAAATTCAGCTCTTTGAACACAACGAGTTTCGGAATTTCTTGATTTTTTTGCGGCCGTCGCTGCCGTTACTTTTTGTATTGAGATGGGAACGCCCAGTTAAAAAGGAAAAGGCTTTAAAATTGGAGAAAAATTGAGAAAAAGTTATCGTGTTTATCAATTATCGCTAATTGGGGCAGTTTACACAAGAATTAGCCATGAAATACCCGAAAAAATTTGCTCGACTACTTAAAATTCGTATTTCTATAAATATGAACCTGTTTAAACTTTCTATTTAGGTATAAATCCGCCCATTATAAATCATATAATCCAATATTTGCTCAACGTAGCGATGCTATGATTCACATTTCTTCTCAAAATAGAAAGTCTAAATAGGTTCTATATATAATTTCGTTTCAAGAATACAGTTATGTAATTAGATATTCAAATTTAAACAAACCATCATTACCCTTTTTCCATAATATACTGACTATTAAGCACTTGATTCAATTCAACACTTCCTACAAATTTATTAATACATAATATTCAAGATTTCTAATAAAATTTAAAAAAATATTCTAACGTTTTTACTAATAATAGGCAACTTCGGAGCTTTTATTTACGTATGTACATACAAAGCGAACTAATAGTATTGAACTTACATTCATTAAATCTCTCAATTAAAATGCAAACAGAAAATCAATTAGAGAAAATCAACCGTCTTGAATTTTTGAAAAAATTAGGTCTTAGTGGAGCAAGTCTAATGGCTGTTTATTGTGGTGTAACAATGACATCTTGCAAAAACGCAGATGCTACAACAGCGCTCACTGGTGGTACAGTGAGCTATGATATGAATACAACATCATTTTCAAAATTATTAACCAAAGGCGGATACTATGTTGATAGTGCCAATAACCTTGTTATTGCCAATACCAGCGATAATGGCTACGTTGCAGTAACGCTCGTTTGTTCCCACGAAGGACAAAGACAAATTCAATACTCTACCAATAAATTCATTTGTACTGCTCATGGAGCAACATTTGATAATAAAGGAAATGCTCTTTCCGTTGCATCTCGTGCTTTGACTACCTACAAATTAACTCAAACTGGCAATATTTTATCTGTTGTCATCTAAATTCAAATTTCTATTCATCAAGTATTTATCAAAATTTCCTTTTACGGTGTTACTTGACAAGCATTTACCCATTATTTCAAACTATTTTTATTAATTATAACAAATTATGAAGAAGCTCTTAGTTATACTTTTATGTTCATTATCAAGTACGATTTTTGCACAAGACGATTTGATGAAAATGCTTGATGAAGAAAGCAAAAATCAAGTAGAATACGCTACTGCAACCTTTAAAGGCACAAGGCTTATCAATGGACAAACTATTGAAACAGTTAATAAGAACCACCTAAATTTCTGGATTTCACACCGCTTTGGAGCAATCAATTCTGGTTTTATCGACAACTTCTTTGGTCTTGATGAAGCACGTATCAGATTAGGATTAGAATACGGAATCACTGACCAATTAACCATTGGTGCAGGTAGAAGTTCCCAAGAAAAAATGTACGATTTTTATGCCAAGTACAAACTTCTCCGTCAATCCAATTTCATGCCTGTAACATTAACCTTGTACGGAAGTAACGCTATCAGTACAATGGCTACGGATTCACCATTAGAATCTGGAACGAAAATGACATATTACAACAACACCGAAAGAATGACATATACAGGGCAAATAATATTAGCAAGAAAATTTAGTGAAAATCTCTCCTTACAATTAATGCCAACACTTTTGCACTTTAACAAAGCTGAAACCACTGATACCCCTAATAATATGGTTGCTTTGGGTGTAGGCGGACGAGTAAAGTTGAGTAAAAGATTTAGCCTAAGTGGTGAATATTACTATGCCGATTTTAACCGACCAAGTACAAGTAATTACCACAACTCTTTAGCACTTGGCTTTGATATCGAGACAGGCGGACACGTTTTTCAGTTTCACTTAACCAATTCGAGAGGAATGATAGAGCGTCAGTTTATCGCTCAAACCACTAAACAATGGAGCGATGGCGGTATTTTTTACGGCTTCAACATTTCAAGAAGCTTTAGTTTTGATAAAAGAGCAAAAGGAATGAATAAATAAAATTTAACGCTTCTCTATTCAATCTCAAATTTTAACATTTACGTATATAAAAAATAAATTATCATGAAAAACATCCTTAAATTACTCCTCATCAGTTGTTTAGCATCAAATGCCACATTTGGACAACTATATTCTACCCAAAGTGGAGAAACCAGTTTTTTTTCAGAAACACCAATGGAAAATATATCAGGACTCAACAAAATGGTTGGTGCAATTATCAACACTTCAACCAACGACATAGCCGTTAGTATGAAAATGTCAGCCTTCGACTTTCCCAATAAATTGATGCAGGAACACTTCAATGAAAACTATATGGAATCTGGTAAATACCCAACTGGTATTTTCAAAGGTAAAATAGTTGACGCAATTGATTACACAAAAAATGGTACTTACGACGTTACTGCCAAAGGTCAGCTTACGCTACACGGCGTAACACAAACACGTGAAGTAAAAGGAAAAATGACTATTGAAAATCAGAAAATAACTTTAGTTAGCAACTTTGATGTAAAATTAGTTGACCATAAAATTGAAGTACCTAAATTGGTATTTGCTAAAATTGCAGAAGTAATTGCGGTAAAGTTAAAATACACATTCATCCCCTATGTAAAAAAATAGTAAAAATAAAATCAAATAAAAAAGCCATGACTGCAATCAGTCATGGCTTTTTTATTTGTCAAAATTTGAATTATTTATAAAGCCAATATTATCATTTCATCAAATAATTAAACATTATCCATACAATTAATATTGATATTCAAAGAATTATTTTTATTTTTACGATACAAAAAGGTTCTAAATACAAACTATTTCGGCACGGAATTTGTAAAATAAATAATTAATAACAAGGTTATTATATTTTGTAAATAAAATCATCTAACAGCTTTAACCGCTATTAAAATAGACATGAAAAAATTAAATCAATTTATGATACTTCAATGGCTTATTTTTTTGCCATTAATCCTTCCTTTGAGTATCGCATCAGGAGCGTTACAAGGTATAAAACACGCATTTTTAGGATTAGTTGAACAGATAAGGAACGATGTTTATTCGCCCCTTATTCATGAAGATAATCAAGATTTTTTTGTTTAAAGTCATCAGGGTCAAGTTCTAAAAACTCTTCCCAAAAAGCATTAGGTGGAACTGCCGCTTTACAAATGATTGGTTCTTTCTTAACGGGATGAATAAAATAAACTCTTCGGGCATGAAGATTAATGCTTGCATCAGCATTAGGTCTATCATAACCATACTTCAAATCGCCACGAATGGGACAACCCATCGTGGCGAGTTGAACACGAATCTGATGCGACCTTCCAGTCAAGAGTTCAACCTCAATTAAGAAATGTTTATTGATTTCTCCTAAAACCTTATAGTTCAATTCCGCCCTGTGCGAATCTTTCACTTCTTCGTCATAAGCCTTCACAACATTTTTGGATTCATCTTTTACTAACCAATGGATTAATTTCCCTTTTGGTTCTTTCGGCTTACGTCTCACCACTGCCCAATATGTTTTTTGAATATCTCTTTTACGAAATAACTCCATCATTCTTTCCAGACCTTTTGAGGTACGAGCAAAAATAACAAGTCCACTTACAGGACGGTCAAGTCTATGTACTGGGTGAAGAAATACATCTCCAGGCTTTCCATATTCTTTTTTGATATAATCTTTAACGGCATCGGTAAGAGTACGGTCACCTGTTGAGTCACCTTGTACCAAAATACCTGCTCTTTTATTGACAACAATAATATGGTTGTCTTCGTAAACTACGTGGAAGTCTTTCATTTTTTCGGAGTCATAAGGCATAAGTCTTTAAGTCAAAAGCGATGGGAAACAAAATATTTATTCTCAAAACACTTACGACTTACAAACTTATGATTTACGACTAATTTTAATAACTTTCTTTTTCGCTTGGGAAATCAACAGATTTCACATCTTTAACATATTGAGAAATTGCATCGTTCATAATACCGTCTAAGTCGGCATATCTCCGAAGGAATCTCGGTTTAAATTCTTTATTAATTCCTAACATATCATGAACAACTAAAATTTGTCCATCAGCACCTGCACCTGCACCAATACCTATCGTTGGAATCTGAATACTTTGAGATACTTTTTTAGTTAATTCAGAGGGGATTTTCTCTAACACAACACCAAATGCCCCTACTTCATCCAACATTTGGGCATCCTCCAATAATTTTTTAGCTTCTTCCTCTTCTTTTGCTCTAACAGTATAAGTACCAAATTTATAAATTGACTGCGGAGTAAGTCCCAAATGTCCCATCACAGGTATTCCAGCACTCAAAACTCTTACAATTGATTCCTTGATTTCAGAACCGCCTTCCATTTTAACGGCATGACCACCAGACTCCTTCATAATCCTGATAGCAGAACGTAATGCTTCTGTGGAATTTCCCTGATACGAGCCAAAGGGTATATCAACTACGACTAAAGCTCTTCTAACAGCTTTTACCACTGAAGTTGCATGATAAATCATCTGGTCGAGTGTTATTGGCAACGTTGTTTCATGTCCTGCCATTACATTAGAGGCTGAATCACCAACAAGAATTAAATCCACTCCAGCAGCATCAACAATTCGAGCCATTGAATAATCATAGGCGGTGAGACAAGAGATTTTTTCTCCCCTATTTTTCATTTCTTGTAAAATGTGCGTTGTAATTCGTTTAACCTCAGTATGTATAGACATTGAATTTTGTAATTTTAATTTTGTTTCAGAATAAACTCGAAGAACAAAATTAAGTTTTAGAATATAAAAAACATTGAGTTTACGGTATTATAAATATTCGACAACATATAGTATATTTGTGAACGAATAATTTTATCACAAAATTAAGATTAATAGTACGGAATAATGCTTAAAATGAGTTAGTATCACGTTTTTTTGTAAAAAAAATATGAATTTTCGTATTTTAGCACTTGTTTTTTTAGAAAAAGAGTTACTTTTACCCACAAGAATTGTCAAACTACGAAATAAGTCCGTCTCAGAACTTTATCATTTTATCAAAATTTAAGTAAATATGACACAAATTTTTTCAGGAAATAGTCTTTTGCAGAAAACTACAAAAAGACTCACTATGGGGCTACTGACCTGCCTTACTATAGGTCATATAGCATCAGCCCAAGACTTGAACACTAAACCAACAATCGTTAGCTCTTTAACCGATAATGGAATCACTACGACTACCTATTCTAATGGGCAGGTTGTAAAAACGGTAGCTGATGGTTATTATTTGGATTCAGCGTTTTACAAAAACAGCAACGTGTTGCGTTCAACTAAGCCAAAAAGCTATTGGAAACTTACAGACCGTGTAGGTGTTGCTATTCCATTTTGTAAGGATGGAGAAGACAAATCATTGTTTTTAACGCCTGGAGCATACAATACTCTTTCAGTAAACCGTTTCTGGGGAGTTCTTGGATTTGGGTTAATGGGAGGTTATCAGAATTTTGGTGTTAGCGAAGACTATAAAGGTGCTGATGGACAAATTGCTAAAAATGCAAAACTCTTAGGTATCAGTCCAAGTGCATTAAAATATGATACACAAGGCAACTACGAAGATTTTTACTTATTAGTTGGTCCAGCTTTGGCTTTACCTTTAAGTAAGAAATTCAACTTAGATGTTGACTTAAAAGGAGGTTTATTTAATACTTCGGCTGCAAGATTTGGAGCTGTAACAACAGGTGCTTTAGGAGCAGATGCCTTAGTTTTCCGTACATCACCTTCTGCTTCAAAAAACCAGTTAGGAGGTTTATTGAGTGTTGACCTTCTTTATAATATTGCAAAAACTTGGGCTATTGGCTTAAATGCACAAGGTTTCTTAACATCAACACCATATACTGTTGTTGGTGGTGACGTTACTCCTGCTTCAACAAAAGTATTAACCAGAGAATATACACGTACACACGGTGGTTGTAACTTTGGTTTAGCTCTTTCTCATACATTCGGAGAGAAAACAGGAAACACAACTTATTCATTATTGCCTCCTCCTCCAGCACCTGTTGTTTGTGCTGTGCCAACTTTACAAGGAGAAAATGGAATGATGTATGATAATGGTGCAACAACCATTCCTTCTTTTCGTTGGAAAAGCACTTCAGCTACTCCTGAGAACGAAGAATATATCTTCAAACTTTACAAAGCTGACGGTTCAGGAACTCCTATTTATCAACAAACTACAAAGAATGCTAACTTGAGCTTACCAGCTAACGTTGCTTTAGTTAATGGTGATGACTGTAGTTTCTATTACTACACAGTTCAGTCAAGTGTAGAAGGAAAATGCTTATCAGAAGCAACTGCTGCAAGTTTTGGATACAGAGCTAAACCAGTAGTTCAAGCAATTGTTGCTGCAAAACCAGTTGAAGATCAGTATATGTTCAAAATCTTCGGAGGTTCAACTGCAACTAAGTATTTTGGTGGTGCGTCTGCTTACAAGCCACGTCGTAAAGCTCGTAAAGTAACATCTACAACTTCTTCAACAGTTGCTCCAACAAAACCTGCTGATGCCGTTGCTGTTGCAAAACCAAAGCGTTTAGTTCCAAGACGTAAGAAATCAGTATCAGGTACTACTGGAGTAACAACTTATAGCTCAACCGTTAATTACGAAAACGTTGCTACTGACCCAAATATCAAATGGCCTAAGGATCTTCCACTTCCTAAGAACGCATCTGTATATGAGTACGAAGTACAACGCTTAAATGCTGGTGACTGTAAACCAACTGGAACTGTGGCAAAATATAAATTCTATATTGACCCTAAGAAACCAGAAGATATCCGTATCATTCCTGACAAACCTAAAAAATAAGTATTTAATAGGTTATAGATAAAAATAAAAGTCCTCTTGATAATATCGAGAGGACTTTTATTTTTATCATCCATGACACAACCTTTTTATCCTCTTTTACGTCCTTATTACATACAATAGAGACCTTTTTAGAAAGGTAATGTAGCTTATGGAGACTGCAAAAAGCCCTTAGATTTTTTCTTTGGGCTTTTTTTATACCACTATATTTTAGATAAACATTGGGTCTGTTTTAATTAACGTCTATGGTATTAAGTGATTGAGCAAAAGTTATCGTGTTTATTAATTATCGCTAATTGGGCAGTTTTCACAAGAATTAGCCATGAAATACCCGATAACTTTTGCTCGACTACTCTTAAAGTCACAATAGGCAGGTAAGTATCAAGTGGTATAAAACAGAAATCCCCAGCCAGTTAAGGCAGGGGATTTTATCAAAATCTTTAGAATTAATTATCCTTTAAGAGCAGACTGGACATCATCTTGAAGAACGATTTCTTCTTTAAATGTATAAGCACCAGTTACTGGGCTTTTCACAGCTTTGATAATTTTAGCGTATTTTACACCACCTTCTTTTTTCAGGGTTGCAACTACCTTCTTTGCCATTTTTTTATACTAAGTTATGAAGTCCGTAATTATGAACTATGAGAGAACTCTCAATTCTTAATTTACCTAACTCCTAAGTGGATTACTTGATTTCTTTATGTACAGTTACTTTCTTCAAGAAAGGATTGTATTTTTTTAACTCTAAACGAGCCGTAGTATTTTTACGGTTCTTTTTGGTAATGTAACGAGACATTCCTGGAATTCCTGATGTTTTTTGTTCAGTACATTCCAAAATTACTTGGATTCTATTGCCTTTCTTAGCCATTGCTTTATGATAAAATTATGCGTTAATCGTTGTGACGTAATGAAGCAATCATCATTGTTATCAACTGATTATAAGTTACTTATGAATAAGCAACAACCAATAACGATTAGCTATTTCCCAAACAGGACTGCAAAGGTAGTAAATCTTTGAGTTTTAGGCAAATATGTATTAAAAAGTTTTTCTTTTTTTTGCTATTCTGAGGCAAAAATGTTGTTAGAGCGATTAAAACACAATAAATATTTCCTCTTCTCTTATCATTTTACGCTAAAAAACTATTTTCCACCCACAACAATCTCAAATAATGATTCTATATCCAAATATTTATTGGCAGCCTCTAAAAGCATTACATCCGAAATCTGCTGAATATTAGTAATATAGTTTTGATAAAAATCTAAGGGAAGGTTTTCTGAAAATATTATTTTATAACGGTCAGCAATGTCAAAAGGCGTATTTAATGAGCCTGCAAATGACCCTATCATATAATTCTTAACTGTTTCCAATTCATTACTTGGAATTAAATCTGTCTGCAAGATTTTAATTTCTTTGTGAATTTCATCAATTGTTTGTTGTGTGAATTCTCGTTTTACATCTGTACCAATAACAAAATAACCTGCTTGCCCGAATAGTGCTAAATTAGATGATATTCCATAAGTGAAACCTTTATCCTCTCTAATGTTTTTCATTAATCTTGAACCAAAATACCCCCCCAGAGTTTCATTCAAAAGTAACATTGTAAAAAAATCGGGGTGTTTACGGGTCATAAATTGTTTACCCATTCGGATAGACGATTGCATCGCTCCTTCTTTTTCAATTAGTACATTCTCCCCTTTAATAAACTCCTTAGCTATAAGCTCTTTATTGGCTGAAATTACGCCTAAATTAGTATTTCCAAAGTATTTCTCTATCAATGAAATTTCTGCGGCTCCAACGTTACCAGAAAGGAAAATTTTAAAAGGCTTCTCTTTCCAAAAATCTTGATAAAAATTTCTTAATAAGTCTTGGTTAATTCCATGAATAGCTTCTTCAGTAGTAGAATTACCATAAGGATGAGTATCTCCAAAAATCTTTTTACGAAATGTTTTATTAGCAATAAATGCTGTTTTTCCAGAATTAACTTGTAGGGTTTGTAATTGAATCTTTTTGAGTGTTTCTAATTGACTTTCTGGAAATATGGAATTATTTAGCAATTCTTGCACCATTGGTAATAATGATGGAAGGTGCTTTTTTAAGCCATAGACAATAAAATTTGCTCTATCTAAACCCTGTCCAGACTCGGTAAATGAGCCGAATTTATCGAAGTATTCACTAATTTCTGATGAACTATACTTATTTGTACCTTCGGTAATCATTTTAGCGGTAAAAAGAGAAACCCCATTTTGCGGTTCCTGTAAATTACCTGCATCAAAACTAAATTCTATCTTAATTACGGGTTGCTCTCCAACATTGATAACATACAATGGAATACCATTTGATAAAGTAACTACTTTTACGGGAGGTATATTTATGCTTTGAATTGTTTGAAAATCAGGACTTATTGCTCTATCTAACATATTATGTATTTAGTATTTATGTGCCATAAAGACACCAATTCTCGAAGCTATATTTTTCTATGTGGTTATAAACAAAAATGACACTTCCGAAGAAATGTCATTTTTGAGTAAAATTATATTATTCGGATTATCAATCTCGATATATTTTAATTTGCAATCACTTTTGGAGCTGCATTGAAATTAGCATGAAGTGAAATTCTTAATGTTTGAGCTAAAGGGCTTCCGCTACCTGCTGGAATCAAATATGCAAAATCTAATCCATATTTTTTCTCTAATTTAACCCCAAAACCTGCTGTGAAGTATGGATTACCACCTTTGTCTGCACTTCTATGGAAATAACCAACACGAGCAGCAAACATATCATTATAAACATACTCACCACCTAATGAAAGGCTCACTTCTTTTAATTCTTCGCTTAAACCATTTGGAGCATCTCCAAATGAACCTAAGATACCACCAATAGCAGTGCTTGCTTGTTTCAATTTACCAGTTGCAGGGTCAATTGTTGGCGTAGGTATCATTAATTTGTTGATATCTACTGTTAAAGTAAGTTTATTATGAGCATCAATTGTATTAATTGCGGCTAAACCTGCTTTGAAGTTTGTAGGAACAAAATTTGATTCTGCACCACCATAAGAAACTCTGCCAGTAATATTTTGAATCATCAAACCCCAGTTGTAATTCCATTTTTTATCACTTTTTGAAGTATGGAATAAACCAATATCAGCCGCAACAGTTGATGCAGGTTGTACATTAAACCCTAAAGATGAAGTAGTGGCTAAACCACTCAATAAAGTTGAATTAATATACTTGATGTTTACACCTAAGCCTAATTTTTCAGATAATTTACGAGAATATGAAATTGAAATTGCATATTCTTTAGAATTATAATTGCCTAAAGATTGGCCATTATTATCAGTAGCTTGAAAAAGCCCTTGATCAAAATAATGAATTGAAGCACCTATTACTTGATTGTTTTTTATTTTCTTGTAAAAACTACCGTTAAGTAATGCCATATCATTTACCAATTGACGTAACCAAGGCGTATATGATAAAGAAACGCCCATATCTTTACCTGCAAATGGCATTTTACCTGGATTCCAGAATATCGAATTAGCATCTCCATCTCCTGCTGAAGTAGCAACACCAGCATCACCCATACCCGCAGCACGAGCATCAGGAGTAATTATTAATGATGGAATAGCTGGGGTAGGAACACGAGTATCTGATGATAAGGGTACAGTTGTCTGTGCGAAGATAGTCGCAGAGGACATTGTTAATCCAAGCATTAAAGACGCTCTAAGAGCGTTAGTAACATTTTTAATCATTGTCTTTAAGGTTAAAGTTTCTCGAAACGAGGCTTAATAACGCATTGTAAAATATCAATTACCAAAATTTGTTGGGTATTCTCAAAAGTAATCAATAAACCCTTTCTAAACAAAACTTACTGTCAAATTCACAATAGTAAATTATTTAACGGACATAATTTTACCACTCCCCATGGCTTGGTAACTTGTTGTTAGCGATTTTGCAAAAATACGATAAAAGTAGTTACCCGTAACAATCGAGGGGGAATCTTCTCCAAGATTCCATGAAATTTTATCGTAAGGGCTACTTATTTGAATTACATTTTTATTTATTTGCTTGATTAACTGACCATAAATATCATAAATTTCTATGTTTATGTTAAAGTCTTCGCCTTCTCTTTCGTGTTCAAAACTAAAATTAGTGGTTTGGGTAAAAGGGTTGGGAAAACAAAATACACTTTTGAGCAAATTATTTTCAACACTACTTATCTCAAAATTTAACGTTGATTCAGTTGAATTATTGTAACTGTCCCACACTTTTAATTTTAACTTATGCTTACCAACGCTTAAATTTTTAAAATTATAGCGAATAATGCCAGAACTAAAATCGTCTAATGTATTGGTAAAAGATTGATTAACAACAATTTTGGCAGTGTCATCAAGCGTCAATAGCAACTCATGCCCTAATCCATCAGTAGCAATATTTATACCGTTTTCATCGGATAATTTAGCAATAAAAATAGGACTATTATTCGTTTGCCCTCCATCAATAAAATTCTCATCATTTAAGAAAAGACTTACTTTTGGAGATTGATTGTCAAGTAAGGCTTGATTACTCGCTCCACCTACTTTTGGTTTAGACGAACCTGAAGCATCTGAGCTTGCATCAGTTGTTTGGGCATACACAAATATTTTCCCTTCGCCATACTGATAATTTATATCTTTGGGTACAACAAATGAACACGAAAATTTACCATTTTGAACTTTAACTTTTCCCGAAAATAACGTGTTCTGATAATCCTGATAAATGAATTTATTACCTTGATTTCCTAATGTTTGTAAAGTTTTTTGTTTATCATAAACGGTAACTTGAGCAATTCCATTAAAGTTGGAAACCTTTGTTTTAGTATCTTTTCTTACAAGTTCACCCTCTAAAACAACTTTGGTTAATGCTTTTAAAGTATCCGTTTTCTCGACATCCTTTCCGTTTATTTTGGAAATAACTACTTCATTTTCAGGATAATTCAGACGCATTGAGGGGTCGCCAAGAAGCGTAAAGTTTCGATTGTTCACGCCCTGTAAACTATTATTTTTGGTGTAAATCATCACATCGCCTAAGCGTGGCATTTTCCCATTTATTGGTTTGAAAACAGACTCGTAAAAGGCTTGATTGATGACAAAATTGGTATTCTGAAAAACTGGACGAGTAGTTGTCAATAAGGCAATTGCTCCGCCTTTTGCATTAAGTAAAGAAAGTTCTGCTCCTGATACCTGATTGGGGTCGTCAAATCTTCCAAACTGACAGGTTGCCGTAAGCATCAATGGCATTGTATTGTAATTTGTCAAATTGACAATATCACTAATGGTAAAAATTTGCTCGTCTGTCCAACCAGATTCTGCCCCATGACCATTATAATTCATCACCAAAACCCCGTTTTGAAAAGCCTGATTAATGGCTTGTTTGGCTTTCGGTGAACGTTGTCCTTCGGGTAATGAAATTAATGGGTAAGCATCTAAAAATATTTTATCATCTTGAAACGTAGTGGTCTGACTATTAACTTTTTTAGCAAAAAAATCAGCATCTTCTTGATGAATATTCCCGTCACCATTATCAGCCACAAAGGCAACTTTACTTCTCCAATCACCAAGGGTATTTTTACTGGAACTATAATAAATAAGTTTATTGACAACATCTTCGGCTTCTTGAATACTCTTTACAGGTAAACGACCGACACCAATTTCAAGAGTATGGTTTCCGCCACTATTTTCCTCCCAAGTGCCTTCATTATTGCTTAAAAATCCAAAATAATCGTCAGAAGAAAAACTATAAATTGGGTTCAAAGACTCTCTACTTTCATAAGTTGGAATTAAGATTTCTTTGGTTTGATCTGTAATTACATTCAAGCGTTTTTTATAATCGAAAGAGGCATCTCCGAAGAGCAATAAATATTTCAATTTTGTAGAATTATGGTCATACAAACTCTTCACAAAATCCCGAATAGCAGAAATATCTTGTTTACCCGACGCAAACTCGTTAAAAACTTCTTGCGTTGATACAACCTGTACTGATAATTTATCATTTTGTCTTCTAAAATCCGCTAAACGATTTGCCTGTTTCCTTAAAGATTCAGACGTAACAATCAGCAAGTCGGGGGTCTCTATATTTTGTAAATTTTGATTGTTTATTTTCTGAAGGGTAACAGGTTCTAAGAAATTTGTATGATCAAAAACAATAAATTCTTTTAGCGTTGTGGTGGACGCACCAAATACAGTCTTCTGATTTTGAACAAGATATTGCTGATTTTGCACTTGCAAAGGATTAGTTATATCCCAAATTTTGAGATTGGTATTTGTCTCATTCAATGAAAATTTAACGGTGAAATATTTAAGACTTTCAACTGACCTAAAAGCAGTTTGATTACCGTATAATTTCAGGTTTCGTACTGTTTGAATGCCTAAAAAGTTCAAATATCCAACGCCTGAACTGAGCGTTTTACGGTCGTAAGTCAAGCCAATTTTCAAGTCCGTAGCACTTGTGAAATCAGGATTTATCACAAAGGATTTTGAGCTGAAAGAACCTTTATAATCATATCGGTCTGCTCCAATGGCATTCAGAGCAATACTTCCAACAGAGAATCCATTCGCTTTTATAGAAAATTCTGTTTGCCCAAAAGCCGAAGCTGCCATTGAACTAGTGATTTTTAGAGGAGAATTAGCTACAATTCCTGTTTGACTGAACGGAAAAATCTGCTCAATGTTTCCCAAAAACTCCTCTCCTACCCACTCACGCCCAGAACCCGCAAAAGGTGCTTGTGCGAGTATGTTTTTTCGGTCAATTTCATGGAAGGCATAATCATCAAAAGTGGTAATTTCTTGCGTAGCCGACACAGAGTTTTGGTCTTTGATTCGTAGTCCTTTGGTATCTGAAACTGTCAAAAAGTAAAAGGTGGTATCTGAGTAAATATTAAACTGATGGCTAAAAGTTTGTCCCAATGAATCATAGTTAATTGCGTGAGGACTTTGACCGTAAAACAAGATAAAATCCTGACTATCAAATTTGCCATCAGCTTCACCTTCAACAGAAATTGCATTTTCGGTTAAATCTTTAGGACGAGAAATATTATTGGGCTGAGGTAACATTCCACCGCCATTACCGTAGATTTTAATGTTTTGAGGATTTATTTGAGTAACATTAAAACCCGCTTTTTGGAGAAAAGAAGCATCTAATTTATAAACTCCCGAATTGACAACGCCAATTTTCACCCAATCACCTTTTGACAAAACTGAATTTTGAGCCAAAGATTTTGGAAGAGAACAAACGAAGAAAATGAGGATGATATATGGTAATTTTATTTTCAAGATGCTAATTTATTGCTTTGAAGAATAACGATATTAACAGATAAAAATTACTAACAATGGGTAAGATTTACACCTTCTTCACCAAAGCCGTTGAGGAAATAACATAACGTTTTCCACTTTTGCGGTCGGTACATAAAAAGCGAGTTCTACGTAATTCACCTTTGGTAAAAACACGGCCATTTAGTTCAAAATGTTCCCCTGATTGCAAACTTGTCAGAACAGTTGAACCTTCTTCAACATCGGTATCAAATTGTCTCAATGCTATCATTAAAGGTCTTGCTCCTTGCGTAGTGGCAGCAGGGTTTTGCAAATAATCGACCAAGGGATTAAGGATTTGAATTGGTAAAGTTTCGAGGTTCAATAAAGGCAGAAATGTCTCTCTAAAGTAGCGTTTCCATTCCTTTCCGTGTGGTTCTGGTTTATTACCATACTTTTTAAAGGTCTGCAAATGAGCAACTTCATGAATATAAGTCACTAAAAATGAATAAGGGTTTAGATTACTATTAACCGTAATTTGATGCCCTCGGTCACGACGGTAGCAATAATCCCCCAATTTTGATTGGCGTGGACGAGTAATCTTGAATTTGAATTGATATTCCTTCCAAAGTTCATAACAATATTCGGTAGTAGTTTCTGGAAAGTATTTTTGAAAAATGGCTAAGTCGTTATTCATTTTTGATTTTAATGGCTTAGAACAAAGATAGGGAAAATGGGTGATTCGATAAAACAAAATAGCCTGACTATCTCACGACAATCAGGCTATTTTAAAGTCTCAAATCGATTCTTCGAAATCAGGCTATCCCATCAATTCAATTGGCTCACTATGGTCATTCAAAAATTTGAAATCAGTAATACCAAATGAAGTATCTTGAATCAGATTTACCCAAGTTTTATACTTAAAAAACCATTTCATTCGTCTCGACGGAAAACCTTTGGTAAAGTATGCGTACAAGAACGGATGCAAGATAATAGTTGGCTTTTTCTCGTTTTGTTTTTCCAGAATATGCTCTAAATGATGTTCGATAATATCTGAAATAGCAATACTTGCTGTAATTTTTCCAGTTCCTCCGCAAGCAGGGCAATTTTCTGCCGTAATTACATTC
>JAAFIU010000370.1 GCA_013298805.1 Cytophagales bacterium | reverse complement strand
TTATTTGTAAATTGCGAATCGGTTACTCTATTCTTAATACATTCCAAGGTAAATTACGCTACGAAATATGTCAATATTAGCATTCCAAATGCCCGATAAAGTTGTCATGGAAAAAGCCGACGACTTTCACGGGTTATTTGAGTTTAAGCCACTCGAAAAAGGCTATGGCGTTACAATCGGTAATGCACTTCGTAGAATCTTATTGTCTTCTTTAGAAGGCTACGCTATTACGAGCGTTAAGGTTAGCGGAGTTCAGCACGAATTTTCAGCCATTGAAGGCGTGATTGAGGACATGACTGAGATTATTTTGAACTTGAAAAAAGTTCGTTTTAAGAAATCTCAAGAAATTCTCGAAAACAAAATTAACGTTAGAGTTAAAGGTCAGACGACTTTGAAGGCGGGTGATATTTCTAAATTTACTAACTATTTTGACATTTTGAATCCAGATTTAGTCATCTGTAATCTTGATGAGTCAAAAGAGTTTGAGATGGAAATCATCGTTGAGAAGGGTCGTGGTTATGTACCTTCTGACGAAGTAAGAAACTCTGAACCTCCGTTCGGACACATTCCAATTGATGCTATTTATACGCCAATCAAAAACGTAAAATTTAGTATCGAAAATACTCGTGTTGAGCAGAAAACAGATTACGAAAAGTTAGTGATTGACATTGAAACGGACGGTTCTATCCATCCTGAAGATGCCTTGAAAGGAGCTGCGTATATCCTAATTCAGCACTTTATGTTGTTCTCTGACCAAACAATGACTTTTGAGTCAATGAAGGCAGAAGAAGATAATGTTGTTGATGAGGAAATGTTACACATGAGAAAATTGTTGAAAACACCATTGGCAGATTTAGATTTGTCAGTACGTGCTTACAACTGTTTGAAGTCTGCGGATGTGAAAACATTAGGAGATTTGGCAAGATTAGAAATTTCTGATATGATGAAATTCCGTAACTTCGGTAAGAAATCATTGACAGAATTAGAGCAATTAATTGAAGATAAAGGACTTCACTTCGGTATGGACGTTGTTCGTTACCGTTTAGATGAAGACTGATTCTGACCCTAAATTAAAAGTATAAACTCTTACATTTGAGTTTGTACTTTTAATTTTTATTTTAACTAACGCAGTAATAGGTGAGTTGATGTGAATTAACTTAACCGCAGTGATAGGTGAATTTCCGCTGGGAAATTTATTCGTCATTTTAAACTTACTCCAATACAATGAGACACGGTAAAAAAAACAACCATTTAGGTAGAACTGCTCCTCACAGAGCCGCTATGTTATCAAACATGGCAACATCATTAATTCTTCACAAAAGAATTGAAACAACAGTAGCTAAAGCTAAGGAATTGAGAAAGTATGCTGAACCTTTGATTACTAAAGCAAAGACTGATGATACTAACAACCGTCGTGTTGTATTCTCTTATTTACAAAGTAAAGAAGCTATCAAAGAGCTTTTTGGTATAGTTGCTGAGAAAGTTGCTAATCGCCCAGGTGGTTATACAAGAATTATTAAATTAGGCAATCGTCTTGGTGATAATGCTGAGATGTGTATGGTTGAGTTAGTTGATTTCAACGAAACGATGTTGGCTGCTGCTTCTGATAAAGCTGTTAAAACACGTCGTAGCCGTAGAGGTGGTGCTAAGAAAGAGGATGGAGCTGTTGAGGCTGCTGCCCCTGCTTCTGAAGTTCCTTCTGCTGAGGTTGTTGAAGATGAAACTCCTGCTACTGAAACTTCTGAAGAAGAAAAAGCAGCAGAGTAATTCTGAAAAGGATATTTTAAAAAGGGTTTTGACTTCGGTTAAAACCCTTTTTTTATATAGCAGCCTAATAATGAAATATTCTCAGAAATAAGACTTTAAATTTCAAACCTGTACTTTTGTTTTTATCGAACACAAAATAATTTCTAATATGCAAGCTAACCCAAATATTAAAAATCGTCTTTTCCCCGTCTTTTTGAAGTTGGAAGAACTAAATGTGTTATTAGTAGGTGGTGGAAATGTTGGCTTAGAAAAGCTATCGGCAATGTTAAATAATAGTCCAGATTCAACTGTGACGGTCGTGGCAGATATGTTCCGGGATGATATTAGAGAATATGTTAAAGATTATCCCAAGGTAACGTTGGTAGAAAGAAGGTTTGATTTCATCGATTTGAATGATAAAGATTTAGTGATTTTAGCGACAGATAATCCCGATTTGCACGCCAGTATCAAACGAGTGACCGTAGAGCGTCACATTCTGTGTAACGTAGCGGATACACCTGATTTATGTGATTTTTATTTGGGTTCAATTGTTCAGAAAGGGGATTTGAAAATTGGAATTTCTACAAATGGAAAGTCGCCAACGATGGCAAAACGGATGCGAGAGTTTTTGGATGACATTATTCCCGAAAATATTCAGCAATTGTTGGATAATCTTCGGGAGATTAGAATGTCAATTAAAGGGGATTTTCAAGAAAAAATACGTGTATTGAATGAAGTAACTGAAAGTATGGTAAATGGGCGAAAAGGCTCCTAAAACCTTTAATTTGAGGTTATTTATCTCGAATTTTAATGTATTCTGATTCAATATTTTGCCATAAATCTTTATTTAATGACGCTAATAATCTGTACTTGATTTTATCCATTAATTTTTTTAGAAAAGAATAAGATTTTATTCTTTTTACAATTGTTTTAATTAGCCAATCCGAATCAAATTCATCCCAAACACCTGCGGTAACTATTAGGTTAGCATATAAAATTGGAAAAACCTCTAAGCGGTCTATTTTTTTTACTTGTTCCAAATTATATGGACTTTGGTTAATTATGTTTGCAATGTTTTGAAAATCAAAGCCTTGCAATTCTGTGTCGAGATATAATTGTGATAATGCAAGCCAAATGGGTTTGCGTTCATCTATGTTATAGCTTATTTTTTTCATGGTTAATATTAGACGAATATTACTTAAACAGAGTCATTTTAAAGTTCGTATTAAGGATTTATTCCTGATAAACTTTACCATCTAAAAAAATATGATTCTTATCCTTAGCATATCTGCCATCTTTATCTTTAAGGATATGGAATGTCGCTATATCGGCTTCTTTTACTTTTGTAAATGGATATACACAATAAATGCCGTTTTTATCTTTTGCATAGAAACCAATACCTTTTTGATTGTCGGAATAAACAGGGCCGTCTAATAGCTGAAAACTTGCCATATCAACATCAAGTTTTATAGCTTTATAGCCTGATATGGTATAACTACCATCAAAGTTTTTTTTATCAACAATCTCTTCTACATTGCAATAAATACCATTTTTGTCTTTAAAACAGTAACTGTTTTCGAGAATACTAAAAGTAGATATATCAATATTGGATAATTTATATTTACCATAATACACACCACTTTCGGTACTTACGAGTTCAGCCCCTAATGAATTTAAACTCTGAAAATGTTTACCACTTGAACCTTCTATGGCTTTCTCATTGAAATAGAGGGCATTATCATCTTTTCCATAGCTGCTGGAGAGTTGTAAATAGTTTTTGGGGGATGGTTTTATAGTTCCAGCATTTGATTCAATAATAAGGTTTAAACTATACTTATTATTTTTATCATAAACGATGTATTCATTATCTTGATAATCAATTTTGTAGCTATTCAAATCAATATTTTCAAATGAATTTGCTCCATAATAAAGGTGGTTTTTGTCCTTGGCAAATTTACGACTATTGAACTTCTCATCTCCAATTATGGTAAAGGTGGCTAAGTCTGCATTTGTAATTTTAGTTCCTTCAAAATATACGGTTT
>JAAFIU010000326.1 GCA_013298805.1 Cytophagales bacterium | reverse complement strand
TTAATAATCTTGACTTCCGTGATAATATCTTTTGGATTGGATGTGGATTACACAATCTTAGAATACGACACAGAACCAAAAAGTAAAATCTCACAAGTTTTAACTATTATCCTAATAAACACTAATGACAAAGCCGAATTTTGACGGGTTTGCATTTAGGAAAATTGCGAAGTGCGTGTTTAGATGTTTTGGAAAATGGAAAATTATAAACGTTCACGCTCGAACAAGTTACAATTTACACTCAATTATTTCAGATGAAAAGCGTTATACTTTCGCCACACGTAGTAAGTTGGACAGTGGAGAGTTATCGTAAAATCAATGAGGTCTTAGTGAGTAAAATTAGAGAACAGGTTGTTCGAGGATAGAATTTAGAGAATAAAACTGAGCGTTTGTAACAAATGAATAATAAGTCAACGATGAAAAAACTGCTTTTGATTGTATTAAGTTTTATTTTGAATGATTTACAAGCTCAAAATAAACCCTATTCTCTCTTTCTTATTGGAGATGCTGGCGATGATATTGTGCAAAATGACGTACATAAAACTTTACAAAATCATTTGACTAAAAGTCAAAATGGGGGTGTTGTTTTCTTGGGCGATAACATTTATCCTCGTGGATTAGACGGTACAAAGGAGGCAGAATTGAAACTATTAACGCAATTGCACACACTCAGGAATTTCAGAGGGGATTGGTTCTTTGTTCCGGGAAATCATGATTGGGCAAAAGGGCGTTGGAAAGGCTATAAAAATGTAATTCGTCAAGCAAATTACATTAATCAATTTGCAAAAGACTCTCTCAATCAGCCCAATACAAAACATTTTCTACCCGAAAAAGGCTTGCCTGGTCCTGTCACCCGTGATTTAGGGAATAATATCGTACTTATTTTTACCGATACCGATTGGTGGCTTCATCGTTCGTTTTATCATAAAGTTGGCAAAGAAGAGAAATTTAAAAAGATGGATATTGCCTATTTTAACCATCTTGATTCTATTCTAACTGCTGTTGAAAAGCAGGGTAAGAAATCCATTTTTTTATCTCATCATCCACTCGTTGATTATGGCGAACATGGTTATCATAAAGATAAAAGTTGGTATTACGCTTTGGTAAATTATACACCTTTACAAATTTTTGGATTATTAGGTGTAAATCGTGCCTTGAATGCGGAGATGAATCAACCACGTTATATGAGATTGGCGGATAAAATGTATCTGATGCTTGAAAAACATAAAAACGTGATTGCTGTGGCGGGACATGAGCATAATTTGCAGGTAATTAAACGACCTAATTCTTTGTTTTTAATTAGTGGATCGGGCAGTAAATTGACTCCTCTGAAAAGAAAAATAACCCAAAAAGATTGCCTTTTCAATGCCAGTAAACCGGGATTTATGGAATTGATTTTTGAAATAAATGGTAAAGTAGATTTGAAAGTTTGGGGAGGGGATGGGACTTTACTTAATGAGCAAAAGGGTATTTTTTGAAATTATTGTTAGTTTCAAAAAATACTACCTCTGCTCTATTTCCGTTATTTCATCAATAACATATTTCCCATGAAATACTTACTATTTTTAAGTTTATCTGTTGTGACAAATTTTACCATTTCCGCCCAAATTCCTGATAGCGAATGTGCCATTGGTAAAATTGCTGCGATGCAAAAACGCTTGCAAAATGCCAAACTTCAAAGTCCCCAAGCTGCTGATAATAATATTGATGTAACGTATTATAAACTTGATTTGAGTATTGCTTACACCACCAAAAGCATCAAAGGCGAAGTAACCATCAATGCCAAAAGTAAAATTGCTGAACTTAGTCAAGTGACCATTGACTTACAAAATGCCCTCACGACCGACTCCGTAAAAATTGGCAATAGTAAAATACCTTATCTGCATCAATCCAATCAGATTTTAATCAATTTAGATAAAAAATATACTGAAAATCAAATTGTTAGCTTGGTGATTTATTATCACGGAACACCAGGGTCGAGTGGTTTTGATAGCTTTGTTTTTGGTAATCATAACAGTCAAAAAGATTTAGCTATTTGGTCATTGTCTGAGCCTTATGGTGCTTCAGATTGGTTTCCGTGTAAAAATGCAGTTGATGACAAAGCCGATTCTTCCGACGTTTGGATTACGGCGGATAGATATTACGTTTCTGTGTCGAATGGAATTTTACAGAAAGTCATTGAAAATCAGAATGGTACAAAGACTTACCAGTGGAAAAATCGCTATCCTATTGCCCAATATCTTATTTCGATTGCCCTCAGTAATTATTCAGAATATAAAAACTCTTTCAAATACGACGGTATCAATGAAATGCCCGTTACTCACTTTATTTACCCCGAATCTTTAACCACAACCAACAAATTAGCCCTTGATAAAACCGTTTTTATGTTGGATTTATTCTCGCAGAAATTCGGATTGTACCCATTTATAAAAGAAAAATACGGACACGCTCAGTTTGGTTGGGGCGGCGGAATGGAGCATCAAACTTGTACTTCTTTGACAATTCCAACCAGAGGATTTGATATTTTAATTGCTCATGAATTAACGCATCAATGGTTTGGCGATAAAATAACGTGTAAAAATTGGGAAAATATCTGGCTCAATGAAGGTTTTGCGTCTTACGGTGAATGTATTTATACCGAAGCCGTCGATGGAAAAGTGGCGTATGATAATTACATCAAGGATTTTATGACGAGTGCAAAAACCGCCAAAGGAACGATTTTCGTGCAGGATGTAAACAATATCAATGAAATATTTAGTTCATCACGTACTTATCGCAAGGGGGCAACAGTGTTACATATTTTGCGTGGAATCGTGGGGGACGACATTTTTTTCAAAATTCTTCAAGCTTATACCGCTTCCAAAAATGCGTATTCAAATGCTACAACCGAAGATTTTCAAGCCATTGCTGAGCAAGTTTATGGACAAAAATTAGACTATTTTTTCAAGCAATGGATTTACGGAGAAAGCTATCCAAAATATAAAATGCAATGGTCTGCACAATCTCAAATCAATGGTTCTTACAAAGTGAATTTGAATATTTCTCAAACAACTGGTACAAATCCAACATTCTTTACGATGCCTATTCAAGTGAAAGTTGCTTTGGGTTTGGGCGATACAACCGTGACTGTTTTTAACGATAAAGCTTCACAATCTTTTGAAATTGTGGTGAAAGAAAAGCCTTCCAACGTAACTTTTGACCCCAATAATTTGATTTTGAAAGACATAGAAATACTCAATGTTTTAGCGAATGAACCCATTTTTGGCGATAATTTTGGATTGAATATATTTCCAAATCCAAGTTCTGATAAAATAAATGTGAGTTATCAATTGTCTAAAAGTGCAACTGTGAGAATATCAATGATAGATTTTTCTGGAAAAGAGATTTTTAGGAGTTCAGAGGAAAAACAGCCACAAGGAAATTACTCCCAAAATATCAAAATCAATGATTATCCCGCAGGAACTTACATTATTAACTTGAACGTCGATGGACAAAATGAAAGTCGGAAGTTATTGATGGTTAAGTAAAATATTGTCCATTCATAATTCAAATCAAAACAAATGGTTTTCAATATGTTTCATTCGTGGTAAGATAGGATAGACTTCCGTAGTTTATTTCTAATTTTTATTCATAATTCATGTTTTTAACATTGAAACTGTTTAAACTTTCTATTTTGAGAAGAAATTTGAATCATTTTGAATCTGATATTTCAATATTTGCGAAGCATAGCAGAGCTACGTTGAGTAAATATTGGATTATTAGATTTACAATGAACGGATTTATACCGAAAGAGAAAGTTTAAACAGGTTCATTAATCAATTTTTCAAAATGAAGCAAATCGTATTATTTCTTGGCTTTTTAATAACAGTTAATGTTTCCTTTTCTCAGAAAAAAGAAAAGGGTTGGGTATCGCTTTTTGATGGCAAAACCTTTGCGGGTTGGCACGTAAATGAAGAACATCCAAGCACTTTTACTATTGAAGATGGAGCTATAAAAGTGGCTGGAGAAAGAACCCATCTATTTTACGAAGGCTCAGTATCTAATCATGATTTTAAAAACTTTGAACTTAAATTGAAAGCGAAAACCTTACCTGGTTCAAATTCTGGTATTTTTATTCATACCGCTTATCAAGCAAGTGGCTGGCCCGACAAAGGTTATGAAGTTCAAGTAAACCAAACACATACCGACTGGCGTAAAACGGGTAGTTTGTATAGTTTTAGCGATGTAAAAGAAAACTTTGCGAAAGATAACGAGTGGTACGAATACGACATTACCGTTAAAGGCAAACATATTGTTATTAAAATCAATGATAAAGTGGCGGTTGATTATACCGAACCAGATACTCTTCCTGCCGACCGTGGACAAAAACATTTGAGTTCTGGAACATTTGCTTTGCAAGGACACGACCCTAAAAGTGTGGCGTATTTCAAGGATATTGAGGTGAAAATTTTGGAGTAAAATTAAAAATTAAAAGAGGCTGTCTCAAAAGTAATTTTGGGACAGCTTTTGGTTTATGCCACTTTTTGCAAAAGATTAGAGTAATTTTTACTGATTTTGAGAATAGCTGAGTTCTTATCGACTTTTTTATTACTTTT
>JAAFIU010000362.1 GCA_013298805.1 Cytophagales bacterium | reverse complement strand
CACAAGTAACTCAATTGATTGCTCGCCGTGTTCGTGAACTTAATATTTACTGCGAAATCCACCCGTTCAATAAAATCCCAACTATCGACGAATCTGTAAAAGGAATTATTCTTTCGGGAAGTCCTTGCTCGGTACGTGATGAAGATTCTCCACGAGTAGATGTCAGTCTTTTCAGAGGTAAATTGCCTGTTTTGGGTATTTGCTACGGAGCTCAATTATTGGCGTTTTTGGGTGGTGGAGAAGTTTATAATTCTGGACACCGTGAGTACGGAAGAGCCGCTTTGAAAACGGTTGCTCCAAGTCCATTGTTGGAAGGTGTTTCTGAAAATAACCAAGTTTGGATGTCACACGGAGATACCATTATGTCAATTCCTGAGGATTTTGAAGTAATTGGTTCAACTGACGATGTGAAATATGCCGCTTTCCACATTAAAGGAGAACAAACTTACGGGATTCAATTTCACCCAGAAGTTACGCATTCTTTGGAAGGTAAAACAATGTTGAAAAACTTCGTGATTGGCGTATGTAATTGCTCTCAAGACTGGACGGCAGATTCGTTCGTGGATTCTACGGTGGCAGCTTTGAAAGAACAATTGGGCGACGATAAAGTAGTTTTAGGACTTTCGGGCGGTGTGGATAGTTCGGTAGCGGCGGTATTAATTCACAAAGCTATCGGCAAAAATCTTTACTGTATTTTTGTTGATAATGGATTATTGAGAAAGAATGAATTTGAAGACGTACTTGAATCGTACAAAAACTTAGGTTTGAACGTAAAAGGCGTTAATTCAAAAGATATATTTTATAAGGCTTTAGAAGGCTTGACCGACCCAGAAGCAAAGAGAAAAGCAATCGGAAAGGCATTTATTGATGTTTTTGACCATGAATCTCATTTAATTGAAAATGTAAAATGGTTGGGACAAGGTACAATTTATCCTGATATTATTGAGTCGGTTTCAGTAAGTGGAGGTCCTTCACAGACGATTAAATCTCATCATAATGTAGGTGGTTTACCTGATTACATGAAATTGCAAGTGGTTGAGCCTTTGAAGACTTTGTTTAAAGACGAAGTTCGTTTGGTAGGGAGAACCTTGGAAATTCCTCAGTTTATTTTAGGTCGTCACCCATTCCCAGGTCCAGGTTTAGGAATCAGAATTTTGGGAGATATTACGGCTGAAAAGGTACAAATTTTACAAGAAGTTGACCATATTTTTATCAACGGACTAAAAAACAGAGGTTTATACGATGGCGTTTGGCAAGCAGGAGCGATGCTTTTACCGATTCAGTCGGTAGGCGTAATGGGCGATGAACGTACTTATGAGCGTGTTGTGGCTCTTCGTGCGGTTTCATCGGTGGACGGAATGACGGCGGATTGGTGTCATTTACCTTATGATTTCTTAGCAGATATTTCAAATGAAATAATCAACAAAGTGAAAGGTGTAAACCGTGTTGTGTATGATATTTCGTCAAAACCGCCAGCTACTATTGAGTGGGAATAGTTAAATTTTTCAAGAAGAGCCTGATTTCATCGAAATCAGGCTCTTCTTTTACCGTTTAATAAATGCGATTGAGATGCTTAGGAGGCTAAGATGTAATTTTACATTTCAATTAAAATTTAAAAATCACTATGCAGAAAAATACTTTATTATTCCTTGCAGTAATGACTGCCTTTATTGTCTCTTCTTGCTCAAAGACGATAGACCCTGTAGCAACTACTCCGCCTCCAACCGTAAAGGACATTTATTTCTGTGGGCGTCTAAATGGGATTCCTACTTATTGGAAAAATGGTGTAGCTAAATCTTTAACAGACGGTAAAAACTATGGTGAGGTATTTTCAATGACGGTAGAAGGTAGTGATGTGTATGTAGCTGGATATGAATATAACGGTTCACATAATGTTGCCAAATATTGGAAAAATGGTGTAGCTATTTCTTTAACGAATGGCACAACAAGTGCATCTGCTTTTGCAATAAAAGTAGTAGGTAGTGATGTGTATGTAGCTGGAGATGAAAGTAAAAATTCTATCAGTACTGTAAAATATTGGAAAAATGGCATAGCCACATCTTTAACGGATGGAAAAAATAGTGCATCTGCACTTGCAATGACGGTAGTCGGAAGTGATGTATATGTAGCTGGAGATGAATATAACGGTTCACAATATGTTGCCAAATATTGGAAAAATGGTGTAGCCACTTCTTTAACGGACGGCAAAAACTACGGTTATTTGAAAGCAATAACTGTAGTTGGCAATGATGTGTACTTAGCTGGAGCTGATAATGATGTAGTCAAATATTGGAAAAATGGCATAGCCACATCTTTAACTAATGGTAAAAACAGTACCCAAGTATATGACATTTTTGTAGCTGGCAGTGATGTTTATGTTCTTGGGACTGAATATAACGGATTAAAAAATGTTGCTAAATACTGGAAAAATGGTGTCCCCACATCTTTAACGGATGGTACGAAAGATGCCCAGGCAAGTGCGATAAAGGTAATAGGCAATGATGTGTATGTAGCAGGAGATGAGGATACAGCAAGATATTGGAAAAATGGTGTAGCTACGTCTCTAACAGAAAGTAAAAATTCGTACATAAGTGACATGTTCATTACAACAAATTAAATAGGTTTGTCTGGCGGGTTACATATTATTATATTTCAAAAGCCCGACCACAAAATCGGGCTTTTTTATTGCCTTCAACACTTTCTTAAACCTCTCTTCGTTAATATCCCATCAAAGATTATTATCTTGCAAACTTAATTTTTCAACAACTCATATTATAGAATGAAATTTCAAATTTTAACGCTTTCGGCACTGTTCATTTGCCTAAATACTTTCGCTCAGAAAGTTCCACAAACCGCTAATTATCAGTTTTTTATTGATTTAACTAAAGTCCAAAATGATAAATTGGAAGTGTCGTTAATTACGCCTAAAGTTTTGAAGGATGAAGTGGTTTATAATATGCCAAAAATTGTTCCAGGAACGTATGCAAACTATGATTTTGGTCGTTATGTGTCTGATTTTAAGGCTTTTGATGTGTCAGGGAAAGTGCTTTCTGTAGAGAAATTAGACAAAAATAGCTATAAAATTAAAGGAGCAAAAGGTTTAAATAAAATCACGTATTTGGTTGATGATACTTGGGACTCTCCTGAAATTGCAGGTGAATATGTTTTTGAACCCGCAGGAACGGACATTGAAGAGAATAAATTATTCGCTATCAACACACACGGTTTTATTGGTTATTTTGACGATATGAAACGTCAGACTTATGAGGTAACTTTCACAAAGCCAGCGGGTTTTTATGGAGCAAGCTCATTGACAGCCACCAAGTCTGATGCCCAAAAAGATACTTTTATCGTTCCGAATTATAATGATTTAGTCGATGCTCCAATCATGTATTGTCAACCAGATACCACTGTTTTGAAAGTGGGTGGAGCTGATATTTTGATTTCCCTTTTTTCTCCGAACAAAAAAGCAACTTCGGCTGAAATTGCAGCTAACGTAAAAACTCTTTTAGAAGCTCAAAAAGAATATTTGGGTGGGGCTTTACCCATTAAAAAATATGCGTTTGTCATTGTACTTTCAGATAATTTGAAAAATGGAAGTTACGGAGCTTTAGAACATTCATATTCATCGTTTTATTATTTGCCAGAAGCTTCGTCTGACGAACTTTCGCAGACGGTAAAAGACGTTTGTTCGCACGAATTTTTCCACATTGTCACGCCTTTGAGCATTCACTCGGTTGAGATTGGTGAGTTTGATTTTAACAAACCCAAAATGTCGAAACACCTTTGGATGTACGAAGGAATGACTGAATACGCTGCGGGTCACATGCAAATGAAGTACAATTTGATTGATTTACCAATGTATTTGAATATGTTGAAATCTAAAATTGGCAACATGACCGACCGTTACAAAGATGATATTCCATTTACGGTAATGTCGGCGGATGTGTTAGAAAAGTACAAAGACCAATACCAAAATGTG
>JAAFIU010000264.1 GCA_013298805.1 Cytophagales bacterium | reverse complement strand
TAACGATTAAGAATTGAACTTAACAATCAATTCTTATGAAAAATGCTCTTCAATTTATCATTTCATCAATCTTTACCATTGTTCTTTTATTTGGTTTAGGTGTTTATTTTAATCCTTCCATTTTATTGGATTTTCAAATTTGGGTAGTTGTTTTAGCAACATTAGTCATGTTTGGCACTCAACCTAAATTGAGTAAATCAGATTTATTTAACACCAAAGATAAATATTCGATGCTGGGGCTTTCGCTGATGGGAATAATTGTAAATAACGTTTCTGTTACACACTGGGCAAATCATGCTCATGAGTTTAGCTTTAGTATTTCAAAATGGATTAGTTTTTTGATGATTTGGGGAGGTTTAGCATTTAGAATTTATGCTATACAAAAACTGAATATCTATTTTAGTAACGCAGTAACAATTCAGAATAATCATCACCTTTATGATAAAGGTATTTATGCGAAAATACGTCACCCAAGTTATACTGGGGCAATTATTTGTATTATTGGGACAATTATTTGGTTTGAAGCTTGGGGTAGCATTGGAATTTTATCGGTACTTATATTTGTGGCATACGGTCATAGAATAGTTCAAGAAGAAAAAATACTTGGGCTTTATTTTGGAGTACAATATAAAATTTATCTTCAAAAGACTGGAGCTTTATTACCCAAAATAAAATTGCAAAAATCTGATTTACAGCTATTTAAAAAATAGACGTTAAATTTAATGAGATTGCCAATTGTTCATTACGATAAAGAGATGTTAAACCAAAACACTCTTTATCATGGCAATCATCATTATTTTAGCTCGAAATGAGAAACAACTTTCTCTTGCTCATCAATTGGTCAGACATACCTACCAACAGGCATTCCAGATTGACATTAATGACTTACATCATTTACATCCAGAAAAATTCAAGAGTGATGTACTGTTAGCAATTTCGTCCATATCTCATCAAGTATTAGGAACAATGAGTATTATGTACCCAAATCACGAAGGAGTTTTTCCATGTGAATCTCTTTTTGGTTTTGAATTAGACAATTATGCTTTATCAACCAAAAAGTATGTAGAAATTGGGCGTTTTGCTACTTCTGACGAGGGAAAGAAAAATTCTTCAGTAGTCATTTCTTTGTTTCTTGGAGCAATTAAGCATTTGCAAAATCACCAAATAAATGGCTGGACTGCAACGGTAAAAGATGATGTATTTCAATTTTTACAAAAGGTAAATCTTTCTGTAAATAACATCAATCAAGTGCCAAAATTACAAGTTAATGACCCTCTGTGGGCGTATATTGGTGATACTTCAAGCTTACATCTATTTGAGGTATCCTTGAATGATACAATCAACTCCTTCAAAAGATTTGATGGATACCTTTCCAGAAATTTGGTTGAACTACAATTTCAATAAATGAGATATTTTTTTTAATACCCCGCAAACGGGGGGGCGATAAAAAGTTTAAAATGCTGAATTTCGTAGTGTAAATATAAAATAATTGTAAATTACACTAACAATAAACATCTTAGATAATCTAATTAAATGAATCAAGGAATTAGAATACTTATTGCTGAAGACCATCCTGTGGTTGCTGAAGGATATGCAGACCTTTTGAAAGATTCCGAAGACTTCAATGTTTTGGGAATTGCCAATACTATGCAAGAAGTATATTACCAATTGAAATTTCAAAAAATTGATATACTTCTCTTAGATTTAGTTTTGCCCAACAATTCTAAAACCGAATATTCACAAGTAGCAGGATATGAAATTTTAGATTTTATCAAAAAAAATGACATTAATGTTCGTTCAATCATTCTTTCTTCCCATGAAGAACCAAGTTTTATTGTAAAAGCTCAGAGTAAAGGAGCAATGGGTTATTTATCAAAAAAAGCCGATAAGATGGAATTACGAGAGGCTATTCGCACGGTTGAATATGATAGAAGAGAATACATCCAAAAAAATCTTTTAGCTACAATAATTAGACAAGAAAACCCCGATGGAATTACACTTACTCAAAGAGAACGATGTATCTTAAGGCATATTTCGGAGGGTTTGACCAGTAGGCAAATTGCTGACAAATTGTGCCTTGCCAATGATACCATTCGTGATTATAGAGACAGTCTAATCAAAAAATTTGGGGCAAAAAATTCTGTAAATCTCATAAAAATTGCTGCCGAAAACGGCTATTTAACACACGTATAATGAGGCTTTGTCTTACAATAGTTACATTTTTCATTTCACTGATAATCACTAACGCTCAAAAAAAAGTAGTGATTGACTCGTCATTTACGATAAATGAAATGAATAATGGGCAATGGGAAATATTTGAAGAAAAAGAAGATTCAAAACAGATTATGGAAATTAAGAACGTCACTCATTGGCAATCTATTGAACATTTCCCTATCACATTTCCACCTTCAACAAAATCAGTTTGGTTAAGAACATCCTTTTATAACCCAAGTACAAAACTCTTGGCTATCAGGATTTTTACCAAAGGAATAGACAGTTTAAATGTCTATTGGTCAGATAGTGTAGGTGAAAGTAAAGAATATATTACTGGTAAAAATATACCCTTATCTGAAAGGTTTATTGCCAGTCCATTTTTGGTAGCCCCCGTCGAATTACCAGCAAAAAGTTTTACCCAAGTCTTTGTCAGAATCTATAACCAAAGTTATCATTTATCATTACCCTATTTGAATGTTGCTAATCCCCGAAATACCAATCAATTTATAAAGTTGGGAGAATTGGGGTATAATGTTTATTTGGGTGGACTTTTATTGATGATTTCGTTCAGTATTATTCTGTTTTCATTTTTCCAAGAACGTCTATATCTATTTTATCTTTTTTGTTTGATAGGCTCTTTTATCATGGTAGCTATTTATAATGATTATCATTATCTATTAATAGATAAAATTCCAACATTCATTAAAAATAAAAATGCGTTTGCTATACTGACAACTTTACTGAACATACTTTATCTACTTTTTGCGGAACAATACCTCAAGGTAGATACCCGTAAAAATTTAATGGTTATTAAATTCAGTAGAGTGATTATGGGAATTTTACTGATTTTATTGGTTGGGCTTATCTTAGCAGAAAAGGAGTTGTTTCATTTCAGATTATACTTCTACCCATTATTTGGTACAAACACTCTTATTATGTATTATCATTTATTAAAAAGTATCCAGAAAAAATATTCTCCCTCTTGGTATTTTTTAGTAGCAACAACGCCAATTGCCATAGTAAGTATTTTGGAAGTAACTTCTGATTTTAATGGAGTACCTGTACAAACAATCCATGACATTTATTACGCTGGCACATTCATAGAAATGTTTTTTCTGACGATTGGCATCGTTTATCGTTTCAGATTAGAGAGGACTAATCTACAAATTCTACAACAAGAGCTTTTTGTCGCTGAAATCAAAGCTCAAGACCGTGAAAGAGAAAGAATCGCTAAAGATTTACATGATAATATTGGGGCTTCAATTGTAGGTATTCAGTTAAGATTAAATGCTTTTTCAGAAAAATATTTTGGCAATAAAGAAATCCCTGATGATTTTAAAAAGACGATTGAATATTTAGAACAAACTTCATCGGATATTAGAGGATTATCACACGAATTGACCCCTCAAATCCTAACTAATTTAGGATTGGTTGAGCAAATTAAGGAGAAATATGGGTTTATTTCCAAACCTACATTTAAACTTACGATGCCCTCCGAATCAATTATATTAGACCCCTTTGTAGAATTGACTCTTTATAAAATCATTAATGAGGCTGTTCAAAACACACTCAAACACGCTAAAGCAACAGAGGTGGGCATTGAGTTGAGTCAGGATGCTAAAAACCTAAAATTGAGAGTTGAAGACAATGGAATTGGATTTGATTTAGGACAAAGAAAAGGAAATGGAATTGGCTTGGAAAATATCAAATTTAGAGTAGAAAACCAATTAAATGGAATATTGACAATTGAAAGTAGCCCTGGAAATGGAACAATTATTTTGGTAAAAATTAACCGAAAAGCTATCCCAAAAAAATCTTAATACATTAATCATATTTTTAGTCAACAAAATGATGAATGAACAAGCACTTTACCTAAACTTATTGAAGGGAGCAATCATTGGAAATCTCCCTTATGCCAATTATTTAGCGACTTCCTATGCTAATTTAATCAAACATGGGAAAATAGTCAACGAAACCAAAGCGAATATTTATCCTGAACTTATTTTTTATTATGGAGATATGATGGATAGTGAAGAAGAGAATGAATTAGAAGAATTATTGCAAAACCCTGATAGTCAACTTCTTTACAAACGATTAATGTTAGTAGAATCTCAATACGAGGATTATTTTATTGAAATGATTTCTGAACGTCGTAAAACCGTTGAGCGTATTTATCAGGATGTAACAAATCGCTCTAATATCACCATTAATGATGATGAAATATTAGCCATTAAAAGAGCGGAAAGTTTGAAAAAATCCTTTGATGTAGGGCTTGTTTGGAAGAAAATTCAACGAAACGAAAATGAGGCAATTAAAAATCTACATGCACAAACTTTTCAAAAAGTAAACCACCATATTTTACAAAATAGTGGGGATGAAGAAGACTCCTTAGATATTTGGAGTAATGTTCAAGCAGAATTTAGGAGAAAACTAACTAAAATACCAGAAGAAAAAGGTTATTTTCAATGGCGACCTGTTGCTAATAATTCGATTGAAAAAGCCAGCATTATCACCTTTTTTATTAGAATTTGTACAATGCGTTGGTTAGATGTTTTAAGAAAGAAAAAGAATGAAAATGAGCATCAAAAAGATATATTCAATGAGTATTTGCAGGATGTGGATGAGTCCTATGATGACGATGGAAATGATTTTTTGAAAAACAGAATAAGAAATGCCATAGCACAACTACGGATTCCATGTCAAAAAATTGTTACAGGAAAATGGTTTGGGGGAGAATTTGGTGAAGGCTTGACCTCAAGAGAGTTAAGTCCGATTATTAATTATTCTCCTAAGACAATTGATAATTTACATAGTGGTTGCTTAGACGACCTCCGTAAACTTTTAAATTAATAATAAGATGATTCCAGATAAAGAAACCAGAGATATACAGGCGTATTTGAGAGGGACATTGCCCAAAATCCGCAGAGACAAATTTGAAATTCGACTACAAAATGAGCCTGCTTTCAAAGCAAAAGTAGATGCACTAAGTCCGATATTTGAAACCTTAGAAGATATTGCAAGAGAAACTAAAATAAAGGAAATTATAACAACTCAACATATTATCGAACCAGTGCTTGAAAATCAAACTAATATACCGATCAGAAAGGTAAAGCCCCTTTTTCAAAGAGTTTTTCAATATGCTGCCGCAGCCTGTGTTTTGCTATTAATAGGGGTTGTTTGGTATGATTCAACTTCATCATCACGGCTTTACAGAGAGTATTATCACGCTGAAGCTGAGGGAGGAAGAGGAATTTCAATTGATAATTGCCCTGATAAAATTTCAATCAGTTTGTATTATCAGAAAGCCTATCAGGCTTTTTTAGAATCAACCTCCAAACAGGCTTTAAGCCCCTGTTTGGCATATTATAAAGGACTTTGTTATTTGGAAACTAACGAAAATAGTAAAGCTATTGGTCTATTCAAACAAGGCTTACAATCATCTGATAACTATATTAAACAAAGTTCTGAGTGGTATTTAGGCTTGGCATTAATCAAAAACAATCAAGAAGATAAAGCAAAAGATGTATTCAAACAAATACTAAAAACGCCAGAACATCAGTACGAAATCAACGCCAAAGAATTAGTGGTAAAATTAGATAAAGAACCCTTTTTATTCAGAATAAGATTTTAAATTTGGTAGTGTTAAACAAGTAATGCTTTTATGTTTTTTAGTGTAATTTTTTTCTAAATTTGGGGAAAAGAATTACTAACTAAAAATTGTACTTTTTATGTTATCGTGTCCTAGTTGTCAAAGTGAA
>JAAFIU010000451.1 GCA_013298805.1 Cytophagales bacterium | reverse complement strand
AAACATTATAATATTTTTTATTACTCATCAAATCAATCATTATCACAAATATTGATTTGTTGTTTCATCAGAAAAGTAAAAATGAATAACAAACAGCATACCATTCAAAAAGCCATCACATTATCGGGCGTAGGCTTGCACACTGGCGTAGTTGCCAATATGACATTTGTTCCTGCACCGCCTAATCACGGTTATAAATTCCAACGAATTGACTTACCAAATCAGCCCATCGCAGATGCAGATGTAGATTATGTTGTTGATACATCAAGAGGAACAACCATTGAACACAATGGAGCAAGAATAAATACCGTAGAACACGTTTTAGCAGCAATGGTAGGTTGCCAAGTTGATAATGTTTTGATACAATTGGATGGACCTGAACCGCCAATTATGGACGGTAGCTCAATTAAATTTGTAGAAGCCATTCTTGAAATTGGGTTAGAACAACAAGATGCACACCGTAAGTTTTTTGAAATTCCTTCTGAAATTCGTTATAAAGACAATGAACGTGGCGTTGAATTAGCAGCATTACCATTAAACGACTATCGCTTGACGGCAATGGTTGATTATAATTCTAAATTTCTTTCAAGTCAACACGCCAATCTGACTAATATCACTCAGTTTAATGAAAGCTTTGCCAAATGTAGAACATTCTGTTTTGTACATGAATTAGAAGCACTTTTTAAGGCTGATTTAATCAAAGGTGGCGATTTATCAAATGCTATCGTAATTGCAGACCGTGATTATAGCGATGTAGAATTAGACCATTTAGCCGTTGTGTTGGGCAAACCCAAAGTAAGTGTTTCTAAAGAAAAAGGAATTCTTAATAATTTGGATTTATATTATCCAAACGAAATGGCTCGCCATAAATTATTGGATATGGTTGGTGATTTAGCATTGGTAGGTCGTCCGATAAAAGCACAAATTTTAGCAGCTCGCCCTGGTCATGCTGCCAACGTTGAGTTAGCGAAGAAAATCAAGAAATTGATGAAGGAAACTGAAAAAAATAATGTTCCTCAATACGACCCTAAGCAACCTCCAATTTTCAACTTCGAGCGTATTTATCAATTATTGCCCCACCGTTATCCATTCCAAATGGTTGATAAAATCATTTATCTGGACGATGAAAGCGTAGTGGGAATCAAGAATGTTACGATGAATGAAAATTACTTCATGGGGCATTTTCCAAACAACCCTGTAATGCCAGGTGTTATGCAAGTTGAAGCAATGGCACAAACAGGCGGAATTTTAGTATTAAGCTCTGTCTCTGACCCTGAAAACTATTGGCCTTACTTGGTAGGAATTGAAAACTGCCGTTTCCGCAAAAGTGTAGTCCCTGGTGACACTGTAATTTTCAAATGTGACTTAATGGCTCCAATCCGTAGAGGAATTGCCAAAATGCACGGACGAGCTTATGTAAATGGGCAAGTTGTTTGCGAAGCTGATATGACCGCCAGTCTTGTTCGTAAAAGTTAAAAATTAGAGAAGTTTAAAAGTTAAAACTGTTGAAATTGGCAACAAAATAAATTGAATATGGATAGCTTATTTCATTTCAATTCCTAAACTGCCACAACGATGTTAACGATTTAACGATAAAAAAATGACACAACCATTAGCATACATACATCCAGAAGCTAAACTTGCACAAAATGTGGTAGTTGAGCCATTTACGGTCATTCATCAAAATGTAGAAATTGGTGAAGGTTCATGGATTGGCTCGAATGTAACGATTTTCCCAGGAGCAAGAATTGGCAAAAACTGTCGTATTTTTCCTGGTGCTGTAATTTCGGCTATTCCCCAAGACTTAAAATTTGGCGGTGAAGATACCCTTGCCATTATTGGAGATAATACAACCATTCGTGAATGTGCTACCATCAATCGTGGAACAAATGATAAACATAAAACACAAATTGGTAAAAATTGCCTCATCATGGCGTATGTTCACGTAGCACACGACTGCGTAATTGGCGATAATTGTATTTTAGCCAATAGTGTACAAATGGCAGGTCACGTTGAAGTGGGAGATTGGTCTATTATTGGGGGGTCAAGTGCTGTACATCAGTTTGTAAAAATAGGTAAACACTCTATGATTTCGGGAGGTTCTTTAATTCGTAAGGATGTACCACCATTCACAAAATCAGGACGTGAGCCATTATCGTATGCAGGAATCAACTCGATTGGTTTAAGAAGACGTGGATTTACGGATGAACAAATTTCTCAAATTCAAGAAACTTACCGTTATGTTTATCTCAAAAATTTAAACAATAACGATGCCCTTTCTGAAATAGAAATAAACTTAC
>JAAFIU010000379.1 GCA_013298805.1 Cytophagales bacterium | reverse complement strand
CAAGAATTTTTAATGAAAAAGAAGGGAATCCAATTGATATTGTTTACGGTGCAGTTACAACGGCAGATGATTGGTTATTTTTGAAATTAGAAAATAATATTTTAATCATCGACAACGAATTATATCCTTACAGAAATCTACCAACGGTTTTGGGTATTTTACAAAAAATTGTGGACTTGTATCAATTAAACAAAAATGAATAAAATCCTCCTCATAATCCTAACTATTTGTGCTTTCCAAATCAAAGCACAAACGTATCAAGAAATCATTGCACAACATCGTGAAACTTATAAAAATGAGTTTTTGAAAGATGCAGAAGGGCCTATCAAAAAGGAAGATATGCCGTATTTTGATTTCTATGAACCCGATACGAATTACCGTGTAAAGTGCCAATTCAAAGCGAAGAAAGACCCGTCAACATTCAAAATTCCAACGGTGGACGGTAAGCAAAAAGAATATTTCAAGTATGGTGTTTTATCATTTGAAATTAATGGAAAAAAGTTGATATTGAACGTCTATCGAAGTTTGTCTTTGATGAATAATCCTAAATACAAAAACTATCTTTTTATTCCTTTCAAAGACCAAACCAGTGGAAAAGAAACTTACGGCGGTGGGCGTTATTTAGACTTACAAACAACGGATATTCAAGGAGACTCTGTAATTTTAGATTTTAATAAAGCATATAATCCCTATTGTGCATTCAGTAGTGGTTTTAGTTGCCCGATTCCGCCCAAAGAAAATCACTTAAAAGCGAGTATCGAAGCAGGTGAAAAGAATTTCAAAAAAGCACATTAAGTATATTTAGTGATTGAGTGAATTGTGATTTAGTGAGTTTTAAGAAAGAGATTTCTTGATTTGTAGAGTTAAATTAATCACAATTCACAAATAGAAAGTATATCCCAAAAAATAATAATATCGTGAGCAAAAAAGTAATTTTAGTCATTTTAGACGGTTGGGGAATTGCCGAGAAAGGTTATGAAGACCGTTCGGCAATTATTGCCGCCAAAACTCCTTTTTATGATTCGTTAATTGCGAATTATCCAAACAGTACACTCGTAACTTTCGGACCAGAAGTTGGCTTACCAGAAGGACAGTTCGGAAACTCAGAAGTGGGACACATGAACTTAGGAGCGGGACGTACTGTAAGACAAAGTTTAGTTCGTTTGAACGATGCAATTGAGCAAGATACGCTTCGTCACGAACCCGTTTTTGTTGAAGCAATCAAATATGCCAAAGAAAATAATAAACCTGTCCATTTAATTGGTTTAGTGTCTGACGGTGGCGTTCATGCCCATATTAGTCACGTAAAAGCTCTTTGTAATGTATTTAAAGACAACGATTTAGAAAACGTTTTCATCCATGCTTTTACTGATGGACGTGACTGTGACCCTAAATCTGGCGTTGGTTTCATTGGTGATTTACAGAATTTCTTGAAAACTTCGGTTGGTAAAATTGCCAGCGTAACGGGTCGTTATTACGCAATGGACAGAGACAACCGTTGGGAGCGTATCGAAGAGGCGTATGACGTAATGGTAAAAGGCGAAGGCGTTCCTGTGTGTGACGAAGGAATTGTGGCTTTGATGAAAGAATCTTACGCTGCTGGTATTACCGACGAGTTCATCAAACCGATTGTAGTTACTAAAAACAATGAGCCAATCGCAATGATTAAAGATGGCGATGTAGTTCTTTGTTTCAACTACCGTACCGATCGTCCGCAAGAAATCACAAAAGCACTTACGCAAGAAGATTTCCCTGAAAATGGCATGAAAAAATTGGACATTAAGTATTACACAATGACCAATTATAATAAATCTTTCAAAAATGTAAATGTAATATTTGATGATAGTAATCTTCCTTCAACTTTGGGAGAAGTGATTGCGAATGCAGGCAAAACGCAAATCAGAATTGCAGAAACCGAAAAATTCCCACACGTAACATTCTTCTTTTCGGGTGGACGTAACGAATTATTTGAAGGAGAAAGTCGCTTGTTATCAAATTCTCCCAAAGTAGCCACTTACGATTTACAACCAGAAATGTCAGTTTATGACGTTCGTGATTCATTAGTTCCTGCTCTTAAAAAAGGAGAAGCTGACTTCGTTTGCTTAAACTTTGCAAACCCTGACATGGTTGGTCATACAGGAGATTTCAAGGCCGTTATTGCTGCTTGTGAAGCCGTTGATGAGTCATTAGGTGAAGTAGTAACAGCAGCCATTGGAAGCGATTATTCAGTAATTATATTAGCTGACCACGGAAATGCTGATTATATGATTAACGACGATGGTTCACCAAATACACAACACAGTTTAAATCTTGTGCCGTGTATCTTGATTGACAAAGATAAAAAAGCCGTTAGAAATGGTAAATTAGGAGATATTGCTCCAACCGTTTTAGAATTAATGGGGATCGAAAAACCTGCAATTATGACGGGTTTGAGTTTGGTATAAATAAGTCACAAGTGATAAGTCTGTAAGTCGTAAGTTCTTCGATTTACAGACTTAATACTTACCAATCATAAACCCATAACTCACCACTCATCGACTCATAAACTCTCAGCCCTTCACCCTTCATTTATATTTAACAATTCCGTAACATTGAGGTAGCTAACTTTGTAATGTAATGATAAACTTCAATATGGCAAACGCTTTACCTACCCCCAAAATTCTATTGGTTGATGACGACCCCGACATCATTGAGTTATTAGAATATAATCTCAATAAGGAAGGTTTCGAAACAGCTTCAGCAAATGATGGCATTCAAGCCTTAGAAGTGGCAAAAGATTTCAAACCTGATTTAATACTTTTAGACGTAATGATGCCTCGTCAAGATGGTATTGAAACGGCTCGCCAAATAAGACAGAACTCAGACTTTAAAGATACGTATATCCTATTTCTTACGGCTCGTGCCGAAGAATATACCGAAGTTGCAGCCTTTGACGTTGGGGCAGATGATTATATCGTAAAACCCATCAAACCACGAGCGTTGGTTAGTAGAATTAAAGCCATTCTTCGTAGAGATACCCAACAAATTGAGAGTGATTCATTGATTGAAATTGGTATTTTGACAATTAACCGTACCAATTATAGCGTTATCAACAATGGTAATCCATTAGTAATGCCTAAGAAAGAATTTGAACTTCTTTATTTCTTGGCAAAACATCCCAATAAAGTATTTAATCGGGATGAATTGTTAGAAAAAGTTTGGGGCGTAGATGTATATGTTGTAGAAAGAACCGTTGATGTACATATCCGAAAACTACGTGAAAAAATCCCAGAACATTATATCAAAACCTTAAAAGGCGTTGGCTATATGTTTTCGATTGAAGAATAAATTTAATAACTTGCATGATTGCTGTACGTCCCCTTACTTAATCATGCTACAAAAAGTTATTAAAACTTTACTGTTAATACTATTCATTTCCCTTAGTTGTCACGCCCAGAAATACCGTCAATTAAGTAATCCGCCCAAATATGAATTTCGGGCGGTGTGGGTAGCTACCGTTGATAACATTGATTGGCCCAAAAGAGGAGAACATAATTCTGACC
>JAAFIU010000146.1 GCA_013298805.1 Cytophagales bacterium | reverse complement strand
ATTAGCTCTGCAAGTTATTTCAGAGCATAAGGATAAACTAAGTCTAAAAAAAAGAAGAGTAAAAGCCGCTTTTGATGTTGAGTACCTAAAACAGTTAATTATTTAATTCTCGTGCGTTTGCCCTAAACCTGTTTAAACTTTCTCTTTCGGTATAAACCCGCTCATTTTAAATCTGCCAATCCAATATTTACTCAACGTAGCTCTGCTATGCCTCGCAAATATTGAAATAACAGTTTCAAAATGATTCAAATTTCTTCTCAAAACAGAAAGTTTAGACAGGTTCAGTATTAAATTTCCATGAATTGTACAATTGTTTCAAAATAATGTATAATTTGCAGCTACATAGAAAGGATAAAAAACATCGTTTAAAGAGGTAGCACAAAATGAAAATCACGACGTACATATTCACATTATTTGCTTTTGTAGCCCTAACAGGCTGTGAAGTAAACGATTATGTACAACCCACAGAATTACCAGCAGTTACTGAAAGTGGCAAACAAACCTTTGGCGTGAAAATCAATGAGGCAATTTGGACACCTTTTCAGCGATATAAAACCAATCCAAATTTTAAACCTTTGCCTGTCGTGTGGGGAAGTTTTCAGAGTGAAACCTTGAGATTGACCGTGACCAACCAAGAAACTCGTGAATCAATTAGTTTGATGATTGATAAAGTGAAAGGCGTTGGAACGTATAAATTCATGACATATTTCCCGAAAAATGCTATTGAGTTTACGCCTTACGCAAGCGTATATCAGCGTTGTGTGGGCGGAAATTGCGGACAATACCCAATTGCTCAAACGGGCGAAAACGAAGTAACCATTACCCATTTCGACCCAATCACTAAAATTTATGCAGGGACTTTCAAGGTAACTTTCCATAATAAAGATAATCCTTCGGAAGTCTTTACTTTGAAAGATGGACGGTTTGATGTGAAGGGAGATTAGTTGGTTTTTAGACCACTGATTGTACGGATTTAAAAGATTTCCACGGATTTCAATTTATTGTTTTTGATATTTCTTTTCAATATAGTTAAAAGAATTTATGCCAATGGCGTTTAATTAAAACGATTAACTTCCCGAAAGGTCTAATACTTTCGGGAAGTTTGTTCAAAATTGTAATAACCTACATTGGAATTTTACTAATAGTCTATCAGTGAAAATCCGTTAAATCCCTATAATCCGTGTTCTAATAGTAGTATCAATCAAGTAAGAATAGCAGATTTCAAAATCCCCACCGCCTCTTCCATTTCCTTTAAATTCATTGACGCAAATCCCATTCGGCAGGTATTTAATCCTTCATAAGCTGAACCATTTGATAAATAAAGTCCTTTTTTGCTCACTTTTTCGGATAATTCCATCAAAGAAATACTTTTGTCAAACTTTGCCCAAATTGCCATTCCTCCGTCTGGAACTTTAAAATCAATGATATTTCCTAATTCGCTTTTGAGTAAATCACAAGTAAAATCTCTTCGTTCTCGGTAGGTTTTTAGGGCTTTGGTGGTGTAGCGTTTTAGCGTTCCATCTTCCAACATATCGGCTAATGCCAATTCTAAAATCGTATCGCCTTGTCGGTCAATAATTCTTCGATGTTTGGCTAATTCCTCAATAATTTCTTGTTTTGCCACAATGTAACCCACCCGAAAAGTTGGAGCAATTCGTTTGGTAAACGAACCTAAATAAATAACTAAACCATGGCGGTCGGCACTGGCTAAAGGCAAAACTGGACGATTGGCGTAATGATAATCGTAATCATAATCGTCTTCAATGATGTAAAAACCGTATTTTTCGGCCAAAGCCAACAGTTTAATTCTTCGTTCTGGTTTGAGCGTTACGGTCGTTGGGTGATAGTGATGCGAGGTGATATAAATTGCCTTTAGCGGAGTGCCGACCATCACTTTTTGCTCGCAAATTTCTTCGATGGCATCAACAACAATTCCGTCTTCATCAATCGGAACAGTATTCAGTTTTAAACCCAAACTTTGGAAGGTCATATTGGCGGCTGGATAATTCAATTCGCCCACTAAAATTTCATCATTTTTCTGAAAAAGAGCCGAACCCACGAGAAAAAAAGCCATTTGACTTCCTCGGGTACTCAAAATATTATTGGGGGTAATATTCATGCCACGAGTTTCATTCAAAAATGCAGAAAATACTTCTCGAAACCGTATTTGCCCGTAAGGATGCGTGTATTGTAAAATCGAAGAATCACCAAATTTGATGTAATGCGAATACAAACGAGCCAATTCTTCACGGGGAGCAAGACGCACATCGGGCAAGCCATCATTGAACGCCAAACGCTGTGAAACGACGGGCGGAATTTTGATAAACGAATTATTCGGAATGATGAGTGAAGGCGTATTACCCTTTGAAAATGTGCCTTTTTCTGAAAATGAAACAGGTTTTACGGTTGGTAATTTTTGCGTAATGAATGTGCCTTTTTTGGGGAAAACCTCAATCCATCCTTCCGAATAAAGTTCATCGTAAGCCGCCACGACCGTTTTGCGGTGAACCTCCAAAAGTTCTGCCATTTGTCGAGTGCCTAATAATTTTGTTCCCGTTTTCAGAATTCCAGACTGAATATTTTGACTGATTCCATTGGCAATTTGGACGTAAATTGGCAAGGAAGAGTCTTTATTGATTTCGAGTAATGTTTTGAACGGTATTTTCATCTGGACTACTTGGTAGTTTGATTGTGGAGTAGTATGGGTGTCCAGTAAAGGTATAAATTTGTAGAACAATTAGAAAGTTTGTGGGGTCACGAACTGAAAAATAGATACTTAACTTTTTAGCGGTCTGACTACCGTCTGACCAAGTTTGCCTATTTGGTCAGACGATAGTCAAACTATTAGTAAGCAATTTTAGACAACATAAACGGATAAAATAATGTTACAAAAAACGCCCAAAACAACCCCAAGTCGCTACGCAAATCAGCGGATGCACTACGACGAGGCCATCGTTTTTCCAATTTTGGATGAAGCTTTATTCTGTACAATAAGTTACTCGGTTGATAACCAGCCTTTTAGTATTCCTACGGCTTTTGTTCGGAAAGAAAATAAACTTTATATTCACGGTTCGGTAGGAAGCCATTTTTTGAGAGAAATTGAAAAAGGGATTCCCGTTTGTATTTCGGTGATGCTTACCGATGCTTTGGTCGTGGCAAAATCTGCCTTTCATCATTCGGTAAATTATCGTTCGGTGGTAATATTTTCAAATGCTCAGAGAATTGACGATTACGAAGTAAAAGCCTCTTTTTTCAGAGAACTGACCGAGAAAATTGTGCCGAATAGTTGGGAGTATTTACGTCCGATGAAGTCCAAAGAAGTGGATAAAACGATGCTTTTGGTATTTGATATTATAGAGGCATCGGCAAAAACTCGTGAAGGAATGCCAAGTGATGATGAAGAAGACCAAGGTTTACTAATTTGGTCGGGTTTGATTCCAATTCCAAGCAAAAGACTCACGCCGATTGCGGATGAATTGAGTGTAAATATTCCTTTGCCTTCGCATTTGGCAACCACATAGAAAAGATAGGGAACATAGGTTAAGAGGTATCTGTGTGTCATTAAACCATTTTAGAATTTAACAGAACATGAACATTTTACCACCATCGCCAAGGGATAATTTTGGGAATTTTAGTACCTATATCAACAAGGTTACAGCCCAAGATTTGCTGATTGGTTTGCAAGAAAATCAGCAATTGGTTGAGCAAAAAATACTTGCTCTTTCCGATGAACAATTAAACCATAAATATCAAGTTGGAAAATGGTCCATCAAAGAAGTGATTGGGCATATTATTGATACAGAACGGATTTTTGCCTATCGTGCTTTGCGTTTTGCCCGAAAAGACAAAACACCTTTGCCAGGTTATGATGAAGTGCTTTTTGGAGATACTTCAAATGCGGGACAAAGAGATATTCAAAAACTAATAGCTGAATTTTCGGCAGTTCGTCAAGCTACGATTTTATTGTTTGAAAGTTTCAACGAAGAAATGCTCGAAGAAAGGGGCATTGCGAGCAATTTTGAGATTTCGGTACGAGCCATGGGCTTTGCCATTTTAGGGCATTGTATTCATCACTTGCAAATAATTGAGGAAAGATATTTGTAATATTTAGTGATTGAGTGAATTGTGAATTAGTGATTTTTTCTTTTAATGGGCTAACGATAAATCTTCGTTAGTTTTTTTATTGTCTTCAAAATGAGGAGGTGTATATTTGTCGGAATAAAATCTGTTACGAAGTTTATTAAACCTCGTACATAATATTTAATACTTTCTAAAGATGTCATTAATTAAACCTGTAAAGGGAATTTCGCCCAAATTTGGGGAAAACTGTTGGTTTGCCGAAAACTCAACAATCGTAGGAGATGTGATGATGGGGGATAATTGTACGATTTGGTTCAATGCTGTTGTGCGTGGAGATGTCAATTCTGTAATTATTGGTAATAATTCGAATATTCAAGATGGAGCAATTATTCATTGTACATATCAAAAAACCAAAACTACTATTGGAAATTATGTGTCAATCGCCCACAACGCTATCGTTCATGGTTGTACCATTGAAGACAATGTTTTGGTGGGAATGGGAGCAATAATTATGGATGGGGCAGTGATAGAAACAGGCTCAATTATTGCAGCAGGGGCAATTGTTACGCAAAATACTCGTGTTCCTGCAGGTTCAATTTATGCAGGAAATCCCGCTAAATTATTGAAAATGGTTTCTCCAGAAGCTTCCGAAGTTTTTATGCGGACGGCTAATAATTATGTAATGTACTCAGAATGGTTTAAGTGATTTTAGAGATTATGGGATTTGGGAATTATGGGGTTAAAGGTAATGAAAAAGAAATTTGTCTGTCCATAATCCCTAAACCTAATACCCCTCTATACCCAATAATCTCATAACCCTTCAACCCCATAATCCCTTCAACCCAACCCATGTCCACCATATTCACAAAAATCGTTAATGGCGAAATTCCTTGCCATAAAATTGCAGAAGATGAACGTTTTTTAGCGTTCTTAGATATTACGCCTTTGGCGGATGGACACACGCTCGTAATTCCAAAAAAGGAAGTCGATTATATCTTTGATTTAGAAGATGATTTATTATCTGGATTGATGCTTTTCGCTAAGAAAATTGCTCCTGCCATCGCACAGGCGTGTCCATGTCGGAGAGTTGGCATTTCGGTAATTGGTTTAGAAGTTCCTCATGCACACGTGCATTTGATTCCGCTAAATTCGATGAATGATATTAATTTCACGAGAGAAAAATTGAAGCCTTCGCAGGAAGAATTGAAGGCTACAGCGGATAGAATTAAATCGTTTTTATAGTTAAAACGGAAGTCGTCGTTTTGAACGACGACTTCCGTAAAGCACAAATGTTCTTATTTCCCCTTCCGTTCAATCTCCTTCAAACTCTCCATTTTCTTATTTCGCAAGAAACCATTAATGTCTTCAAAATGCTCGGTTACTCGTTTATTACCAAATTCAAATACTTTTTCGGCAAGTCCGTTTAAGAAATCTCTATCGTGAGAAATCAAAATTATCGTTCCTTCAAAAGCTTTTAAAGCATCTTTCAGAATATCCTTGGTTTTTAAATCCAAGTGATTGGTTGGCTCATCTAAGATCAATAAATTGACTGGTTCGAGGAGGAGTTTTACCATTGCCAAACGAGTTCTTTCTCCACCCGACAATACATTTACTTTTTTATGAACATCGTCGCCACCAAACATAAATGCACCCAAAAGGTCTTTGATTTTTGTCCTGATTTCACCCACGGCAATGTTATCAATTGTTTGGAAAACCGTTAAATCTCCATCCAAAAGTGCTGCTTGATTTTGGGCAAAATAACCAATCATTGAATTATGACCCAATTTCATTTCGCCTTCAAAGTCAATTTCGCCCATGATGGCTTTCACGAGCGTTGATTTTCCTTCCCCATTTTTACCCACAAAGGCTACTTTTTCTCCTCTTTCTATGGTCAATCTTGCATCTTTGAAAACTAAATGGTTATCGTATTTTTTAGTTAAATCTTCCACAATAACGGGATAATTTCCAGAACGTGGAGCGGGCGGAAATTTTAAATGTAAAGCTGAAGTATCCACTTCATCCACTTCCACAATGTCCAATTTTTCGAGCATTTTCACTCTTGATTGTACCTGCAAAGTCTTTGAATACGTTCCCTTGAAACGGTCAATAAATTCGGTGGTATCCGCAATAAATCGCTGTTGTTCCGCAAACTGTTTTTGCTGTTGTTCCTGACGTTCTTTGCGAAGTTGGAGATAGTGCGAATAGTTTACTTTGTAGTCATAAATACGCCCCATCGTGATTTCAATGGTACGATTGGTGATATTATCGACAAATGCTCTATCGTGAGAAATAACGATTACGGCTTTGGCAGAATTCATCAAAAACTCCTCTAACCATTGAATCGACTCAATATCCAAGTGGTTTGTTGGTTCATCTAAAAGAATTAAATCAGGATTTTGTAAAAGGATTTTTGCTAATTCAATTCGCATTCGCCAGCCACCACTAAATTCAGAAGTTTTACGGGTGAAATCAGTACGGACAAAGCCTAAACCCAATAAAGTTTTCTCAACTTCTGCATCAAAATTGATTTCTTCGATTGAATAATATTTCTCACTCACTTCCGAAACACGCTCAATAATGTTCATGTATTCGTCTGATTCATAGTCAGTACGAGTTTCTAATTGATGATTTAATTCATCAATCTCGGCTTTCATATCCAAGATTTTTGAAAAAGCCTTGGTCGTTTCTTCAAAAACCGTGCTGTCATCTTCCATCAAAAGGTGTTGAGGAAGGTAGGCAATTACGGCATCGCCTGGAGCAGAAATTTTGCCTCTTGTGGCTTTGTCAGCTCCTGCGATAATCTTCAATAAAGTAGATTTACCCGCACCATTTTTACCCATGAGGGCTATTCTATCTTTTTCGTTGATGTTGAAAGTTACATCACTAAATAAAGCTCGTCCACCGAACTCAACTGTTACATTATCTACTGAAATCATAATTTGTTTATAATAAGCGAAAAGCGATTTGCGAAAAAGCGAATTCACTAACACTATTTTGACAATCCCATCTGAATATTCAATGGGTTGTATTTGTAACCTTTCGTCATGGCGAGAGGTGAATATTTTTACTTTAAAAAACCTTTCAAAATTCCGATTTCTGCCATTGGATTCGCTTTTTCGTAGAGAATTCTATAAACTGCATCAATAATTGGCATTTCTACGTCGTGAATTTCGTTGATTTTATGAATACTTTTTACGGCATAATATCCTTCTGCCACCATGTTCATTTCTATTTGTGCCGACTTTACAGAGTATCCACGACCAATCATATTTCCGAAGGTTCGGTTTCTTGAAAATTGTGAATAAGCCGTTACCAATAAGTCGCCCAAATAGCCCGAACTGTGCAAATCTCGGCTGGCTTGTGGATAAACAATATCTAAAAATCGCTTAATTTCCTGCATGGCATTAGACACCATCACGGCTTGGAAGTTGTCCCCAAAGCCTAATCCGTGCGTAATACCGCAGGAAATGGCAATGATATTTTTGATAACCGCACAGTATTCAACACCGTACAAATCTGCCACGGGGTTTGCTTGGATGTATCGGCAAGTCATCAAATTTGAAAATTCTTGAGCCAAATTAATATTGGGTGAGCCGATGGTCAAATATGATTGTTTTTCTTGAGCAACTTCTTCGGCATGACATGGCCCTGCAATGACGCACATTTGCGTAAGCGGTACACCGAACACTTTTTCCATCCAGTCAGTTACCAGCATATTCTCATCAGGAATCATTCCTTTGATGGCAGAAACTACTTTTTTGCCCGCAAAGTGATTGCGAGTTAAGTTTTTCAAGGCATCAGGCACGAAAGCCGCAGGTACTGCAAGTATCACATAATCAACACCTTGAAGAGCATCGTACATTTTGTAATACGCTTTTACTTTGCGTGGATTCAGCGGAGCATCAGTCAAATACGACGGATTGTGATTGTATTTTTTGATAAAATCTACGTCCGATTTACGGCGTAACCACCACTTGATTTTGACGTTATTTTCGGTTAAAATCTTAATGATTGCGGTAGCCCAACTACCACCACCCAACACTGCAATTTGGGTCGGGAGATTCTTTTTGAATGCTGGTATTTCTGTCATGTTGCAAAGGTAAGGAGTTACGGATTATTGGGCTTGAATTTCTTTTATTTTATCCTCAATAAATGCCGTATGCCGTTTCATTTCTGTATTTACGATTAGATTGATTTCTTCGTCTGTTAGTTGTTCGGAGTATGGTTTTTGAATAATTATTTCTGAAACCCTACCAGTATTAATGAAATAATATTTTTTATTAAATATTACACTTATAAAAGCTTCAAAATCACTTTCCGAAGGAAAATGAAGACCTGAGAAATGTTTGTATGAAAATAGTAAAAAGAATAAATTTTCTACATAGTTTGTTCCAAATCGAGTTAATGACTCTTTCAGTTTGTGCCTTGTTGCATTTGGATATTCATCTCCAATTCTTTCCGCATAATAATTTGTATCATAAAACCTTTCAAACTTTTTTCCTGCGTTAAAAAAAGTGTCGCGAAGTCGTAAATAAGAATCATCATAAAATTCTAAAATCGTTTCCTTACTTTTTGTCTTCTCAATCTTCTGTCCCACCCCCTTCAACTTCTGTTCCAACAAAGCAATTTCTTTATCCAAATCATCGGGTTCTTCGATGCTTTCACCTTTTGCTCCTTTAATCATAATTTCTAAGGAGCGAGATAAATTTTCCGCAATATAATTGACAAAGGGTTCAATATTTCCAGCATCTGCCAAACGCAAAACATTGAAATAATTTTCCTTGTCTTCGGTTTTGATAATAACGGGAGGATAACCGTATTGCATCAAAATAAAATTCATTAATAGTCTTGCCGTTCTGCCATTTCCATCATCAAAAGGATGAATTCTGATAAATTTATAATGAAATTCAGCAGCCAATAAAACTGGCTCTGTCTCTAAGTTTGCTTGTTTTTGACGAAACCACTCCATCAAATCGTACATTTTGGCGGGTGTTTCTTCGGGTGTAGCAAAACGAAAAATCTCTCCCGTTTTCGTCAAAACATGATTGGGTGCAGTTTTATATTGCCCAATTTCAATTCTTCTTTTTGTAGGTTTTCCATCGGGTGTAATGGCATCAACTTCATAAGATTTTTGTAATAAAAGAGAGTGTAATTCTCTGATAAAACTTTCAGTCAGAGGGCGTTTTTGTTTAATAATATCTTCAATCCATTTAACGGCTTCATCATGCCCAGTAATTTCAAAATGGTCTTTTAATGGTTTTCCCTGTGCCGTGAGTCCGAATAAAATAAGGGCTTTCGTTTCTCCATACGTCAAACTATTTCCCTCTAAATGATTAGAATGGTAATTCCAATCTAATCTAAATTTTTGCATGATAATCGCTTCCTGCTCACGCCCCAATGGTCGGAGAGCATCTAATTCACTTTTTAATATTTGGACTTGGTTGAGCATTTTTATTGAAAGGTATATTTTTACAAATCTAACAAAAACTACATAATTTTGCTTGATAGGTTTTTCTTATACAAGAAGGTAACAAAATAGGAAAATATATCGTTGAAAACTATAATAAGTCAAACAAAATATAATTAATGCAAGACCTTGAACCTCATTATCGCTGGGAAGAGTTTTATGTGGCTTCCCGTGATGCTCGCTCACCTTTTTACGAGCGACTTTATAATTTAGATTACTACGAAAATACCATTTACGGTTATTATATTCACCCAATGTGGGATGAAATTGGCTCGGAAACGCTTTATTGTAAAATCCTTTTTGCGGATTATGAACGCAAATTTGTCATCATCGAAATGTTTGGTGAATGGAATGACACGCTACACAACGATATCATGTTTTTCAAACGGGAAGTCATCGACCACCTTGTTTATCAGGGCATTAACAAGTTTATTTTATTGGGCGAAAATGTTTTGAATTTTCACGGTTTAGAAGACGATTATTACGCCGAATGGTTTGACGATGTGGAAGATGGTTGGATTGCAGCTTGTAATTTTCAAGAACACGTAGAACGAGAATTTGCCAAGTATAACCTTGACATTTACATCAATATGGGCGGAACATTGAATGTTAATAATTGGCGAACCATGAAACCTGCACAATTTTACGAAGTAATTAATAGCCTGATTGTGAGGAGGTTGAATTGATTTTTTGGCAATTCGATTGACGATTTTAAACTTGAATCGTCAATCGTAATTCGGAGTATTCAATGATTAATAATTATAAAACCTCTAAAATAACTGCTTCTTTTCCTCTAAAACTAAATTTATCCCCAACACCTTTTCCCAATAATAATGCTCCAATGGGCGATTGTGGCGAAATAATCATTACATTTTTTCCTTCAAAATCTACCTGCCCAATACTTACCGAAAGGAAAAAATCGCCCATCGAGGTTTTCAAAAATGCTCCTAAAGCACCTTTTCTGAAAGGGGCCGTTTCATCAATACGTTCTACCAATTTGCGTTCTTCAAGCGTTTGCTGATACATACGAGCGTGCATATCACGGTCGAGTTGCCCCATCGCACGAGAGGTTTCGTATTTATCCCCTGCCGAAGATTTTGACTCACCATTTGCTGATTCTTGGGCGGCTTTCATAGCGTCCAAAGAAGTTTGCATTCTTTGGTCTAAATAGGTTTTTACGTATTGAAGAATGGTTGATTTCATGGTGTTGTGATTAAAAATAGCACACGGATTTTACGGATTGGACACAGATTCTTTTTACTTAATAATACGGA
>JAAFIU010000429.1 GCA_013298805.1 Cytophagales bacterium | reverse complement strand
TGTTCTGCTCGCTTTCCTCAACTCTGTCAATGAGCTGAATATAGTTGGTTTTGAAGGTTTCTATTTCGAGACGGCTTACGGGCTGTATTTTGTAGGCTTTATCGAAAGATTTTAGAATGGTTTTAGTTAGGGGTTTCATAGATGGAATTTTGTATGACATTCCAAGTTATGAATTAATCCTAAAAATTCCCTCATAACCTTTAAAGATTAAGTAGTAGCTAATTCTACTTTGGCACTTTAAAATAAAGACAAGGATTTAGGTGCTTCTGGTTCAACATCCCGAAAGTTTAAAACTTTCGGGATGTTCCTCATAACATCGACGAGCAGTTCTACTGCGAGTTTAACCTCGCTGACGTTAAGGGAAGTGTCAACCTAATCTTAAATGTCTTTATCCATAAAGCAAGAAAGCACCTCGATTGAGGTGCTTTCTTGCTTTGAATCAAATCAAATATTAATAAAACTTAGCTCTGTTATCAACCACTTTCGCATTGTCTTTGATAGCTTCGTTGATATAGAATGATGTTCTTTGTGTTGCCATCATTTTTGCTGAATTTTTATACATCGTCAAATCTGCAATAGCTGGTGCTGGAGTTGACTTTGTTGTTTCCATTACAAATACACCCGCTTCACCTTTGAAAGGTTTAGATTTTTGTCCTACTTTCAAACCAAATGCTTTTCCTAAAGCAGTTGGGTCAGCACCTGCACTTGTTAATACACCTTGTGCAAGCGTTAAATCGCTTACTGTTTCCACTAAAGCACCTGCACCATACTTTTGTGCCATTTGCTCTAAAGTACCCGAAATTCCGCCTAATTTCTTAGTGATTTGTTCTGCTTTTAAATCTCCTCTAACACGAGCTGTTAACTCATCACGGAAATCATCTACTTTCACTACATCTTTGCTGGTAGTACCTGTTTCAAGAGCAACGATATATTGGTTGTCATTTTGGAAAACATCTGAAACTGTACCAATTTTGGTATCATCATTAAATGCCCAACGAACAATATCACGAGCATTTTGTAGGTTGTTCATACCCGTTGCACCTTCTTGGATTTTATCAGCACGTAACATCAATAAAGATTTATCTTTTTTCAAAGCCGCTTCAAATTTATCTTTAGTATCGTTTGCAGCAGCAAAAGCATCTGCTTTACGTAATACTTCGTCCATGGTAGCTTGGCTCGGAGCAATTGTTCTGTTTACAGCGGCTAATTTATAACGTGTATTTGTTTTAGCTTCGGTTACTTTTACTACGTGATAACCGAAATCTGTTTCAACAATACCTGGTAATAAACCAGTTCCAGAGAAACCAAAAACTGCATTTTCAAAAGGCTTAACCATTCCGCCGTTATTTTTGAAATAACCTAAATCTCCACCTTGTTGAGCTGTTCCGTCTGAGCCAAATTGTTGTGCCATGGCTTCAAAAGAAGCTCCACCTCTAATTTGGGCTAAAATACCTTCTGCACGCTTACGAGCTGCTGCTTTTACTGAATCTGGAGCAGTTTTAGGAGCGTTGATTAAGATATGGCTTGCACGAACAGTGAATAATGAATCTTTCTGAACACCACCATATTTATAGATTGAGTATGACAAACCATTTTTGAAAGGGCCATAAATACCACCTACAACCATTGAACTTAATTGTCCTTTTACATCATTAGGAATTTCTGCCAATGTTGCATAGTAAGGTGTTTTTACGTCAGAGTTCATCATCGCAAAAGCTGAGTCATTCTTAGTAACTGCCAATTCTTTTGCTAAACGCTTGATGTCGTTATAGAAAGAGGCTGTATCTACTTTTGAAGGAATAACTGGGAAAGTTACGTATTGTACAGAACGAGTGTTTTGTCCTTTGAAAAGGTCTTTGTGACTATTCAAATATTCTTCTAATTGAGCATCTGATACTTTAATTGTAGAATCAGCCATTGAATAGAAAGGAACGTATAAATAACGCACATCAACTTTAGCAGCTTGGGCTGTGTATTCTTTTTGAGCTTCTGCATTAGTAGTATAAGTTGACATTCTCAATAAATTCTCGTACTTGCCTCTCAAACGGTCTTGGCTCAATGATTTTTCAAAATTTGCCCAAGCTTGTTGTTGTGCTACTGGCATTGTTTTGAAGTTTTTCAAAAACTGAATTACGTAGTTTTTGTCAAATTGACCCGTTTGTGGATTGGTAAATTGCTGACGAACTGAAGGATGAATGTTATCTCCTTGAACCATGTCAACTAATTCTTTTGGAGTAACAGACAAACCTAACGTTTCATATTCCTTTCCGTAAGCTAAGTCCATGATGTATTGATTCCAAACTTGTTCACGCATTTGACTTAATTCTTGCTCACCTGGGCCACGACCAGCCTGTTGCGTATAGTTTTGAGATAGTTCTTCTACTTTCTTCTGAAAGTCTTGGAATTTGATGTTTTCACCACCAATTTCACCTACAACATCACTCGTACCGCCAAAGAACTTTGAACGACCTTGGAAAATATCTCCACCGACAAGGAAGAGAATTAAACTGATAGCAATAGCTGCTGCTGCCACTCCCGACTTCTCTCTAATTTTGGTAATTAATGCCATTTTTAAA
>JAAFIU010000286.1 GCA_013298805.1 Cytophagales bacterium | reverse complement strand
CGTTGTTATTACTTGGTAATTGAATGACTTTTATAAATTCATTATCAATAAATTTTACGTCCGTACCTTCAAAATTTTCTAATCCAACGGTCGTATTAATCATGATGTCATTGGCACAAACTTGTATTTTAGTTATTGTAATTTCGTCATTATTGACATAATGGTTTCTTTGCCCTCCATAACTGGTGCAATGCAAATACAACACGGTCGTAATTCCGTTCTTTTCGATAAGCAAGAGGTGCAAACCGCTTGGTAATGCTAAAATCTGTTCTTTAATATTCATGCCGTTAGATAGTTTTTTGTTAAAATTTTGTTAAAACCTAAACGGTATGTACTGTTTTTGTCTTAGTAAATACTATATTTGTTTTAGTAAATACCGTTTTGGTATTGCAATACTATGGAAAGTATTAGTATCAAACAAGCATTCATCCAAATAAATTTAAAAAAATATGGAAAACCTTAGAGAAACATTTGAAAAAGGGCTTGAAAAGAAGAACGTATCCGCCCGTCAAATGCTTATTGATTTAAAAATCAATGAGCCTGTATATTATGATGCGTTAAAAAGAAATGATATTAAACTAAGCGTTTACCGAGAAATATGTAAATACTTAGAGATTGAGTTAAATACAAACTATGTCACTAATGAAAACATTAGTACAAATAAAATGAATGGTGACTACTGGAAAGAAAAATTTGAAGAAAGCCAAGTAAAAATAGGACACTTGATTAATACAATTCAAGTGTTGAGTTTGGGAAAGCGTAAGCCTGTACCTTTTCCCCCTGCTTATATTTCTATGTCCTAAAAAAATTTTGGGTTATTGAGGTACTAAGTGAGGTACAGACGTAGTCCGTAAGGGCTAAAGGGTTAGTAGTGAGGACTTTATAATGGTATATTCTTTGCCAATCGAGGAATATGCCGAATAATATTTTCCTTTTTTGAGATGAAGGGAGGAATGGTTTAAGAACTATTTCTCCCTTTTGATTTATAGCACTAAAATTTATCAAATTCATGCAAAACATCAACATTCGCCAAATACAACCTTCTGATAATCCCGAAATTGCTCTTATCATACGTAATTCACTATTAGATTTTAATGCGGCAAAACAAGGAACGGTCTTTTATGACCCCACAACCGACCATTTGTTTGAGCTTTTCAGAGAACCAAAATCCATTTATTTTATCGTAGAAGTTGATGGAAAAATGGCGGGTGGTGCAGGTGTTTTTCCAACCGAAAACCTTCCAGAAGATATTTGTGAATTGGTTAAACTTTATCTCAAATCGGATTTTAGAGGTTTAGGATTGGGCAAAACTTTACTAAATCGTTGTTTTGAAGCAGCCAAAGAATTGGGCTATACAAAAATGTACCTCGAAACACTTCCTGAACTAAATATTGCTATTCCTCTTTATGAAAAAGCGGGATTCACTTATTTAACGGGTGCTTTGGGCAATAGCGGACATAATGGCTGCGACGTTTGGATGATGAAAGACCTTTAAATAACTTTCAGACCAAAGCAAATGACTAAAAATTTGATTTTGCTATGTTTTAACTAATTTTGTAATTCAATCATTGCAAATCCATTCATGAATTTAACAATCAACGCTACAACTGAAAAGGCTGACATATTCAATCAAATAGCCTCAGAACTTTCAGTTTTAGGTTTTACAATTTCTGCACAAGACCAAACTCGCCCGTGGGGAGGTTTTTTTGTCTTGGAAGAAAGTCAAGCGGCTGCATTTGCAGCGTTATATTTTCCACAATTAGAAATGTCGGAAATTCAAATTACAAATAAATTATCCCCGAAAATCTTGGTAGTTGCTCCACACAAACGTTTATCGTGGCAATACCATTTTCGTCGTGCCGAAATCTGGAAAGTAATTGCAGGAACAACGGTTGGCGTAAAAATTAGTGATACCGACGAACAATCAGAAGAAGTAAAAGTTTTAGAATCGGGAAGTTTTATCCAAATGGACAAAGGCGAACGCCACCGTTTGATTGGCTTAGATGGTTGGGGCGTTGTAGCTGAAATTTGGCAACACACAGACCCAGAAAACCCTTCGGACGAAGAAGATATTGTGAGATTACAGGATGACTTTGGGCGTTAATTATTTTGACCACCGATTATACAGATTAAACAGATTTACACAGATTTTTTATTATTATCGTTGATTTTATACTATTATATTTTATCTGTGTAAATCTGCCCAATCGGTCTAATCAGTGGTCTAAGTAGCTAATATTTCAGTAAACGCTCCAAAGCACGATGATACTCCTGAAATTCTCCTAAATTTTTATGTTTACCTTCTGGAATTGTCGTTAGGATTTCAGAAGGTTTTTTGTTTAATAAGTTCGCCAATTTTATGCTTGATTGGTACGGCACAACCTCATCTTTTGTGCCATGAAATAAGTGAATCGGGCATTTTACCGCTTGAATACACAAATCTGTCCGCATTTTGTATCTCAATAATAAATTGTATGGAAGAATCGGCAAGTAACTTTCGCCAACATCTATCAAACTAAAATACGGCGTTTCTAATAATAACATTTTGGGATTGGTTTCTGATGCCAAACGTGTAGCGATACCCGTTCCCAAGGAGCGTCCGTAGATGACAATTTTATCTTCTGGAAATTGATTTTTCGCCCAGTCATATACATAACGTGCATCTGCGTGCAAGGCTTTTTCAGAAAGTTCTCCCGTCGATTTCCCAAATTGGCGATAATCAATCATCAAAATATCATAATGATTTTTTGTAAAATCATCAGCGTATTCCCCCCAACGTTTTAGGTCATCGGCATTACCGTGAAAATAGACAACAAGCCCTTTTCTTTCTGAAGATTCCGTCTTGAAATAAAGAGCATTTAGCTTCACTCCTACTTCGGGATGAAACCATATTTCCTCAAAATTACCCTTAAACTGATATTGATAATTGTCAGGCAATTGAGTATTTCTGAGAATGATTTTTTCCTGAAATACGGTTGCCAATATCAACAACAAAACACAAGTTAAAGCAAAGTATATAAGCACATTACGAATGGTTTTCATATCTACAAAGATAGAACCGAATTCGATTTTACAGTTATTCCTGATTTCTTAATTCTAATGTCTTTCACGTATTAATATAACCGTACAAACTATTTTTTATCCACGAAATCAAAAAACCATTTTCTTTGCATCTTGAAATAGTACAAAGCCTTAAATATAATTATTTCTACAAAAAATATAATACATATAATTTTTAACTCAAAATCAATAGATTAAATCTTAAATCTAAATTTTACCAATTTTTAATTTCTAAAAAAAATTATAAAAACTTTGAACCTTTTGAAAGTTTCCAAAGTTTTAAACATGGAAACTCTAATGGTTTCTAAAGTTTTTAAGGCTTTAAAAATATTAAAAATTGGAAATTAAAGAAAGAATAATCGCTAAGGCTCGTGAGCAATTTTTCCGTTATGGAATCAAATCCGTGACGATGGATGACATTGCAAGCGAGTTGGGCATCTCCAAAAAAACCATCTATCAGCACTTTGAAGACAAAGATGAATTGGTTTATCAATTGATGTTATCGGAGATTGCCACCGATGAATGTCAGTGGGATGAATTGAACAAAGGGGCTTCAAACGTGGTGGAGAAAACAATGAAGTCGATGGATTTGTGTAAAGACTCATTTACAGAAATTAATCCTTCCGCATTTTTCGATATAAAAAAGTATCATCCTCGCACATGGAAACTATTTCAAGAACACAAAGAAAAATTTGTACTTGAAATGATTAAAAAAGACCTTGTTGAAGGTATTGATCAGGGTTTTTTCAGAGCCGACATCAAGGTAGATATTTTAGCAAGAATGAGATTGGAGCAAGTAGAGATGGGATTTGACCCGCAGATATTTCCTCCCAACAAATTCAAAATAGTCGATATACAACTTACACTACTCGACCATTTTATGAGAGGAATGCTCACCGAAGAAGGATTAGAAATTTATCAACAGTATCAATTGTAGTAAAACTATTTTATTAAACAGTACAAAGCGGTCTAAATCCCACAAAAACAAACACATTATGAATACAAACCTACTAAGTAAATGGCTAATTTTCAGCCTATTGCTTGTTACAAACCTCTCTTTTTCACAGCAAAATTATTCGCTCCGTGAAGCGGTTGATTATACCGTAAAAAATCACATTTCTATTAAAAACGCCCAAATTGACATCTATAATGCTGAAGCTCGTGTCAATGAAATTAAAGGAATTGGCTTACCACAATTAAATGCAAGTATTGGTTATACCAACAACTTAATCATCCAAAAGGCGTTTATTCCAGCTAAAACTTTTGACCCAAAGGCTGCTGAAGGCGACGTTATCGCTGCCGAATTTGGCGTAGCAAACAGTGGGCAAGCTGGCGTAAGTTTAAGCCAATTATTATTTGATGGTTCATATACTTTGGGTTTAAAAGCCGCTGATGTTTACAAAGAATTATCGAAAAAAGCACTTGTCCAAACCAAACAACAAGCTGCCGAAGGTGTAACCAAAGCATATTATGGCATTTTGGTTAACGAAGAACGTATCAAGTTATTGACGCTTAATATTGGTCGATTGGATTCTCTCTTACGTGACACAAAAGCATTAAATGCTCAAGGTTTCGTAGAAAAACTTGACGTTCAACGCCTTGAAGTTCAATCAAATAACTTAAAAATTGAAGCTAAAAACGTAGAACGCTTACAAGAATTAAGCTATCATTTATTGAAATTCCAGATGGGGAAAAAAATCACGGAAACGATTACGTTGACTGATAAACTGTCGGACGTGAATGTAAATGAATTGCTTCCCGAAAATCAATTTGATTTGAAATATAACAACCGAATTGAATATTCTATCCTCGAAACTCAAAATCGTTTAGCTGAATTGGATTTGAAGAATCAAAAAGCAGGCTATTTACCGAGAGTAATCTTAACGGGTAGTTATGCGTATTCGGCGGGTCGTCCACAGTTTTTTGATTTAATTACAAAGCCTTGGTTCAATGCGGCTAATATCGGTTTTGCGGTTCAAGTACCCATTTTTGATGGTTTCCAAAGAAAAAACAAAATCATCCAGTCTCAAAATAGCTTATTGAAGGTAAAACAGAGTTTTGAATTATTAGAAAATTCAATTGATATGCAAGTAAAACAAGGTCAAATTACCTTGAAAAATGCGTATGAAACTTTGCAAGCACAAAAAGCTAATATGGAATTGGCAAATGAAATTGTGAGAGTTACCAAGATAAAATACAAGCAAGGAGTTGGCTCAAATTTAGAAGTAATTAACGCTGAAATTTCTTACAAAGAAGCTCAAACAAACTATTTTACCACAT
>JAAFIU010000089.1 GCA_013298805.1 Cytophagales bacterium | reverse complement strand
TTATCTTTTGAGATTGGAGAACAAGTAGTTCTTGTTGTTGCGATATGGTTTCTTTATCAGACAATGAGCAAGTTTAATATTATTTAACCAAATAAACTAATCAGCATAAGAACCTGAGTAGTTACAAATTCTTTTTGAAAATAAAGATAGCTATCGTTGGCTTGAGAGTATAAAACAGGCTCATCAAGTTTGTCATTCAGCCGAGTCCATGACTGTCATTGCAGACCGAGAAGCCGATATTTATCAAGCCTTACATTCCTTTAAAAATGAACTGAATATAGACTTTCTGATTCGTATGAATGTAAATCGCCCCGTTGAGACAGCCACAAAAGGGCAAAAAATAGAAGATATTTTACTGAATACTCCCATTGGTAACTCTTACAAGATAAAACTTCCTGCCACTGATAAACGTAGTAAACACGAAGCTGAATTGGATGTTAAATGGGTCGAGGTTCAGATAAAAAGACCTGAAAACAAACAGTTTAATCACCTTTCAAAGTCTATCAAAGTAAATGTGATAGAAGTAATAGAAAAAGCCCAAACGGTAGTTAATAATGAAGAACCGATTCATTGGATTTTACTGACTTCTCATAAAATAGAAATCTTTGAAGATGCTTATAAGCTCATTCAGTGGTACACTTGGCGGTGGTTTATCGAACAACTTTTTAGACTCCTTAAAACACAGGGGCTTAATATGCTTAATTCAACGTTAACCACTTATGAGGCTCTGAGTAAGCTATCATTATTGGCTTTGGAGGCTTCTATAAGGGTTTTACAATTACTCATAGCCAGAGATTCTGATACAAGACAGCCAATAGAAACTGCTTTTTTAGAACAAGAAATTGAGGCTTTAAAGGTGCTTTCTCCAACTTTGGAAGGAAATACAGAAAAACTTAAAAACCCTTATAATCCCTCAGAATTGAAATTTGCCATATGGGTAATAGCACGATTAGCAGGGTGGAGTGGTTATCAAAAACAAACACCACCTGGACCAATTACTCTACATCGTGGATTACTCAAATTCAAACAGATATTTGAGGGGTTTAAAATCGCTAAATCAATATATCAAAGAACTGTTTAAAAGATGTGTATATCGGGTAGGTGTCTTCACCAGACAAAATGCGCAAGCAACACAAGCATCTGACTATCATTTAGTTATAATTCAAAACAACTTGGCGAGTTGCTTACGCAAGATGGATGGTGGGGACACATCCGCGGGACGACGAGGACTACCGACCAAGGAAAAAGAACTTATTTAAACAACAAGTTAAAATTTTAGAATGAAATACCTTTTTTTCTCAGTTATCATTGCAATGCCATTTCTATCACTGTCACAAAGAAATAGTGAGGATAAACTATGGGAAATTCATCCTCCATCATTCAATAGTTTTTATATTGCACATGGAGGAGCGTTTAAATATTCAAAAGAACAACTCATTAATTTTGAAACCTGTGTTTTTGCTGATACACTCTTTGTAAGAACTTCTCCAAATTTGAAAGGTATCGTTCAAGATACAATCTTCGTAGGGGATAATATAAAAATCGTAGATGGAGGAGAAATTCTAAAAATAGGACATAGAGAATACCCTTGGTTTAAGATTAGTTACACGGATAATCAAAACAAAAAAAAGACTGGTTTTGCTTGGGGAGGATTAATCTCTTTCAAAGCACTTCGCAAAGGAAATACAAAATTCGTTTATGGAATACCTAAAATAATCATTAAAGGGAAACCCTCTGAAAATGACAGCAAATCTATTGTACAGATAAAAGCCGTTGAAAATAAAAAAACTATTGCAAAGATTGAGATTCCTATAAATAGTGAATCAAGCCATTGGTCTAATGCAATCATATTGAATAACCAGAGTTTAAGTAATATCTCAAATATTTTATTAATAGGGTTTAAAGGAGAGGCTTGCGGAATACCAATGTATTATTTGTATCTTCTTTGGGATGGTCAACGCTTTTATCAAGCTCCAAAGTCAGAAACAGTTGCTGATGCAGGGATATTTTATCAATCATATTCCTTGGTATTTCCTATCGAAAAAGGGGGAATAAACAATAAAGTGATTCAAAATTATTCTTACTCGGAATTAGTAGATGAAGATAAAGACAAATGGGAACGGATTAATTCTAAGACGATTTATAGTTGGACAGGAAGTGGGTTTGTAAAAGATTAGTTTTATTCATAATTCCACTTTCAACATTGGGTAGTAGTCTGGCTATCACTTTAGCCCAATTTTAGCCTGACCTTCTCGAAAGTTCTGAAACTTTTGAGAAGGTATTTTCAATCGCAATAACAAATTATTTATAAATAGTGAATTTAGGAATTTATCTAAAACCAAATCACTAAAACTTTAGTACAAAATGAGCAAAAGCCTACCAAAACGTAGCGAAAATTATTCTGAGTGGTACAACGAACTCGTGAAGCGAGCTGATTTAGCTGAAAATTCTGCCGTGCGTGGTTGCATGGTTATCAAGCCTTATGGCTATTCTATTTGGGAAAAAATGCAACGTGCTTTAGACGATATGTTTAAAGAAACTGGTCATACAAACGCCTATTTTCCACTTTTTGTACCTAAAAGTTTATTTGAAGCGGAGGAGAAAAACGCTGAAGGTTTCGCCAAAGAATGTGCTGTAGTAACTCATTACCGCCTTAAAAATAACCCTGATAAACCAGGTAAATTAATGGTGGACCCTGAAGCTAAATTGGAAGAAGAGTTAATCGTTCGTCCAACCTCGGAGGCCATCATTTGGAGTACCTACAAAAACTGGATTCAGTCATACCGTGATTTACCTTTATTAATCAACCAATGGGCAAACGTTGTGCGTTGGGAAATGCGTACTCGTTTATTCTTGCGTACCGCTGAATTCCTGTGGCAAGAAGGACACACCGCACACGCAACTCGTGAGGAGGCTATTTTTGAAACAGAACAAATGTTGGAAGTTTACGCCACTTTTGCCGAGCAGTTTATGGCTGTGCCTGTTTTGAGAGGTAAGAAAACGGCGAATGAGCGTTTTGCAGGAGCAGACGAAACCTACTGTATTGAGGCAATGATGCAAGACGGACGTGCTTTACAAGCGGGAACTTCTCACTTTTTGGGACAAAATTTTGCCAAAGCATTCGACGTAAAATTTGTTAGCAAAGAAAATAAACAAGACTACGTTTGGGGAACATCTTGGGGTGTTTCTACTCGTTTGATGGGAGCATTAATTATGGCTCACTCAGATGATGAAGGTTTGGTTTTGCCACCAAAATTAGCACCAATTCAAGTGGTAATTGTGCCTATTTTCAAGGGAGAAGAGCAATTAGCACAGATTTCGGAAGCCGTTGCACCAATCGTTGCAACATTGAAAAAACAAGGCGTTTCGGTGAAATTTGATAATTCAGATAAACAATCTCCAGGCTTTAAATTTGCTGAATATGAATTGAAAGGTGTACCTGTACGCTTGGCAATTGGAGCGAGAGATTTAGCTAATGGAACGGTTGAAATTGCCCGTAGAGATACCAAAGTAAAAGCAACTTATCCGATTGATAGCGTTGTTGAAACGGTAACGAATTTATTGGAAGACATTCAGACCAATATTTACCAAAGAGCTTTAGATTTCAGAGCTAATCATTTATTTACGGTGGATACTTGGGATGAGTTCCTTAAAGTAATTGAAAGTGACGAATTAGGCTTTGTTTCTGCTCACTGGGATGGTTCGCCAGAAACGGAGGAGAAAATCAAAGAATTAACCAAAGCAACTATTCGTTGTATTCCTTTGGATTCGGTAGAGGAAGAAGGCAAATGCGTATTGACGGGAAATCCTTCAAGTCGTAGAGTGATTTTTGCTAAGGCTTATTGATAGAATTGCGATACAATCGCAAAACCATGTCCGCCCCGATTGAAATAAATCGGGGCGAGCGTGATTCACAAGATTTACGATTAATAAAAGCGGCTCGCTCCAATCAGGAACGAGCCGCTTTTTATTTATTCCCCATCCGAAAAATCCTCCGAAATCAATTTCCTCAATTGCTGATGCGGTCGAAGACTTGGTCGTTTTGAGAAAATAGCATTTCCACCCGAAGCGGCTTTGGCTTTACTCGCTAAAGTGCTGGTGTCGAAATAGTTCTCTCTTACAAATTGATTCACTTCGTCGTCGTTTATGACTTCTCTAACCATTGAACCTTTGCCAAAACCATCGTTATAAGCACCAATTCTGGCATCGGTTTCGGCTAAGCGAGTTTCGTTTTCTATACTTTTAATTTCCTCTTGCAAACGCTGCTTTTGGCTTTCTAAACTTTCTAAACTTGGTAATAATTTCAAGTCGTTTTCTAAAATATTCTTCTGAACAATTTGCTCTGATAAATCTATTTCAAAAGCCTGTAAATCGGTTGTTAAGCGTTTTTGTTCTTTCCGTAAACGCTTTAATTTAGGGTCAATTTGTAACCATCTTTGCCAATAACATTGCAAAACTGGAAAGGCAATTCCTAAACAAATTGCTCCCGCCAAAGCAAACAAAATTCCTGATAAAACAAACGATGCCAACGCCCAAGGGCTATTTACTAATTTCTCGTTCAGAATATCAAAAGTCTTCATTTTTGCATCAATCTGCTGAGTCAACTCAGGCGATGGCGTAGCAGAAGGATTCAATGGGTCAAAAGCCTGATTTTGAAGCTGTTTGATAGATTTATTTACGCCTTCTTTCATTTTATCGGTCTTGAAAGCTTCGTATCTAAACCAACCCAAAATAAACAAAGTTGCTACCGCAAAAACCACCGTTACACCCTTGAACCACGCATACACACGCTTGCTACGCACGGAAGGATTATCGGTATAAGGTGACTCAATCAGACGCTCATAAGCGGGTTTCAGCAATACCGAAACCATTGCCAAACCAACGGCAAAAGCCCACGCTTCAAAATTATTGCGGATATTGAGGGCATACGCCACAATTTCGTGCGAAATAATTAAATCGCCCGCCACGAAAGAAATACCCGCCAACAGATAAATTATACCCGCAAAAAGGGAATATTTATGAGCAACAGAAGCTCTTTTTTCTGAAAAATGATTAATAGAATCTTGATTTTCAGTCAATAGGTTTTCAGTGCGGTCTTTATTTTTCCCCGCTAAATTAACTTTCAATATACGGTCTTGAAGAGCATCGTAAGCCTCTTTGAAACGCCCTTTCACGTGGTCGATAATCTTATCTAAATCTGAAAGTTCTTGGCGTTTTTCAACCAATTGTCGAGTCAGCCATTCAAAATTGACCTGCGACGATAAATAGCCTTCGTAAGTATTTTTATCAACTGATTCCAAACCGCTGTGGTAGCCGTGTTGAAAATCGTATTTTTCAGTGTGTGATTGTTCTTTATTTTCGTTCATTATCTTTCAAAATTGCGTATTTTTTTATGCCGTTTTTGGCAAATAAATCAAGCATATCTACAATGTCTTTATATTTTTCAGCCTCACCTGTGTAGAGCGTTATTACCACATTATCTTTCCCAATCTGTTTTACCAATGGAGTAATTTCTTTGGTAAACGTTTGTGAATCAATAGGTAAGAAATTAGACGGTTCTGATTTTATAGTTTTGTAAGTAAACTCATGATTTCCCCTAAGCGTAATTTCTAAGACATATTTTTCAAGCACTTCAGTTTGTTTACCGCCTTCAGGAATGTTTTGGAGAACCACTGGCTTTGCATTGAAAACCATAAAAAAGTTTACGGCAACAACAACTAAATAAATAAGAACTAATGTACCTAAAATACCCAAAATGGTAATTACGTATTTTTTCATGGTGTATGATAATTTTTATGATTGTAGCTAAAAAACCGTCGCTTGCCTCTGGCGAGTGACGGTTTTTAATCGGCTTCAAGCCGTGATTTATTTAAAATGACTGCAAGTCGATTAATACCGTCACTAAGTTAAGAAAATAAATCAGCATTCAACATGTTTAAATAATGACATTGACCGAGCAACGGTTGCCACTACTTAGTAATTATTAATAGTCAAAATACTTCCCGTTCCTTGATTTAATGTGCCAAAAAGGTTCAATAAATTCAGCGTTCCACTTTGTCCATTCAATAACGTTACGGTATGCCCAAGGTTTATTTTCACGGCATCCGTTGCCACAGGCACACGCCCGCAAGACCACACACTGGTATCGCTCCAATTACCTGTTTTTACGGTTTGAATATTATTACAAAAGAGCAATTTAATTTCATCAAAATATAGACTTGCAGTTTGGCTTTGGTTTAATTTCATTAACACTTTTCCGACTTGTGGCGGATTTCCCAATGCAGCCCAACTTAAAGTATGATGAGTCCATTTTTGGGGTAAAGCCGTTAAACTAACAATTGTGCTACCACCCGTTGTACTTGTTTCAAATAATTGCACTTGAAAAGGGAAAGCAGAACTACCTTCATTATAAATCCAGAAGTCAATTCCATAAGGGAAATAATTGGTATTGAGTGAGGTATTTTTTCTGAAATCTAAAGTTTCATTCAGCGTAGGATTCGTGACTTTGATAGACTTTGTGTTGATAAACTGAGGGCTTGTATTAGCCATATTTAAGGATGAGATAGACGACATATTTTGCCAATTGGCATTGAGTGCATCCCCATAAATTGTTTCGTCTTGGGTAGCAGGAGTCACCACACTAACCGATGCACTTGCTAACGATGAATTCTCAGAGGCATCTTTAGCTTTAACGGTAAATACATAATTGGTTCCTGTTTGCAATCCTGTTAATGAAAAAGAAGTAGTCTGGGATGTTCCTATCTTAACTCCATTTTGATAAATTTCATAATATGCTACTGCATAATTATCTGTGGATGCACTCCAATTTAGAGATAAACTGGTACTGGCAAGTTGGCTGACAGCGAGATTGGTAGGTGTACTTGGAATGGTGACATCTATGCCTGTACATGCAGGATAGATATTATGAGAAACTGATGTGGATAAACCTTGTAAATCAGTAACAGTTAATTTTATTTCGAAATAATATAAATGCCCATCACATGGTAATGGAGATAAATTTACAGTTCCTAAGGAACTGTTTATAACAGACTCGGGATGCGCATGATTATCATGGTGTAAAATGGGTTCCCATTTGTATTGTAGTAAATTCGTGTTAGTTTCTGTATCAAATACATAAGGTATTAAGGAGAGAGTTGTTGTACTGGGTGATATATTGTCAAAACGATAAATCTTATCAATACTGGTCGAATCTATTCTTGGAGGAGTGTTATTAACCGATACCAATAAACTGGTTGTATTTGTTTGTCCAGTATTATCAGTGACTGTTAATGAAACAGTAAACGATGTGGGGGCAGAAGTAGAAGGTGAAAAAATATGGGAAGGATTTACACTGGTGGAAGTAGAAGTACCATCACCAAAATTCCATAAATATGAAAGACTACCAAACTCAGGATCCGACGATGCACCACCATTAAATTGAACGCTTAATGGTGCTGTTCCATACATTACATTTTGACTTGCTACTGCTTTGGGAGGTTGATTGCCTGGGTCATATTTTATCTCTCTAATACTTCCTGTATAAGAAACATAGTACAAATAACCATTAACGGGGTTTTCTACCATACCAGTAATGGTAGGAGCATTCGGTTGAAAACTATCTACTCTGGACAATTCATCACTACTATTCATGGTAAAAGAATGTAACCATTGTCCTCCAAAATCACCATGAAAGTATTGTCCCTTATAAGTTGCAGGAAAATTATTGCCCTGATAAAAAATACCTCCTGTTGAACTATTCCCAACGAGAGGAATACTTGGAATTGCCCCTGTTGCACTTGTTCCTATCTCTTTAATCATACCATTAACATACGCTAAAGCAGGATTGCTTGCTCCTCTATAATCAAATGCAGGACGTTTATGAGTAAAACTTTGAGAAAATTCCGCACTTCGGTTATATGGATATTGAACAATAGGATTACTTTGTTCAGCAACGCCCTCAAAACGAGGCCAACCAAAATTTTGTCCACCAGCAGTTACCACATCTAATTCTTCTCTCTGAACACTCCCAACATCCCCCGCATAAATAACGCCAGGGTCTCCCATTGAAGGCACGTGTTCGCCTGTGTTGGGTTTTAGGGTTATTCTAAATGGATTTCTAAGTCCTAAAGCCCATACTCTTGATGCTGCTGAACGTGGAGCAGAAGCATCATAAAATGGATTACTCGGAATACCATTTCCAGTAGCAGGGTCAATCCGAATGATTTTGCCACTCAAAGACGTTTTCATTTGAGCTCTCCATGAACCTACATTGTCATTTTCATTGATATTTGGAGTATTGGGATTGTCATTTTGTAAAATGCCATCTTGCAAAGCTTGTTGATAATAAGTGTCAGGAGCATATCCAGGGTCGGCATTACTATAAGTAGAGGTTTCACCACATGAGGCTATGAGTGTTCCATCCGTACCAAATATTAGTGAACCAACTCCATGTGTTTCATGAATAATAGGAATACCATCAGTAGGGCCTGTTCCTAATAAAACCAAGCGACTGGCTAAATTAACGGTTGTGAAATTAGTGGATGAAATAGCAGTGTAACGGGTTATACGTCCAATAGTTGCTTGAGCCCACCAGTTAGCGGATGAATTATAATTACTTGTGCCATAATACAAAAGATGATGTCTATCAACTTCATACATCATATAAAAATAGCCGTTGGTCAAAAAATTTGGGTCAAGAACAAAGCCTTTTAAACCATGATCTCCAACAGCATCAATTTCTTCTGAAATGTCTAATAACAAACTCCAAGTACCGTTTGTATTTCTAACTTTAACACGTCCTTCTTTTTCCCAAGCATACATAATGCCATTAGAGGAAAAAGTAATTCCATTTACTCCATTAAAAGCAGATGCATATAAATTGTCTTGAAAGTTTGAGGGCATTTGCCCAAAAGTTGAAGTAAATGTGCCAAGACTTAGTAAGAAAACAAGTATGTTTTTCGTTATTTTAATGGTTGGGCATTTACTATTTATTAATATTTTATGGGTATAAATTGGCATATTTATAAATTGGAAGATTTAATTATTATACAAAATAATGGCGATTTTTTTTAATACTCTTAAATAGACGGGCTAATTTATTAATTGGTCACACTTGATTATACCCGAATATCACGACAACTATTGCCTTTGACACTTTAAAATCTGATTCGTTTAAAAAAAATCAAGACGAATGAACTAAATTTGTAAGTATTTTCATTTTAGAGACAGGAAATGTTCGGTTTTCGTGTTTTGTTGTTCGATTTTCGTATTTTGATGTTCGATGCTTCTGGCAGAATATCGAACATTGAATAACACACATCGAACATCGAAGCGGAACGTCGCCCGAAACAAACATTGAACATAAAAACAGTATAATGATAAATTACATCACCAAAGCAGTAACCAAACTTTTCGGAACTAAATCTGATCGTGACATTAAGGAATTGATGCCTTACGTTGAAAAAACAAACGCCGAATTTTCAAAACTGCGTAACTTATCTGACGAACAACTCCGTCAGCAAACAACCGAATTAAAAGAAATTATCCAGAAAAATCTCGCAAAGATTGACGCTGATATTTCTGATTTGAAAATGGAGGTTGAAGCAAATCCTGAAATGTCAGTAGATGCCAAAGAAGCCATTTTTAATCAAATTGATGCCTTCGGACTTGACCGCAATAAGCAATTAGAAGTAGTTCTTTTGGACATTCTTCCCCGTGCATTCGCCGTTGTGAAGGAAACCGCAAGACGTTTTACCGAAAATAAAAAATTAGAAGTAACCGCTTCTGTTCACGATAAATTTATTGCTGCCAAGAAGAAAAACGTTGAAATTGTGGGTGATACCGCCATTTGGCACAATAAATGGAATGCCGCTGGGAATGAGATTGAATGGAATATGATTCACTACGACGTTCAGCTTATCGGTGGAGTTGTATTGCACCAAGGTAAAATTTCTGAAATGGCAACGGGCGAAGGTAAAACCTTGGTTTCAACCCTTCCTGCTTATTTGAATGCCCTTGCGGGTCGTGGTGTTCACTTAGTTACGGTAAATGATTATCTTGCTAAACGTGACTCTGAATGGAATGCTCCTTTGTTTGAATTTCATGGTTTGACGGTTGATTGTATTGACAAACACGAACCCAATACCGATGAACGTCGCCAAGCATATTTAGCCGATATTACTTACGGAACAAACAACGAATTTGGTTTTGATTATCTCCGTGATAACATGGCTCGCACGCCAGAAGAGCAAGTGCAACGCAAGCACCACTACGCAATGGTCGATGAGGTCGATTCAGTTTTGATTGACGATGCTCGTACTCCTTTGATTATTTCGGGACCAATGGCTCGTGGTGACGAACAAGAATTTGATGCTTTCAATCCTTTAGTAGCTCGCATGGTTGAGCAACAAAAGAAATTGGTTCAGGATTTATTGGTAGAAGCGAAAAAATTAATTGCTGCTGGTAATAAAAAAGAAGGTGGTTTGGCTCTTTTCCGTGCGTACAGAGGTTTACCGAAAGCTCGTCCAGTGATTAAATATCTTTCTGAAACGGGTATTAAGCAAATCATGCAGGAAACGGAAAATATCTACTTGGCAGAAAATCAGAAATTGATGCCAGAAGCAGATGCTCCGTTGATGTTTACCATCGAAGAGAAAAGCAATCAGGTAGAAATGACCGAAAAAGGCTTGACTTTTATGACTCGTATGGTTGAAAACCCTGATTTCTTCGTGATTCCTGACCTTTCGGTTGATTTGAACACCATTGAGAAAAAAGCCGATATTACTGAACAAGAAAGATTAATTGAAAAAGAAGCGCTTATCCGTGATTATTCAGCAAAAACACAACGTATTCACACGGTAAGTCAATTATTGAAGGCTTATACATTATTCGAGAAAAACGTTGAATATATCGTTGATGAAACGGATGGTAAAGTAAAAATTGTCGATGAATCAACGGGGCGTATCATGGAAGGTCGTCGTTATTCTGACGGATTACACCAAGCCATTGAAGCCAAAGAAAGTGCCAATATTGAGGATGCAACGCAAACTTATGCGACCATTACGCTCCAAAATTATTTCAGAATGTACCACAAACTTTGCGGTATGACGGGTACGGCTGAAACAGAAGCAGGCGAATTCTGGACGATTTATAAATTAGACGTAGTAACAATTCCGACAAACCGTCAAATTTCAAGATTTGACCACGAAGACAAAGTTTACAAAACTGTTCGTGAAAAATATAATGCCGTTGCCGACGAAATTCAAGAGTTAGTAGATGCAGGTCGCCCAATATTAGTAGGTACAACTTCGGTTGATAACTCTGAATTATTGAGTCGTATGCTTTCAATTCGTAAAATTCAACACAATGTATTGAATGCCAAACAACACGCTCGTGAGGCAGACATCGTTGCGGAGGCGGGTCAAGCAGGAAAAGTAACCATTGCTACCAACATGGCGGGTCGTGGTACGGATATTAAATTATCGCCTGATGCTCGTACAGCGGGCGGTTTGGCAATTGTAGGTACTGAAAGACACGAGTCTCGCCGTGTGGACAGACAGTTACGTGGACGTTCGGGTCGTCAGGGAGATGTGGGTTCTACGCAATTTTTCCTTTCATTGGAAGATGATTTGATGCGTAAATTTGGTTCAGACCGTATCGCCAAAGTAATGGACAGAATGGGAATGGAAGAAGGCGAGGTTATTCAGCATTCAATGATTACGTCTTCGGTAGAAAGAGCCCAAAAGAAAGTAGAAGAAAACAACTTTGGTATTCGTAAACGTCTATTGGAATACGATGACGTAATGAACTACCAAAGAAATGCCATCTACAAACGTCGTCAAAATGCCCTTTTCGGAGAACGTTTAGCCTTAGATATCGCCAATAATACGTATGATGTTTGTTCAGAAATTGTGCAGAATAATGCCAATTATGACGAATTAGAATTACGTTGCATTGAGATTTTGGGAATTATGCCTCCATTCTCACGTGATGAAATTGGTAAGTTGAATACCCAACAACGCACCACTCGTTTGTACGAAGCAGCCGAACATCACTACCATGCAAAAAATAAAGGTTTGATGGAAAAGGTTGTAAACTTTGCCAAAGAAGCACTTGCACACGGATATACAGGAATGCAAGTACCAATCGTGAGCGGTACAATGATGTCGCAAATGTTTGCCGATGCCAAAGAAACGATTGATACAAACGGTCGTAAATTGATTCAAGAAATGGAGAAATCTATTGCTTTGAGTTTGATTGACCAAGAGTGGAAAGAGCATTTAAGAGACATGGATGATTTGAAACAGTCGGTACAAAATGCTTCTTATGAGCAGAAAGACCCTTTGTTAATTTACAAATTTGAAGCGGTTAAGTTATTTGAACGTTTCTTGAGCAGAATTAACATTGATACCGTTAGTTTCTTGATGAAAGCAGATATGCCAGAAATTCAAGAAGCAGAAGCTCCAAAAGCACAAGTAAAACAAGCTCCTCAACCAAAATTACAGACTCAAAAAGATGATGCTTTATCATCATTGCTCGGAGGATTAGCAGGTGGCAGAGGTGACGAACAGGATTATCACGACCCAAGTGCAGGTCAGTCAGCGGAGAAAGTTGTGCCACGCCAAGCCGTTAAAATTGCCGACCGCAACCAACGAGTAACAGTTCAGTACAGAGACGGTTCAATCAAAGAAAATGTTAAGTATAAAACAGTTGAGCAAGATGTAGAGAAAGGAACTGCGGTAGTGATAGCGTAGTAGATAGTCTTGATTCATAAAAAAGCCGTTCTAAAGTTTATTTTAGAACGGCTTTTTTATGAAATCTACTCAAAATGAGTAGATTTCATAATATGATAATCTCTTTATTTATAAAAAATGGTATCTTTATATAATTCGCTAACAAACTATATAATTTATGCCAAAATTTTTACAATTAAGTACGTTTGAATCTGATGCAGGAGACCTGACCGTTTTTGAAAAAATACTACCAGGAGATATTAAACGGGTATTTTACATTAGAGGAAAAGAGGGACATGAACGAGGAGGACATCGCCATATCAATACATGGCAAGCATTAATTTGTATTTCAGGAAGTTGTAGAGTATGGGTAGATAACAATCTATCTCAGGAATATTTTCATTTAGATTCTCCCGATAAATGCCTTTTATTAGCCCCCGAAGATTGGCATGTAATGGATGAATTTACAGAGTCTTCCATTCTTTTAGTTTTGGCAAATACACAGTATGCTCAGGACGACTATATATTTGAGCCTTATGCTCAATATTCCTCAATGATTAATGCTTGATTTTGACATAAATGCAAATCCCATTTCTTAGCCTTAAAGCTACCAATCAGGTTTATGAGGCACAAATCACAGAAGCCGTTACTCAAACGGTTTGTTCGGGCTGGTATATTTTAGGAGAAAGATTAAAGCAGTTTGAAATAGATTTTGCTAATTATTGTGGCGTAAAATATTGTATTGGTGTTGCTAATGGTTTAGATGCTTTAACTATTTTGTTGAAGGCTTCAGAATTTCCCAATAATTCAGAAATTATCGTTCCTGCAAACTCCTATATTGCTACCATTTTAGCAGTATCTAATGCAAATCTTATTCCCGTATTTGTTGAGCCAAAATTAGAAAATTATTTAATTGACCCTCAGACAATTGAACAAGCTATTACCCCAAAAACCAAAGCCATTTTAGTAACACATTTATACGGAAAGTGTTGTGAAATGGATAAAATCAACGATATTGCTCAACAATATAATTTGAAAGTTTTTGAAGATGCAGCTCAAGCACACGGGGCAGTCTATCAAAATAAAAAAGCTGGGAGTCTATCGGATGGAGCAGGCTTTAGTTTTTATCCATCCAAAAATTTAGGAGCAATGGGCGATGCTGGAGCAATTACAACCAATGACGATGCCCTCGCCGAGAAAATATATTCATTAAGAAATTACGGCTCTTCTCAAAAGTATATATTTGATTATCAAGGTTATAACAGCAGAATGAGTGAAATTCAAGCGACAATTTTGAACATAAAACTCCCTTATCTTGATGCTGATAATGATTTTCGGAGAAAAATTGCCAAAAGATATTTGTCCGAAATCCATAACCCTAAAATTATTCTTCCACCTATTGATTCTATTGATAATGACGTTTGGCATTTGTTTGTAGTACGAGTTAAAAATCGGGATTTATTCAGACAATTTCTTAGCGAGCATGGCATCGGAACCGATATTCATTATCCACTCGCTCCACATCAACAATCAGCGTATAAATCATGGAATTCATTAACATTGCCAATTACTGAAAAAATACATTTTGAAGTGGTGAGCTTACCGCTTAATACTGCCCTTACTGACCAAGAAATATCATACATCATTTATTTCATCAATAAGTATTAATTATAACCACTATCAAATGTTATTATCTGTCGTTATACCAGTTTATCACGGGGAAATTTCTATTACCAAACTTGTTGAAACAGTACAGGAACAGTTGAATACGTCTCTTTTTGAAATCATTTTAGTAAATGATGGTAGTAAGGATGCGTCTGAACAGATTTGTATTGGACTTTCTGAACGATATAGCAATGTTTCATTTCTATCATTACGCAAAAATTTTGGTGAATTCAACGCTGTAATGTGCGGATTGAATCACGCTAAAGGCGAATACTCCGTGATTATTGACGATGATTTTCAGAATCCTCCTTCAGAAATTATCAAACTCTTAGAAACTGCCCAAAAAGGTAATTTTGACGTTGTTTATAGTCAGTATGATGAAAAAAAACACCACCTTGTCCGAAATTTTGGTAGTTG
>JAAFIU010000122.1 GCA_013298805.1 Cytophagales bacterium | reverse complement strand
TGATTGGTTCTGGAGCAATTGGTGTTGAATTTGCTTATGTATATGCGGCTATGGGAACGAAAGTGACTATCGTTGAGTTTATGCCAAACGTTGTGCCTGTTGAAGACGAAGACGTTTCAAAAGAATTAGCAAAACAATACAAAAAATTAGGCGTTGATATTCACGTAAACTCATCGGTAGAATCAGTTGATACCAAAGGTGAAGGTTGTAAAGTATCTGTAAAAACACCAACGGGTAATATCTCAATTGATTGTGACATCGTTCTTTCAGCAGCAGGTGTTATTTCAAATCTTGAAAATATCGGTTTAGAAGAAGTTGGTATTATTACAGACAAAGGTAAAATCTTGGTTGATAAATGGTATCAAACAAATATTCCAGGATATTACGCCATTGGTGACGTTACGCCAGGGCCAGCATTGGCACACGTAGCATCGGCAGAAGGTATTATTTGCGTTGAGAAAATTGCGGGTCATCATGTGGAGGCATTAGATTACTCAAATATTCCAGGTTGTACTTATTGTACGCCAGAAATTGCCTCGGTTGGTTTAACAGAAAAGAAAGCAAAAGAAGCAGGATACGAGATTAAAGTAGGGAAGTTCCCATTTGTAGCATCAGGAAAAGCAACGGCTGCTGGAGCAAGAGATGGTTTTGTAAAAGTGATTTTTGACGCTAAATACGGTGAATTCTTAGGAGCGCACATGATTGGTTATAACGTTACTGAATTAATTGCGGAGGTGGTTGTAGCTCGTCGTTTAGAGACCACTGCTTACGAAATTATGACTTCAATTCACCCACATCCAACTATTTCAGAAGCCATTAAAGGAGCAACTGAAGCAGCGTATGGTTGTGCTGTTGATTTGTAGAATATTGGATTATATTAACAAAAATCCCCTCCAAATATAATTTGAAGGGGATTTTTGTTAAAACCTTATTGTTTCTATGTGACCTATGATTCCTACATGGTTACTAATTCATAATAATCTTCTCTTTATAAGCAGGTCTTTCTTTTTCTGGAACAATCGGTTTTCCATTCATTAAAATCTTCTTCGTTGTTGTATCAAATTTCATGGGTTGGTACTGAGGAAAATCCATTGGAAACTCATACGTTTTCTTCTTTTCTTTTTCTACCTTTTCTACCGATGGTTCTGGGTTGGTAAAAACAGGAACGGCTGAATACGAAGTCTGGCTTCCATAAGTCATGTTACGGCTCTTGTGTTCTGCAACTGGTAATGGATTCAGATTTTCTTCGCCTTTTTTCATGACAAATACCTTCACGTTTGCCTTATTGCCACCTGTTAGCCCCAAATCATGAGCCACGCTGTGTGTAAGTTCAACAGCAGTCGATTGGCTTTTTCCGTTTACTTCAACCACTTCACTGCGGTTATTGGCAAGGTTGGTAACTTGAATTAAAGAACCCATTGGTAAAAACTCATGCGAACAAGTGCGGTGACGACTACTTAAATAATCTCCATTTGCCATTTTTTTGCCATATCTTCCAATTGTATAAACACTTGCTTCTTGTTTATACTCTTCTTGGGCAATTAATACGTTGGTACTTATGAGTGAAAATAAAGCAATTGTTGTTAATTTTTTAAGAAACTTCATATAATTATATCTATTTTAGTGAAAAGCAAGGGATTTCCAAAGGTAATATATAACCTTATTACCCGCAAAAAAAGTCAATTTAAAAACGGTTTCTGTGTTTTATAATTATCTTTTAAAATGATTGTTTTATTTGTGTAAGTGTTTGTTTTTTAGCAGATTAGCCGTTTACTCATTTCCTCTTAAATAGATTGATTAGATGAAAGGATATTTACTGAAATCTACCTCAAAAATCGGCTATTTTTAGCTTTACCCCCCTTATATCATAGCACAAAACAATGGTGTTTTTAGGAGATATTGTAATACAAACAGCCTTGTACAGAGTTAAAAAAGGGTTAATTTTGTAGAAATATAGCTTTCCAATTCGTATAAAACGTGAATCAAAATAAATCAATATTATTCCAAAATTTAGGCTTAATTGACTACCAAACCGCATGGGATTATCAAGAGAAACTCCACGCTGAAATTGTAGCTATTAAACTTGAGAATAGAAATTTATCCCCTGAAAATCAGGTTGATACACCCAATTATGTGCTCTTTTGTGAACACTCTCACGTTTATACATTAGGCAAAAGTGGAAAACCCGAACACCTTTTATTAGATGACGAAGGTTTAGAAAAATACGATGCTAAATATTATAAAATCAATCGTGGAGGAGATATAACGTATCACGGAAAAGGACAATTAGTTGGTTATCCCATTCTGGATTTAGAAAATTTCTTTACCGACATTCATAAATATATGCGGTTTTTAGAAGAAGCCGTTATCAGAACTTGTGCTGATTTTGGTATTGAAGCTGGTAGAATTCAGGGACTTACGGGCGTTTGGGTGGACTACATCGAACAGAAAAACCCAAGAAAAATATGTGCAATGGGCGTAAAAGCCAGTCGTTGGGTAACGATGCACGGTTTTGCTTTGAATGTCAATACTGATTTGAGTTATTTTAAACACATTGTTCCCTGCGGAATCGACGATAAAGCCGTAACTTCAATGGAGTTGGAATTAGGAAAAACTCTTAATTTTCAAGAAGTTTCGGACAGAATGTTAAAAAACTTAGAAGATATTTTTGAAATGGAAAGTTAAGTCATAAGTACAAAGTATTAGGTATTAAGTACAATGTTTGATAAGCTCGCTAATAAAACCGTTTTCTTAATACTTTGTACTTGATACCTAATACTCAACAAAATTAAAAATGAAAAAAGATATAGAATTTCGGCCCGTTGAAGGCGTAAAAATTACCATTGCCAGAAGTTTTAATGAAGCCAACGAGGCAGAATGGGATGTTTATTTAATCAATCGACTAAAAACACCCATTAATACCGTTTTTGTCACTTCACGTGGTTATGGCTTTGATAAAGATGGAAACCAAGTAAAAACATCGAAATTAAGACATTTTCATAAAGATGTTGCTGCCGAAGAAATTATCAAAATTGAAATGATTACTCCTGATGTTTTTCATTTGAATAATGAATACTGGGTGAGCTATTTTATTGATAGTCAGGTATTTGATAAAAAATTTGTCTTTGTACCTGAGTCAATCAAAGAAGAAAATCTAATTCACATCGAACAGCTAAATTTGCAGGGTGTTTTACACGAATAAGATTTAGTTATGAGGTATAAGTTATGAGGTTAAACTTAAATCCTTAATCAGAGTTTTACTACCTCATCATTCATAACTTATACCTAAAAACATGGATTTTCAGAAAGTCGCCAAAAACTTATTATTCATAGATATTGAAACCGTCTCAGCAGAGCCTGACTTGAACCGCTTGCCCGACCGTATGAAGGCTCTTTGGCTACATAAAGCGAGCTATTTATCAAACCCGAATAATTTGAACGCTGAAGAATTTTACTTCGACCGTGCAGGAATTTATGCCGAGTTTGGCAAAATCGTAGCCATTGGCGTGGGTTTTTTTCATTGGAATGATGAACAGGAAATCTGTCTGAAAGTAAAATCTATCAGCAACGATGACGAAGCGGAAGTTTTGAAGGAATTTAAAGCACTTATCGAGAAAAAATATAAACCAACTTCTCTCGCTCTTTGTGCGCACAACGGAAAGGAGTTTGACTATCCGTATCTCTGCCGAAGAATGCTCGTGAATGGTATTGAAATCCCGAAGGCGTTACAAATTTCTGGAAGAAAACCCTGGGAAATACCGCATTATGATACGCTGGATATGTGGAAGTTTGGCGACAAAAAGCACTATACTTCGCTTGAATTATTAGCGGCAATTTTCGATATATCAAGTAGCAAAACCGAACTTAGTGGCGACCAAGTAAATCATGCTTATCATCACGAAAATGATTTGGTGAAAATTGCCCAATATTGCCGTGAAGATATTATCGTTTTGGCTCAATTATTCTTGAAATACCAAAATATGGAAATCGTTAAAGACAGTAATGTGGAAAGAATTTAACGGTTTTATAGTTATACTTAATCACTATGTTGCCTATCTTTCCTACATGGTTAATTTGTAAAACGATTGAGATAGGATAGAAAACATAGCAATTCACAAAAGTTCTCTGTAATCACACAGGTTATATTACCCATTAATCACAACTTACTCATATTTCTTCGGAGCATACAGAAATCCAAATGCCTCTGCACCCTCACGTGTATGTACTTTATGATGCACATAATGAGCCTTCATAATACGTTTCATGTACGGATGTTTGGCAATAAATTTTATCCTAATTCTGCGGTGAACAATTATATCGTGGAAAATAAAATAAAAAAGCCCGTAACATAATACGCCCAAGCCAACCCAAAACAAAAACCACAAAGAAGGAACGTATGTCCCCAAGGCAAAGGTTGAAATAGAAACCGTTGCAAAAACTACCGCAAAAAGGTCATTTTTCTCTAAAGGTTCGTTGTGATGCACATGGTGCGAGCGATGCCAACGCCACATAAAACCGTGCATGATGTATTTATGTGTAAACCATGCAACTCCCTCCATCAATAAAAATGTACCAACAACTAATAAGAATTTTAAAAGCATGACTGAATATGTTTGATAATGTTTGTCAAAATTTCAACTATTTACTCTTTTAACCAAACGTATTTAGATTTGTTTGAGAATCGGTATTCAAAAATCTGTATTTGCGTACCTTTGTGGAATAAATTTATTCTTACCAAGTAAATCATACAGAATGATTCTCTGGTAAATTTATAAACGAATAAATTGACAAAATATGAAAAATATCATTTTAATACTGTTTCTAATAATGAATTTATCTTCACGAACTTATACCCAAAATCTCGGACATAAACTTCACGATGCTCACGCAAATTTTATCGAAAAAACCATTACGAAACGACGTTTTGGCTATAAAATTTTAGTGGATAAAATCGACTCTTTGAAGCAAAATAAGTTGTTTGACGTATCTGTTGTCACAAAATCTACCGAAGGACGTGATATTAATCTGATAAAATGCGGAACAGGTAAAACCAAAGTGCTTTTATGGTCGCAAATGCACGGAGACGAAGCAACGGCAACAATGGCAATAGTTGATATTTTTAATTTTTTGGAGAATAAAACCAATAATTCTAAGCAAAAAACGGATGCCGAATTAGAAAATCTTAGAACTGAATTGCTCAAAAAATGCACTTTTTATTTCGTTCCCATGTTAAATCCTGACGGGGCGGAGGCATGGACACGCTACACGGCTTTAGGAATTGACATGAATCGTGATGCTTTGGCTCTTCAAACACCCGAAGGACGTTTATTGAAGCAATTAATTTTCGACCTAAAACCAGATTTTGGTTTTAACCTACACGATAAACACCGTAGATATTCGGTTGGGCATTCTGGAAATTTAGCCACGATGTCATTTTTGGCTACTGCTTACAACGAAGCTGAGGACATCAATCCAACTCGTAAACGTGCCATTCAAGTAATTGTAGGCATGAATGAAGCCGTACAGGAGTTTATTCCAAATTGTGTAGGACGTTGGAGTTCTGAATTTGAGCCACGTGCTTTTGGCGATAATATCCAAAAATGGGGAACGACTTTAATTTTAATAGAATCAGGCGGTTATAAAAACGACCCCGAAAAACAATATATTCGTAAACTTAATTTTGTGTCAATTTTAACGGGTTTGCATTTAATTGCGTCTGATAAATACAAAAAGCAAGATACCAAAGAGTACGATAAATTAGCGGTGAATAGCAAAGCCATTTTTGATTTAATCATCAGAAATGTGACGATTAAAAAAGGCGAAACAACCTTTAAAGCTGACTTGGCAATTAACCGAACTGAACGCCCAGTAAAAGGAAAAGACTATTTCACGACGACTTCAGAAATTGAAGAAATTGGTGATATGTCGGTCTTTTTTGGCACTGACGAAATAGATGCCACAGGTTTGGAAGTAGTTTCAGAAAAAGAAATAGGCTTAGGTTCAAAAGCCGATTTTCAATTAGTAAAAGAAGGAAAAGTTTTATACGTGATTAAGAATGGCGTAATTCAGTAAGGCATTCACTCATTCAAAATTCACTCAATCACTCATTAGTACATAAATGGAAAATCCAGTAATTATTTTTGGAGCAAATGGTTTAGGGGCAGTCGCTCTTGATATTTTTAAAAGAAATAACGTAGTTGTTTACGCTTTTTTGGACGATAATAAAGAATTGCACAATACCGAAATCGACGATATTGCGATTTTAGGAAGCACCGACGATGAAGGTTTTACCAAATTAATTGGTAAAAAATGCGATGCTTTCGTGGCAATTGATGAGCCTAAAGTGCGTAAAAATATCGTTGAAATGCTCAATGAAGTTCGTAAAGTACAAACGATAAATGCCGTTCACGACCAAGCGACTATTGCCTCAACCGCCGAAATTGGACACGGAAATTTAATTGCAGCTGGTGCAATTGTCAATGCCCGTGCAAAAGTGGGAAACCACAATATTCTTCACAGCAAAGTATTGGTAGATTACGATGCAGAAATTGGTGATTACGTGCAAATTGGAGCAGGAAGCACTATTGGAGCAGGCGTTTCCATTGAAGATAACGTATTTATCGGAACGGGTGTAACCATCGTAGGAGGAATAAAAATTGGTAAAGGAGCAAGAATTGGTGCTGGTTCGGTGGTTATTGAAGCCGTAAAAGCAAGAGAAACGGTGTTTGGAAATCCTGCTAAGAAGGTATAAAAGAAAAGTTACTGAAGCACGGGAATCTTTCCTGTGACACTATAAAGAGTTTGTTATAAGACACAATAGACCACGGATAGTACGGATTCAATAGATTTACACTGACAAAATCAAGAATAATCTGTGTAAATCAGTAGAATCTGTTAAATCTGTGGTCTCAAGCTGGTTCAAGCATCCACGCTTGAACCTTTATTTTTTAATCTCAAAATACTTCACCTCAACCCCAAGATTATTAAGTAATTGTCGTGTCCGTTCTGGGCGTGCATCTGTAATAAAAACCTGCGAAAATGTTCCATCAACCATCATCGTAATTAATTGTTGGATACGGCGGTCGTCTAATTTATCAAAAATGTCATCCAACAGAAGAATAGGAGGGAAGCCTTTTTGCTGAGAAAGCATTTCAAATTGAGCTAATTTCAAAGCAATCACAAATGATTTTTGCTGACCTTGCGAGCCAAATTTGCGGAGTGTAAAGCCATTAATCTCAAAGGCAAAATCATCTTTATGTACACCCATTGTGGTACGTTGAGCCGCCAAATCTCGTTGCCGATTTCTTCTAAAAATTTGCGTAAAATTCTCCGCTCCAACTTCAGACTCATAAATCATCTCGACATCCTCACGTGCATCCGAAAGCGTAGCGTAGTGTTTTTTGAAAAGAGGTAAAAACTCCGTAACAAACTGTTCACGAGCTTGATGTAATTTTATGGCAACTTCTACCAAAGGGTCAGAATAAATATCAAGTAGAAGGTCATCGACGTAATTTCTTTCTGAAAACTGCTTTAAAAGCGAATTTCTTTGTAGCAAAAGTCGGTTGTATTGGAGCAGGTTTTCTAAATATTCAGAATCCAATTGAGCCATTACGCCATCAAAAAACTTACGTCTTTCTTCACTTCCATCCCGAATGACATCAGTATCATTGGGTGATAACATCACAACGGGAAATTTACCAATATGCTCAGAAATACGCTCATAAGCCTTTTTGTCACGTAAAACCGCCTTCTTTTGTCCACGTTGTAGAGAAATGGTAATGAGTTGTTCGTTGTTCGAAACTTGATGTTGGGTTTCCTTTCCTGTGCCAATTTCGTTATTGCCGAACTTCGAATCTTGAACCTCAAACATCGAAAAAAAGCCTTCAATCATCATGTATTCCGCTTCATGATTAATCGCTAAAGCATCTTGATTGGAAATCGAACTTTTCGTCAATGCCAAGAAATAAATAGCGTCTAATAAGTTTGTTTTACCACTCCCATTTTCGCCCACAACGCAATTCACCCGCTTCGAAAACTCAAAAGATTCGTAATCATAACTTTTAAAATTCGCTAAACTTATTTTTTGTAAATACATCTTCGGGAGTTGGGACTTTTGTCGTAATTTCGTATTATGATTGTGAATTTATTAAATGTAAGTTGTATTTATGCAGAGTTTTAGTCTTCCGAATTTCTTGTTAATAGATATATAATTTGCTTAAAACTAAATTTTCTTACCCACAAAATTAAATGTAAATAAATTAGAATGAATATAGAGAGCATAATTAACAGTAACGAATATAAATGTAAGTTAAGTGAACACTTAACCTCTCTATTAAAAAGGACAAAATCGTCTTTGACAGAAGCCTCAACTTCTTTTGCATTTGAATCAGAAATATATCTTTTCGTTAGAAATGTATTTAATATTGACATTGATTTTAGAAAGGAAGAAAACCAAACCACATTAAGACACAAATTTGTGGGTAGAATGGACGCTGTTTGTAATAACTTGGTAATTGAGTATAAAAAACTTGGAAAGTTAGACAAAGAAAAAGACAAAGAAAAAGCGACCGAACAATTAACAGATTATCTTTTACAACTCTTAGAAGAAGATGGAAACGAATATCATGGTGTTTTAACTGACGGAATAAAAATAAGATACTTGTATTTTCAAAATGGCGAAATACATAAAACATCTTTCAAAAATATTGATGAGACTGATTTAGACAAACTAATTCAATCACTTGTAGATTTGAATAACAAAAGGTTTGTACCCAAAAACATAGTTGATGATTTCAAACTACATTCAAGAGCAGGAATTACATCGGAACTTGCAAATTATTTGTTCAAAGCACTAATAAATAAGAAGTCCGAAAAAACATCAATGTTGTTTCAAGAATGGGAAGTTTTATTCCATCTTTCAGAAACAGACAAAGGGCAAAATGACGATATAAATAAAAGACGTAAAGCACTTGGTAAATTTTTTGGTGTAAATATTAATGACAGCGAAACAGATTACAAAGCCCTTTTTGCATTACAAACAACTTATGCAATTATTGTAAAACTAATTGCTTGTAAAGTTGTAACAAAAATTGAGTTCAATAAAAACATAGAATATTTTTCTGACTTATCAAAAATTGACAATAATACACTTCGCCAATTTATTGAATATATTGAAGATGGGTATGTTTTTCAAACAGGTGGAATACGAAATTTATTAGAAGGCGATTTTTTCTCTTGGTATTGTGTTGAAGAAATTTGGAGTGATGAAGAAGCGGAAATAATTTTAAAACTAATTCATTTACTTGAAGGCTACTCAATAAGTTTTTACAGACACGGATATAGTACAATTGATATTTTCATTGACTTGTATATGGAAATTATGCCACCAGAAGTAAGGCATAGTTTGGGCGAATATTTTACACCATCTTGGCTTGCTGATTATGTAGTAAAAGAAAGTAAAAGTTTAGTTTCAAATGAAAACTTTACTGCAATTGACCCTTGTTGTGGTAGTGGTGTTTTCGTAATGGCACTAATTAGAAATATAATTGACAACAAAGACATTATTAGTCTTTCAAGTGAGGAAAAACAATCTTTATTAAATTCAATTTTACAACGTGTGAAAGGTGTTGATATTAACCCACTTTCTGTTCTAACTGCAAAAGTTTGTTTTTATCTTTCAATAAAACCATTAATAAATGGCGATGATATTGAAATCCCAATCTATTTAGGAGATTCGGCAAATATTCCAATTAAAACAGTCGTTGGGAATACACTTTGCTATGAATATACAGTGAATACAAAACAAGAAAATATAAAAGTATTACTTCCGAGTAACTTTGTTGAAGGCAAAAACTTTTTCTATTTAATGAGCCAAATACAGGCAATCATTAAAACAGAAGATACAGAACTTGTTTATAATAAATTTATCCAAAACTTTTTACCAACCGACATTAATGCTGAAATTGAGGAGAACATAAATAATTTATCTATTCAACTTGTCAGACTTCATAAAAATAATTGGGACGGAATTTGGATAAGAATTGTTGCTAATTTTATGTTAGTTGCAAGAATTAAAAATGTAGATATTATAGTTGGTAATCCACCTTGGATAAAATGGGAGTTTTTACCACAGGCATACGCAGAAAAAATAAAAAGTCTTTGTGTTGATAGACATCTATTTTCAGGACAGACTTATATGGGGGCAATCAGTTTAAATATTTGTGCCTTAATTGCAAATGTTACAGCATCTACTTGGCTTTCTGAAAATGGAATTTTGGCATTTTTAATGCCTCAAACATTGATGACACAAGATTCTTATGCGGGTTTTAGAAACTTTTATACTGATGTTAGTACAGACAAAAGAATGTACTTGCAAAAATTAGATGATTGGACAAAATCGGGAAATCCTTTTGTTGATACACAAGAAAAATTTATGACTTACTATTACAGCAATAAAGTTGTAGATTATTTTACAAAAGGTATTCCAATTACTGTAATTCAAAAGAAAAGAGGTGTTCTACTTGCCGACATAAATTCTAAACAGACTTTTAATGAAGTTGCAACTTCATTTGAAACTTCATTTTCAAAAGCGTTTCAAATGGATAAAGATAGAACAGGCTATACAACTTTTGAAGAATCCTTTATAAAAGAAAAAGGGAATTTTGATTTAATAATTGGAGAATGTTTTTATAAAGCAAGAAGTGGCGTAGAGTTTACACCTGCCGAAATTTACTTTTTAGAACCAAAAGAATCTGTAAAGGTAAAAGGCTCTTATATGTTCCAACCATCTGAATTTAAAAACGCAAAATATAAATCATTGGCAGGTTTGCCGATTCAATTAGAAACGAAGTTTATAAAACCAGTAATAAAAGCACCTCAAATAATACCTTTCGGTATTAGCGAAAATAACAATTATTGTATTTTTCCCTATAAAGCCGATGAGTCAATGTCTATAAACGTAGATGAATTAATTACAGAAAGTCCAAACTTATTCAATTATTTCACTAACAATAAAAAATTAATTGGTAAACAGTCAAAAAGAAGTTTGACAATTTCAAGAGGAAATGCGTTTTATTCACTTTCAAAAGTTGGCGAATATACTTTTGCACCTTACAAAGTAACATTTAGAGATAACACAAAATTAAGTGCAACAGTTGTATCAAAAATAATGACACCGTGGGGCGAAGAGGTTATGCCAATTTGTGCAAAACATTGTCCTTACATTAGCCAAGACAAAAACGGCAGAATTATAACAGAAGATGAAGCGTACTTTTTGTGTGGTATTTTAAACACACCAATTGTACAACAATATTTTAAATTCACTTATAGTACAAGGTCATTTAGTATAAACTTCAATATCAAAATGCCAAAGTTTGACGAAAAAATAAATTTCATAAAAAGGTTATGGAATTAGCAAAAGAGGCAACCTTAAATCAACCAACCGATGAAATATATTTTGAGTTGGAAGAGAATTATTTGAACTTATGTAGAGAACTTTAAAACGAATGTCTAATGAAATAAGACATTCGTACAAAATTGAGCGTTTGAAATTCTAATGATTATGTTTTATTATATTTCTAATTCATCTACTTGTAGACTACAAACGTTCTTTATATTATATTGAATATAGAACTCAAAAACTGTAAAAAATGGCAAAGAAAGCTGAAAACAAAGTAAAATACTCGAAGGAAACTTATATGTACTGGTACGAGTCAATGGCTCTTCAACGTAAGTTTGAAGAACGTGCTGGTCAATTGTACGGACAACAGAAGATTAAAGGCTTTTGCCACCTGTATATCGGGCAGGAAGCTTGTTCATCTGGAGCAAAGTCTGCTTTAAAAGACGGTGACAAATATATTACTGCATATCGTGACCACGGTATTCCATTAGCTTTAGGTTCAGACCCTAACGCAATTATGGCTGAATTGTACGGAAAAGCAACTGGGATTTCAAAAGGGAAAGGCGGTTCAATGCACATTTTTGATAAATCAGTTGGGTTCGTTGGTGGACATGGTATTGTAGGTGCTCAAATTCCTTTGGGAGCAGGATTAGCTTTTGCTGAAAAATATAACAAAACAGGAAATTTAGCTATTTGTTATTTCGGTGACGGTGCTGTTCGTCAAGGTGCTTTGCACGAAGCCTTTAACATGGCTATGACATGGAAATTGCCAGCTATTTTTGTAGTAGAAAACAACGGCTATGCAATGGGTACATCAGTTGCTCGTACTTCAAACGTAACGGATTTATATACTATCGGTGAAGCTTATGATATGCCTTCTGAATCAGTTGATGCTATGTCAGTTGAAGCTGTTCACGAAGCAGTTTCTCGTGCTGCTGACCGTGCAAGAGCAGGTGAAGGTCCAACTTTCTTAGAATTCAAAACGTATCGTTATAGAGGTCACTCAATGTCTGACCCTCAAAAATACCGTACTAAAGAAGAAGTTGAAGCGTACAAAATGCGTGACCCAATTGAGCAAGTAAAGAAAGCTATTTTGGATAATGGTATCGCAACCGAAGAAGACTTAGCGGCTATTGATGCACAAATCAAAGTAACTGTTGAAGCATCAGTTAAATTTGCCGAAGAATCTCCTTGGCCAGACCCGAAAGAAATCTATACAGATGTTTATGTAGATGATTATACATTCCCTTTGGAATAATTGATTTATAAAAAGAATAAAAAAGCCTTCTTAAATTCGTTTAAGAAGGCTTTTTTGTGATACTACCTTAAAAAATATACAGAAGTCTGTACATTATTGGCAAATAAAAAGAGGCTGTCTCAAAAGTAATTTTGGGACAGCTTTTGGTTTATGCCACTTTTTGCAAAAGATTAGAGTAATTTTTACTGATTTTGAGAATAGCTGAGTTCTTATCGACTTTTTTATTAC
>JAAFIU010000022.1 GCA_013298805.1 Cytophagales bacterium | reverse complement strand
TAGACTTAACTGATTGGGAGTATAGGGCTTAAAAACTACCCGATGATTTGGCTGTTTCATAAATCTAATTTACAAAATAACCCGTAAAAAGAAAAGAGACTGCCCTTTTGAGACAGCCTCTTTTTATGTCTTTTATGATAATCAATTACTCTGGTCTAACTTTTATAATTTTAACCGTTGTTCTTCTATTTTTTTGATGTTCGGCTTCGGTACAACTTACTCCATCGGTACATTTATTTACTAAATCAGTTTCTCCGTAGCCTTTTGCTAACATTCTATTGCGATCAATTCCTTTTTTGGCAATATAATCAACGGCTGCTTGAGCTCTTTTTTCCGAGAGATTCATGTTATCTTGTCCGTCTCCACGGCTATCTGTATGCGACCCTAATTCAATAACCATCAAAGGGAATTTTTGTAAGGTGGCTACCAATTTATCTAATTCACGAGCAGCATCTTTACGGATATTTGCCTTGTTTGAATCATAATAAATATTGTCCATCGTAATTAAGTCACCCTCTTTGAAAAGTCCAGAATTCAATGAAATTTCTTTCGCCTTTCCTTTCTTAACTTTCTTTACTTTATTCACATTTGTTCCGTAACCATCTTTTGAAACTTCCAAAGTATAGTCACAACCATCAGTCATATTAAAAGCATAAAATCCGTCTGGCCCAGTCATTACTTGTTGGGTAGTATTATCACAGTCATTTTTGAAAATTACCAATACACCTTCTATCGGTGTTTTTTCAATTTCAGTTTTTACAATACCTTTCAGCAAAGACTTCTTTTTAGTAACAGCCTCTGGTTTGAAAACAGGCGCAACAGGGACGACAACTTTTTCTGTGACAATTTCGGATCCAACTATTTGTACTTTCATCAATGGAACATCTAATCTTGAAGGTTCATCATCCGCCTCTCCTTTGGTTGAATATCCCACAAAGTTGGTTACGTAACCAGACTTTATGATTTTCATTGAATAATCTAAGTTTTGACCTATACAAAATTTCACATTTCCATTTTTATCAGTTTTCTTTTTTTCAGAAGTTCCACCTTTAGGGCTAATTTCTACCTCAGTATCTGCAATAGGTTCTTTTGTTTCTGGGTCAAAAACACTGAGGGTTAATTCACGACAATCATAGGCTGATGAACCCGTTTCACGAGTGAAACGATAAATATCATCATCTTCGCCACGCTTACGGTCTGAACTAAAATAGCCATTTTTGCGGTTTCCGTCAGTAATAATACCAAAATCATCATTTGGAGAGTTAAAAGGCTCTCCTAAAGCTACTGGTTTGTTGACATTTGCTCCATTTTTCATTTCTACGAAAAATAGGTCTAAACCTCCTTCTCCACCCAATCCGTCAGACGAATAATATAAATTACCTCTTTCATCTACAAATGGAAAAGCATCCACCCCTTTTGAATTAATGTCTTTTCCTAAATTTTGGGGTTCAGCCCAAGTTCCGTTTTTATTTTCAGAAACCCAGATATCCATTCCACCCAAACCACCTTCACGGTCGGAGGCAAAGTACAAATACCTTCCGTCTTTTGACAATGCAGGGTGGGCTGTCGAGAACTCATCACCATTAAAAGGTAATTCTGTTGCTTCTCCCCAAGCACCATTTACATTTTCAGCCGTATAAAGTTTCAACTTCATTTCATTATCTTCACTCGCTCCTTTCTCTCCTTCATTATAATTATTTCTGGTAAAAATTATTCGAGAAAAATCTTTACTAAATGTGGCAGGCCCTTCATGAAATTTTGTATTTAGTGATTTACTAAATATTTCAGATTCAGCAATTTGTCCTTTTACTTTTGCAGTGTTTCCTTCACCTCCGCCAAAAAAATTAAGCGTTTTTGAATCATTGGCTGTTGGACGAGAATAATAATCATTTCCTAAAGAGTTTGACCCTCCAGAAATTGTATTCTTTAATTTTTTGGCTGTTCCATCTGGCCCAAGCCCTTGAACTTTACTTAAATCATTGATATAAAATAAGTCTAAATACCCACCTTTATCGTTCATTAAACTTGTACCAGAGCCTTTTCCCGAACAAAAAACAATGCCATTTCGATAATACATTGGGCTAAATTCAGGATTGGAAGTATTAAAATCTAAGAAATCAACTTTATATTTACCTTTTCCGTTGGTCAAAGCACTTATATCTTGTGAAATTTTGGTGTTAACACCCGTCGTTAAAGATTGTAAATTCTGGTTTCCGATACTTTGGAATGCGGTATATTTATCAAAAAAATCTTGAGATTCTTTAAACTTACCATTATCTGCCAATACTTGGGCAAATTGAAGATACGATTTAGCGTTTTCACCAACTAAATCACCTGCCGAGGCAAATGCTTGACGAAAAACACGTTCGGCATTTAAGCCATCTTTTGATTGCTTATAACTGGATGCCAATTTTAAGAGTACAGATAGCTTATCCGTTTCGGAAAGAGTTGCTGAACCGCTTTTTAATACCTGCTCAAATTTTTGAATAGCAGTCGGATAACTCCGTAAATCGAAATGACGAATTGCATCATTCAACAACGGGTTGGTTTGTTGGGCAGAAACATTACTCAAAAGAGCAGTCGCCAACGTAAGGGTCAGTCCTATTTTTCTTAAATTAGGCATTGTGTTAGTATCGTATGTCCTTGAATGTTCTGACAAAGTTCGTTCCATAAACTCATCTTCGTAAAAATTTATAATTATCAATAAGGTTTTTAATAGGCATTTTAAGCTAAAAAGAATGAATACAACTATACAATCCATGAAAATACTAACATAAACCATGCCAAAATAGTGTTTTTTGGAAGCAAATTAATTAACGTAACCTCTTGAAAAAAAGCACTTTATCTTTTTACCATAAAGATTAAGGCTAAAATATTTTTTTAGACTATTGAATACTTTATATCAAAATTAAAAATATGTTAAAAAGTTTTTACAATGAAGCCCTCATTGAAGCAGGATTAGATGAAGCAGGAAGAGGTTGTTTGGCTGGGCCAGTGGTAGCCGCAGCCGTAATTTTACCTAAATATTACGAACATCATTTGTTAAATGATTCAAAACAACTCACGAAAAAACAGCGAGAAATTTTACGCATCGACATCATGCGTGATGCCCTTGCCTACGAGATTGCAGAGGTTTCTTGTCAAGAAATAGACAAAATAAATATCCTCAAAGCCAGCATGAAAGCCATGCACTTGGCAACTGATAAACTCAAAATTCGTCCAGAACATTTACTAATTGATGGCAATCGTTTTCCTGTTTATCCACTTATTCCGCATACTTGTATTGTGAAAGGGGACAGTAAATATTTGTCGATTGCAGCAGCTTCTATTTTGGCAAAAACGCACCGAGATGATTTAATGGAAAATCTCGCCAAGCAATTTCCAGAATATGGTTGGCAACAAAATGCGGGGTATCCAACGGTTAAACATCGGCAAGCTATTAAAGAATTTGGCGTAACGGTTCATCATCGTTTAACGTTTAGATTTGAGAGATAAAATATTTATTTAATGTAACCTACTCTGTTACATTTTTATTAACTTTGCTTCATAATGATAACCAGTATCACTCATAAAGGCTTAAGATTACTATTTGAAGAAGATGATGCTTCAAAGGTTCAATCTATTCATGCTCAAAAACTGCGTAGTATTCTTACTCGTCTTGATAATGCTGAGGCTTTAAGTGATTTGAATTATCCAGGTTCTGGTTTACATCCTCTCAAGGGTAGTTTTAAAGGATTTTGGGCGGTGAAAGTGGATAAAAACTATCTTGTGATTTTTATCTTTACCGACAATAAAGGGGAAATATCAGTGGAGATTTCAGATGTGGATTACATAGATTATCATTAAATTCTAAAAATAAAGCTATGCTAAAAAGAGGAATGAAGCCTGCACATCCAGGCGTTTTAATTCGAGAAAATATAGAAGGTTTACGCTCTGAGGGTAAAGCTGTTACGATTGAGGATGTGTCAAATGCCCTTGGAATTACTCGAAAAACCCTTTCAAACGTTATGAATGGTCATCAAGGGATTAGCCCTGCAATGGCAGTTCGTTTGTCAGAATGTTTTGGAACGACTGCCAAGTTTTGGTTGAATGTTCAACGAAGCTATGATTTATTTGAAGCAGAGAAAACAGTTCAACGTCAGAGTATTATTCACCTTTGGGAACGCCCTTTGATGGCTGAAATGGTTTGATTTTTTATTAAATAGCTTAGTAACTAAAAATTTTCTAACTAAAAATGTCTTTTCGCTCAATACTCGCTAAACCTTTTGCCTCTTTTGTCGTAAATAATCGCCGAAAGTGGGAACAACGTGCCGTCGAAACGCAATTATCTTTGATGAAATCCTTGGTTTCAGATGCTTCACATACGCTTTTTGGGAAAGATAATAAATTCAACCAAATTTCTGATTATCAAGAATTTAAACAATCCGTTGCCGTTCAAGATTATGAAAATTTAAAACCATACATTGAAAAAGTAGTTGCTGGCGAACCCGATATTCTCTGGAAAGGGAAACCGCTTTATTTTGCCAAAACTTCGGGAACGACTTCGGGTGTAAAGTATATTCCGATTTCTCAAGAATCCATTGGTTTTCATATCAATGGGGCAAGAGATGCTTTGTTGAGTTACGTACACGAAACGGGCAATGCTAAATTCTTGGATAAAAACCTCATTTTCTTATCGGGTTCTCCCGAAATGCACAAAAAGAATGGCATTTTCACTGGGCGACTTTCGGGCATTGTCAATCATCATGTACCAAGTTATTTGCGGAGTAACCAAATGCCAAGTTATGAGACCAATTGTATTGAAGACTGGGAGACAAAACTTGAAAAAATCATAGATGAAACCATCGACAAACCTATGTCGCTGATTTCGGGTATTCCGCCTTGGGTTCAGATGTATTTTGATAGAATTCAAGCTCGAACGGGTAAGAAAATTAAAGATGTTTTTCCAGAGTTTTCGCTGTTTGTATATGGTGGTGTAAATTTTGAACCCTATCGTGCAAAACTCTATGAATCAATTGGTTGTAAAATTGATTCTATCGAAACTTATCCTGCTTCTGAAGGGTTTATTGCCTATCAAGATTCTCAAACTGAAGAAGGTCTTTTGATGCTTTTAAATTCTGGAATTTTCTACGAATTTATTCCCGTAGAAGACTACTTTAAGCCAAACCCTCGACGCTTACATATTGGAGAAGTACAATTAGGTGTAAATTATGCGGTGGTGATGAATACCAACGCTGGACTTTGGGGGTATTCCATTGGAGATACGGTAAAATTTGTGTCCTTGAATCCTTATCGTATCGTGGTTTCGGGTAGAATAAAGCATTTTATTTCTGCTTTTGGTGAACACGTAATTGGCGAAGAGGTTGAAAAAGCCATGCAATTTGCCATGCAGCGTCAGCCCGAAGTAGAATTGGTTGAGTTTACCGTTGCTCCTCAAGTAACACCACCCGAAGGAGGTTTGCCTTACCATGAGTGGTTGATTGAGTTTTCGAGAGAACCCCAAAACATGGAAAGGTTCGCTCAAGACCTCAATCAAAAATTAGCCGAATTGAATGTCTATTACGAAGATTTAATGGTTGGGAATATTCTCAGACCCCTGAAAATCAAATCATTGAAGAGAGATTCTTTTATTAATTATATGAGAAATGAAGGAAAATTAGGCGGACAAAATAAAGTACCAAGATTGTCAAATGATAGAGGAATTGCGGATAAATTATAATTTTCCCCGTACCTTTATACAAACCCCAAAAACCCTTGTAAGTCAGCAGGACTTACAAGGGTTTTTTTATGGGAATGACAAATGATGAGCAACAGTTTGAAGGATTAATTGAAGGCGTTTTAGCTAACGGTTATGCAATTTGTGATAATTTTTTAGAGCCAAATGAGGTTCGGAATCTTTTAGATATTTTCTCTGAACGATACGATGCAGGAAAGTTTAAAGAAGCAGGAATTGGAAAACAGAGCGAAGTTCATAAAGCCTCATTAATCAGAGGCGATGAAATTTTATGGCTCGAAACCGATTCTATAAATTCAGCAGAACGTGTGCTTTTAGATAAAAATCTGGCTTTTGTAAAATATCTAAATAAAACCTGCTATTTGGGCATTGTGGACACTGAAATCCATTTTGCCAAATATGACATCGGTAAGTTTTACCGTCGCCATCGAGATACATTTCAGGCTCAAAAAGGGCGTATTTTATCGGTTATTTATTATCTGAATACAAATTGGATTCCTGCAAATGGAGGAAACCTAATTATCTATACGCAAGAAAATAATGTGGAAAAAATGATAACGATTGCCCCATTGGCAGGTCGTTTAGTCTGTTTTGAAAGCGAAAAATTAGACCATGAAGTTACAGAAGCCTTTGCCGAAAGATTTAGTGTAACGGGATGGTTTTTAAATAAATAACCTTTGCCACGAAGGCACGAAAAAGCAAAGTTTTGATAAATATTTCTTCGTGACTTTGTGCCTTCGTGGCAAATGATAACCTACCAAACATACGTCATCACCGAACCTCCATCCAAAGAAGTCGTGATTTGTTTGTTGTGATAACGAATATTAAACGATTGAGCTTTATCGCTTTCGTTTATTACAATTAAAATGGTTTTTCCATCTGGTGTTTTGAAGGCTACATTTTGTAAACTCATCGTAATATTTGAAGCAATTCTAAGCGAATTTGGTCGTACAAATTTTGAAGCATGAGCAAGAATATAATAGGCTGGGTTACGAATAATATTTTCACCAATGGTAATTGCTCCCAAACAAGCAGTACAACCGCCTTCGGTATGCGGATTTTGCTGAGAATCTGCTGCTAAATTCCATTCCAAGACAGTTTTACACCAATTTCGAGTAGCCCCAATAATTAGAGTTTTGGTGTGCCAAGCCAAATCTCCCGCAAAATTCCCTGGAGCTCCAATCCATTGCTCCGTAAAATATACGTTTTTATCAGGGTGAGCTTCCTTAACGCCACGAATAGATTCTACCGAGCCTTCGTAAAGATGAAAAGCGGAACCGTCAATGTATTTTCTGGCTTCTAAATCGTTCAAAATGCTAATTGGATAATCTGGTCGGTCGGCATTATGGTCATAAATAATGATTTTCGTAGCAATTTTTGCTTGCTTAAATATTGTCCCTAAGCTCTTTTTAATAAAGTTAGCTTGTTCATCTTGTGGCATTAATAAACTTGGATTATTCCCAGGGTGTAAAGGCTCATTTTGCACCGTCAAAGCGTCAATTTTAACACCTTCTTTCTTCATTTCCTGCACGTATTTTACCAAGTATTGTGCATAAACATCATAAAATTCAGGTTTTAAGCTTCCACCTTTTGAGTTATCATTTGTTTTCATCCAAATTGGTGGCGACCAAGGTGAACCCAATATTTTTATGTTAGGATTTATGGCTAAAATCTGCTTCAAAACTGGAATTAAATACTTTTGGTCTTCGGCTAAACTAAATTTTGTGAGTTTCAGGTCGGTCTGCCCAGCAGGAAGGTCATCGTAAGAAAAAACGTGGTCGTCGAGGTCAGATGCCCCCACGCTAATGCGTAAATAGCTGATACCAATGTTATTTTTATCGGTTGCAAAAAGTTCTTTCAGAATGTCAGAGCGTTCTTCTGGTTTCATTTTTTGGAGCAACATCGCACTTCCGCCCGTGAGCGTACAGCCAAAACCATCCATGCTTTGAAAAGTCTTGGTTTCATCCACATAAATACTCGGCAATGTATTTTTTATAAGTTCAAATAACTGAATATCCGTTTGTTTTTGAAATAAAACCGATTTGTCGGCTTTTGTGAGCCATTTTTCAACTTGTTGGGCTTGAGAATTGATAAAAAATGAGTTAAACAGAAGAAGACATATTATTTTTTTCATGTTGAGATAGTTTATAAATGATTCAGCAAGATACAAAAAATGCCATTAATCATTTAGTCATCTAAATCAACATTATTTAAAAACTCATAAAACTCACTTTTAGTCTTGAATTGGAGTTTTTGATTAATATTCTTTCGATGCGTTTCTACCGTATAAAAACTCAGGTTTAACGTTTTGGCAACTTGTTCAGTAGTATGCCCCTTTTTCAATACTTTAAGTATTTCTATTTCCCGCTTTGTCAATTGATATTTTTTAAAGAAATTATCTTTATCGAATACCTCTTTTTTATTCATTTCATTCTCAAATATTTTTTCTCCCTGCATAATTTTTTTGAGAGAGGAAGTTAATTCAAGCGCAGGCATTGTCTTGGTTAAATAACCATCCACCCCTGCTTCTTTAAACTGCTTTATTTCTCTACTTTCAGCGTACATACTTATCACCACAATTTTGTATTTGTCCGATAATGTTTTTAACTGTTTTACCACATCCAATCCATTCAAATGGGGCATATTGAAATCCACTAAAACAAGGTCTGGATTAATACTTAAACAATGATATGCCGCTTGCCGACTATCAAAAACCTGCTTTTCTACTTCAAAATAATCAGATTCTTCCTTTAGGATTAGGGTAAGTCCATCATTAAAGAGGGCATGGTCGTCAACGATTATTACTTTTGTTTTCATTTGGGATTTCTATAATGATGCCAGTTCCGTTTTTTGTTGAATCAATAACCAAGCGAAGATTCATTAAAGTTGCCCTTTTTTGAATATTCTGTAAACCAATTCCATCAAACTGTTGTGTGGAGTCAAAGCCACAACCATCGTCTTCAATATTGGCTCTTAGGATATTTTGTTCATTAAAAAGTTGGACAAAAGCATTTTTGGCGTGTGAGTGTTTGATTATATTGGATAAAAGCTCTTGGATAATTGTATAAATATTTTGTTGTGATATTTGTGATAGTTCATTAAAAGCACCCTCACTAAAGTTGCTATACTGAAAATTGATATCCGAGAAATCGTTGAATCTACTCACCAAGGTTTCAAGTTTTTCAGTAAGAGGTTTGTCTTCATCTTTGACCAAATTATGACTCAAAAATCTAATTTCGTTGATGGCATCCATTATTAGTTTTTGTACCAAATCAACTTTTAACGTTTTCAGATTCATATACCCCAAAGCCGATGCAAGTGTATTTCCTACATGGTCGTGGAGATTGCGACCAATGGTTTCGATTTCGCTCTTGCGAATATCTTTCATCGTTTCTTTGAGTTGAGTTAGGTTTTGTTCATGATCTTTACGAGAACCCAACTTTTCTTTTAGTTGAAAAATACTTATGATAGAAACTCCGATAACCGATATAAGAAAGCTTGATTGGTTGAATTTTAGCGTTAAGGGGTGTTCGACATCAAAGAATATATTGATAAATTGTTCGTATAAAAATGGAAGAAATCCGATTAAAGCGGCTACAAAAAAATACTTAATGTTAGCTCTGAAATAGGCTAATAATGAAGAATAAAATAGCCAACAGATAGCTGAAACAGATAAAAAAGCCATTAGTTTGGGTAAGAAAACATCTATTTTGTAAAATAAATTAAGCGGAAGCAAAAAGCTACAAGCCACCAAAATATTAATGCCCATCAAGGTAAAACTAATCGTTTTAAAACGTTTCTCATTTTTGGGTACAGATTTCAATAATTCCATACCATAAGGATGGTAAAAAGCATTTGCTAAAAAAACAGTCGATGACGCTAAGTCTGTAACCGATAAACCAATATTTAAACCAATATTGGGGTTGCTTATGAGCGTGTCAGTAACTCCCATAGCACCAATAAGTACCAAAGCAATAGATATCAGGTAGATACTCAAATAAAGCATTGTTTTATCTTTGAATAGCCAACCCATGATACCCATAATAAGCATACAAAGAACCAACATAACAATGACAACTAACTGCGTTAAAAATTGATTGATTATCTTGGCTAAAAAAACTGGATAACTGGCAATGTTTAGATTGACCTCATGAGTACCATAATTCCTTTGGGTATGTATCAGCAAATTGAGCGTATCTTTTGGACTAATAGCCATGGGAATGGCATAAGGATAAAAAGGGATTTGCCGTTCTGAAAAAGGTGTTTTACGAAGCACTCTTCCCCAATTTTTTAAAGAATCCCCTTTAAAAGTAATCACTTCAAGCCCGTCACAACGAAGATGATTGTCTTCATCAACGACTAAATCAATCACCGAATCATCCGTATTGATAATTTGTACATAAAACCACGCATCGGGATATTTATGATAATCGCCCACCATTATCATACTTCTCTTATGATTGGTCGGTTTGGCATTCTTTAGTAAATAATCTCTGAGGTTTTTAGTGTTTAAGCCTCTTTTTTTGAGATTTGTACAAATCAATAATTTATTATTTAGTTTTTCAGATTTAAAGTTTTTATCAATTACGACTGCCCTGGGTTGTATAATATCCGCCGTTTGCTTACCTGTTGAAGTACAAGCCAAACAGGCGTACAACAACATTACACAAAGACCAACAACTTTAAAGGATTTGAATACAGACATAATTTTGATTGAGAAAGACAAAATGTTCTAAAGCATAACATTATGGAAATATGTACTTATTGACGCAAGTTAAATTTGAGTCATAAAACCTCCCCCCCCCCGACCCCTCTCCGACGGAGAGGGGTCGGGGGGGAGGTTTTGCGTCAATAAGTATATTAGTCCATAATATTTTGACAAATTACGCCAAATGCCAATCATAAAAAATACCTGTTTGCAGGTAGTCTGATAATTAAATCCCCAAACAAAAATAAACTCAAAAATACCTGCTAACAGGTATTTTTTGAGATAACACAGAAATCTAAATTTGTCATATATCATTTTACATCAAAAGTACCCTAAACCTTTTCATGTAATTCCCTTCCTAAGTATTATTCAAATATAAAACATTATGCCATTTTAGGCATAAAACCCTACAAACGCATTATAAAATCAATTAATTAGGCTAACATGACATCCCCAAATCTTTATTTCCCTTTGCCTGTGCGTAAGGGTAAAATCAAACGTATTTACTTTTCAGACATTCTCTATCTGGAGGGGGTTATCAATTATACCCTCATTCATCTTACCAATGGTAGTGTGCTGGTTTCGCCTCGCACGTTACTCTTTCATATCACTAATTCAGTTGACGATTCTTTCGTCCGTATTCATCGCTCCTTTTGTGTTAATAAACAATTTATTAAGGGCTTTGAACCACCTCTGAAACCCACTTATTTATTCATTGGCGATTTACGCTTGAGAGTGTCAAGACGAAAACAAAAAAATCTAACAGAACTTAATACCGTTTATAATCACCCTAATATCACAACCATTGTGCCTTAAAACATCATCTCTCATATTTATTGAATTGATGATTTTTTATTCAAAAACATCCACCATTATATCATTACTAACATGAGAAAAAAGTTACTTCTTATTAACATTTTTTGTATTTTATTAGGGTTTTCAAACGCATTTCAGGCTTCTGCCCAACAAGCCAAAAAAGTCTCTTGGCAGGGATTTCTGAGAGATGCCAACGGCAAAGCCGTAGATGATGGTGCCTATGAAATTACCTTCAAACTTTATACTACTCCCACCGATGGTACTGCCGCATGGACTACCACCCAAACCATCAATGTTTTTGGGGGCGTGTGTAGTACCCATTTGGGCAGTGTAGCCAATCCCATTGATGCCCTCAACTGGGGAACTACCACCTACTACATAGGCGTAACTTTGCAGGGAATAGAACTAAGCCCCCGCACCGAACTCACTTTTGCACCCTACTCCATTGGCTCGCCAAAAGCCCAAGAGGTAGTATGCTCAGGAGCAGTGGGTGATGTAAAATACTCGGTTTTGAACCCAACGCAGTTTGCCGCAGTAAATGGCAGTTGTTGGGTGCCAATGGACGGCAGAAGCATGACCAACTCTAAACTGGCAACCATTACGGGTAACAGCACCGTAGCCAATGCAGGTGGAGCGTTTTTGCGTGGACAAGACACCAACGGCTCAAATACTGACCCCGATAAAGCCGAAAATGCCCCCGTTGCTACCTTACAAGTAGATACCTTAGGCACACACTCACACGCATTGAGTGGTACAGCCTCTACGCAAGACCAATATCTGAATCAATTTACTGCAACCATAGGTACAGAGGGAGCAGCCAAGTCTTTTTATCCCAGTTTTGCTACACAAGGTAATCAGAGTGCTAATTTCATACGTGGAGTTGATAGGGGCATGTTCGGTATTACATCTCTCAATAAACGGAATGTAGTATTTACTACAACAATGACTCAGAGAACGCTTTCGTTATCGGGTTTCAATATTCAAAGTAGTGGTCATACCGAAACCCGACCAATCAATGTCAATCTTTATACGTATGTACGTATCAATTAAAAACAGCGTTTATCATCGCCAGTAAAAATAAAAGAACATTCAATTAAAATTTTATCATGAAAATAAAAATACTCCTTCGTTTGCTGCTCTTGGGTATTGTTTTGGTGAATAGTGGGGGCATTGCGAATGCCCAACAAACCAAAAAAATATCATTGCAGGGTTTCTTGAAAGATGCCAACGGCAAAGCCCTGCCAGATGGCACGCAAGCCATCACCTTTAAACTATATACCACCGCCACGGGCGGAACCGCCGAATGGACAGATACCCAAAGTATCACTATTTTTGGGGGTGTGTATAGTACCTATTTAGGTAGTATTGCCAAGCCGCTCGATGCCCTCAACTGGGCTACTGCCACTTATTATGTGGGCGTAACGGTGCAAGGCAGCGAACTAAGCCCCCGCACCGAACTCACTTTTGCACCCTACTCGCTGGGTTCGCCCAAAGCCCAAGAGGTGGTGTGTTCGGGAGCAGTAGGCGATGTAAAACATTCGTACCTAAGCCCTACCCAATTTGCGGCAGTCAATGGCAGTTGTTGGGTACTGATGGATGGCAGAAGCATTACAGGTTCAAAATTGGCAACTATTACGGGGCAAACTACCGTGGCCAATGCAGGTGGTAAATTTATACGTTGCCACGAAATGAATGGCTCGAACAATGACCCCGACCGAACCGCCAGTTCCCCTGTTGCAAGCATTCAAGCATCTGCCTTGGGTAGTCATATTCATCCAGTGACAGCCAGCACAATTAGCTATTTTGATTCTTATCCTTATCTTATCCAAAACAGTAGTAGTTCTATTTATGACCTTTCATACATAAGGGATGTTTCATTAAACGACAATTCGACTTCAAATTTTGTAGCCATAGGTGATGAAAACTATGCTCAATCAGATGGATTAACAATTGGTGTAACGATGGTTGCCAGACCTCTATCGTTAACAAGTATAAGTCTGAGCAGTACGGGGCATACAGAAACACGCCCTACCAATGTCAATCTATATACTTATGTGCGTATTAATTAAAGCAGCTTTGTACACTGTTTAATAAGTTTTTCAACTTCCCGAAAGTGGAAAAAACTTTCGGGAAGTCCCCCAATCAAAGATTTTAGGGTGAAAATTATTCAAATAACTTATTAAACAGTGTATTTAGTTCGTACCATCAAATAAAAGAACATTCAATTAAATTTTATCATGAAAATAAAAATACTCCTTCGTTTTTATCTTTTGGGTATTGTTTTGGTGGGTAGTGGGGGCATTATTCATGCCCAACAAACCCCAAAAATACCCTTGCAGGGTTTCTTGAAAGATGCCACTGGCAAAGCCCTTGCTGATGGACCGCAAGACATCACTTTTAAACTATACACCACCGCCACGGGCGGAACTGCCGACTGGACTGATACCCAAACCATCAATGTTTTTGGGGGCGTATATAGCACTTATCTGGGTAGTGTTACCAAGCCCCTTGATGCCCTCTATTGGGGTGCCGCCACTTATTTTGTGGGTATTACGGTACAAGGCACCGAACTAAGCCCCCGCAACGAACTCACCTTTGCTCCCTACTCGCTGGGTTCGCCCAAAGCCCAAGAGGTGATATGCTCGGGAGCGGTAGGCGATGTAAAATATTCGTATTTAGACCCTACCCAATTTGCGGCAGTAAACGGTGAGTGCTGGATACCCATGGACGGCAGAAGCATAACAGGCTCAAAATTGGCAAGCATTACGGGGCTGGCTACCATCACCAACGTTGGGGGGATGTTTTTGCGAGGACAAGAAATGAACGGCTCGAACAATGACCCCGACCGAACCGAAAGCACTCCTGTATTAAGTATTCAAACAAATGCGTTAGGTAGCCACTCCCACGCAATGAGCAATAGTAGCATTACATATAATGATAGTTATTTGACCAGAGTTCAATCATATGATGGAGGAGGAAATTCTTATGATATAATCTTGCCAGAAAATGGAAGGTCAAATAGCTTAGCAGTTGATGAACAACAAGGCGGGAGTGACCGTCATCTTAAATTTGGAAATTCATTAGGTGCCAGAACGCTTTCATTGACTGCTATAAGTGTAAGCAGTACAGGGCAAACAGAAACACGGCCTACCAATATTAATCTATATACGTATGTGCGTATCAATTAAAAAATTAGTCAAAACCACAAAATCTTTCTTTTTATGCAAAAGATAATTACTTATACTTTATTGGGTTGGCTAATGCTGTTTGGGAGGCTACAAACCTTTGCCCAAACCGATACGCTCTGTAACCCCAACGAAAACAAAAAAATATTTGGTGAGCTGTATTTCAATTATGGTTCGGCTACCAATGTTTATTCACAGTTCAACCGTTCTACATTTGCAGTAGGGCAAGCCAACGTTACGCCCCGCAGTATGCTTTCGCAGGGTAATCAAGGGGGCTTGGGCGTGTATAGTGCGTGGTATTTGCCTCCGCAGCCACCTATTTTGATAGCAACACAGGGCGACTTTAAAGACCGTATCAAAATCTCGTGGAATGTAAACCCACTTTCGCCAGTGGCTACGGGTTTTGTATTGTATCGAGATGGCTCATTTTTAGCCGATTTGGGCGAAAACGTAAGAGATTTTCTCGATTTCAATACCCAAGCAGGCGAATATTATGAATACAGCATTGAAGCCAAAAATACTTTTGGTGTAGGTAGCAGAGGTAAATCCGTAGGTTTTGTGAATCCTAACGGGGTAGTTTCGGGTAAAATCGAAACCAATTCTGGCAATCCAGTACCAGGGGTAGAAGTACGTCTAACGCCTTTGACGGGTGCATCAATGTCTTTTGATGGGGTGGACGATGAACTTTGTGTGAGTTATAATGATAAACTTCCAACCGACAAATTCACGGTTTCGGCTTATGTAAAAATTGGTACGGGCAATAACGAATCAGGCATTATTGACTGGGGAAGTGGTTTGAACAAAAACTGGTGGATTACCTCCACGAGCAGTTCGGAAGGCAAAGGTTATATTTTCCATATCGGAAATGGTACAGGTAGCGATAGTTTGAAATATTTTATTCCAAACGAAATAACCAATCCCGAACTGCCTAACCAATGGCATCAGGTTACGATGATTTATAATGGTTCGGCAATGTCAGTAATGATTGATGGCAACTTTATTGGCACAAAACCTGCGACCATTTCACGTACTAAAAACTATTTGAATATTGGTAGCAAGATAGGTACAGGCGGTTTTTTCAACGGAAAAATAGATGATATTAGAGTTTATAACCGCCCACTGACCCAAACCGAAGTGAGAGCAACCAAAAACCGTTCAGTTTCAAAAACCGAAAATGGCTTGGTAGCTTACTGGAAAATGGACGAAGGCGTAGGGCAGAAAGTTTTTGATAATTCTACCGTTCCAACCATTGCCAATATCTACGGCGGAGCAAAATACTCGACAGACATCCCAGAAGTGTATAGTTCGGGAGTTTCGGACGTAACGGGGTACTATGCCATTGATGGCATCAATTACAGCACCACCGAAAGTTTCAGAGCAACGCCGATGAAAAACTTCGATTTCAATTCGGCAGTAGAATTCAATGCCGCCGATAAATCGTATGGAAACCTAACGAATTATGATATTCCAGATACTTCAACGGTGGAAGTGTTGTTTCATCCATTCGATTTGAAATCTCGCCAAACGGTACTTTCAAAAGGTAGTTTGTATGAATTATACGTTGATAACAGCAAATTATACTTAAATCTCAACGGAAACATTACAGATTTAGGTACAATCAAAGCCAAATATTATCACGTCGCCGTAGCAATGGATAATACCCACGGCACAGCCAAAGTATATTTGGAAGGCGAATTATCGGCAACGGTTTCTTTTTCGGGAACTTCCAACTGGGCAACGGGTAATCCGTGGTTGATAGCCACCAATTCAACCGATGCTGCAACAGGTAAATTCTATACAGGTTTGATTGATGAAGTAGCGATTTATAAAACTGCTTTGCCACAAAACGAAATCCAGAGGCATTTTGTGGTCGGCATTCCACAAGATTCTACAACGGCAATGTTGTATAGCTACTTTGATTTGAACGAAGGTACAGATAAATATGTAAATGATTATGCTGCCACCAATTGGGGTTCAACTGTTCCAAGAGAAGGTATTTTGACCAAAGCCACTTGGAGCAATAATGTCAGACGTTCAACCAGCAAACCGCATGAATTTGAGCCAAATGTGAGAGTCGTAAACCTCAATACGAGTAATACAGCGGTGAGTGGTGTTGATTTTAAAGATGTATCAACCGTTAATGTTTCGGGTTATGTACGTTTTGCTAATACGTTTTGTTTTGAAGACAAAGTAGAGATTTTAGTGAATGGCAAATCTGCTTTTCCTCAAATAATTACAGATAAAAATGGTAAATGGACGGCAGATTTTGAGCCAGGCGTTAACATTAAACTATCAGCAGTTTATAAAGACCATCTTTTTTCGCCTGGATTTGTAGAATTTAGAAAATTACAAACCCCAAAAGCAGGAGTTGTATTTTTAGATAATACCGTTAGGAGTATCAAGGTACAAGTAGCTGGTGGACTTTGTAAGAAATCTATTATTCCTGATTCTTCTCACTATGCCGTTGTATCGGTCAAGACATTAGATGGTTGTTTTGTAAAAACTGATACAATATTCAACCCTGACGGAAAACATATTTTCAGGAGTTTACCAGCTCGGGCATTCAATGTAAATGTTGTTTATTATGGTGTTCCTGCTGCTATGACTCAATTCAATTTGCAAGGTAAATTGATGGACTTGCGAGATATTCAAAAAGACAGTGCAGATTTTATTTACTATGCCCCACTACAAGTTGAGGCAAGTCCAATTGTTTCTGCCTACCAATGCAATACGCTGGGCAATGTTGCGGTTTTGAAGTTTTTACAAAATTCAACCACTACCATTAAAGTTTTTGAAGATTATTATGGTAATAGATGTTATTCAAATGATGCAACTATTATTATAAAAAATGGGATTTCTGATTTACCCGATTCAACTAATAATTTAACCAAGGGCAAATTTGACTATAAATTTAGACCTGGCTCAGTAAACATAACCCCACCTTATACCAAAAAACTTGAAATTAGAGCTAAGATTGATACCCGAGAAGGCGTTTTAACGAATCCTATTCAAGCGATTGTTTTGGGAGAAAAATCAAGGGGTGGAAGTACCTTTACGAGTGTTTCAAACCCTATTATTGTGGATATTTTACGAGACCCTCCAGGAGACCAAGGTTATGCTTGGCGGGAAAAAGGGACTTCAAGTTGTGTTAATTACTCTACTTCGGTTTCTAAAAACTACGGTAATAGCCAAGGGCTTTTTGTTTCAGTTGGACCAACTTGGACTCTCTCAGAGGGTTTAGGAGTATCTATCGGACAAACGATTGAGATGATTGCTAATACCACCGAAACTTGGACTAAAAACAAAAACTACTCAAACAATGTAACAGACCAAGTGTGTTATACAAACAACGAAGTTATTTCGACAAGCACAGGGGATGATTATGTAGGTAGAGACGGTGATTTATATATTGGTACAACCCGAAACATGGTTTGGGGATTATCAGATTTAATGGATTGGGATACGTTAAATTGTGCCGTAAAAATTACCTCAAAATTGAGTGTAAATGACAATAAATTTAATAGCAACTTTATTTATTCAACCAGATATATCGAAAATGTCTTGTTACCTGAATTAATAAAATTATCGGCACTCCCTGCTACTAATAAATCAGATAGCTTATCTTATCTGGGTACGTATAAATCTTGGAGAAAAATAATTGCAGATGAAGACAAAAGAAAGGTTATATCTTATAACAATGCTAATAAAATTTTGACTTTAGATGCAGGGGCAAGTTTTCAAGAAAGTACAACGCTTGATAATAGTACAGACAAGACTTTCAATTATTCAGATGAGTACAATTTTGATTCTGAAACCAGTCTTGGTGTTTTATTTGGAGGCGTAGGAGGGAGTTTTAACTTTGGATTTAATTATAATGTAACCTCTGAGGGTAGCAAGACTGTTAGTAATACAGGCACCAACACCTACGGTTTTTTTATAGCTGATGACGACAGAGATGATGCTCATGCTATAGGAATAAGATACCCAAATTCGGTTCAGCTCCCAAGATATAGCTTTGAAAGTTCAGATGCCAGTACAATTGAGAATACCATCAATGGTTTGAATAATGGGTATAATTATAGTACCTCAGAGCGTGTATTTAATAATATTAGTGCTGGTCATAGCTTACCGGCATCTATCGCCAACGATAACTATAAAGCTGCTATTTTTGCCCTTTATGCGGGTACAACATCTTGCCCTTATGAGGGTGGTAGACCAAGAGAACGGGTTAATTTCAGTTCAAATGTATCTCAATTAATCAATGTTCCCTCTAATACACAGGCTGTTTATACGCTATCATTAGGAAATGAAAGTCCCTCTGAAGAGACAAGAGCATATCTTGTAAAACTGGTCAATGAAAGCAATCCCTATGGAGCTATCGTAAAAATAAATGGGCAACCCATTACAGCAACGCCAATCCCTTTTACGGTTAAGTATGGACAGCCCCAAAAGGTTACGATGACCATAGACAAAGGACCCGTAAAATATAACTATGATGGTATAAAAATTGCCTATTATAGCGAATGTGAGTACGATGCAGTTCAAGCAAGAGATGACTCTTTATTTGCCACCAAAGATACCGTTGGGGTAAGTTATAAATTTTATCAAGAATTATCTTTTGATACCCATTTTATAGAGCCATGTAGTCCAATTGATATTGGTTTTCCACTTCAAGATTGGGTAGTAACTCCTGGGTCATTAAACAAGTTAGATATTACTTTAACCGAATATAATAAGAATGATGCAAATTTAAAGCAAGTTTTGATTCAGTATAGACCTATCGGTGGTGATGGTGCTTGGACGAATATTTCAACGATTCTTAAAGCTAATCTAACTGATATTTTCACTCAATATCAATGGAATACTGAGCTATTTAAGGATGGACTCTATGAAATCAGAGCAGTTGCTGAATGTACCAACCCCAGTTTAGCTCCTGGTATTTCAACGGTTATTAAAGGAAGTATTGAGCGAAATCCACCCGAACTCGTAGGCGTACCAGAGCCAGGTGATGGCACTTGGGACCCAGGTGATGAAATCTCCATTACTTTCAACGAGCCAATCAATTGTGATAAGGTAGTTCAGGCGGATATTTTATCAAACAATACCATCGGTTTGTACGATGCCACAACCAATGCTTTGGTGGATGCTAAAATTTCGTGCGTTGGAAATAAACTTATTATTGTGCCAAATATCAACCCCGTTTTCTTTGAGAATCGTACTTTTAGGGTTGTGGTGAGTGGTAAAGATTATGACGATGCCAAACTATTGGATAATCCAAACCATCAAGCGGCGGCTATCAGAGACAAAGCGGGCAACATGATTCCAAAAACGATTAAATGGGAATTTGCGGTCAATCAAAATAACTTGGAATGGGTAGGTACGGATGTAATCGAAACCAACGAAGTGCTGAAACCATTCTCAGTAAAACGCCAAATTCGTAATCGTGGGGGAAGCATTGCCAGTTTCCGCATGGAAAGTGTTCCTTCGTGGCTGACGGTTTCGCCATCTACAGGTACGCTCAATCCTGGGCAAGTGGCTGATGTAACGCTGACGTTCCAACAGGATTTATTGATTGGTGATTATTTAGATACGATTCAAATGGTAGGTTCAAAAGGTAAAGAGCCGCTTTTGATTGACTATCGTGTGCGTTGTCCGCAACCTGCTTATGTAGTAGATAATCCTTCGCAGTATGAAGGCAGCATGAACATGGTCATTGATTTAAGCATATTTGGTATGAAATCAAAAGACCCGTCTGATGTGATTATTGCTAAAATTGATGGGCAAATCCGTGGTGTAGGCAGAGTTCAGTATTATAGAAATATTCCAACTGAAGGCACAAATCCAACAACAGGCTTGCCTGATGATTCAAGACGTTGGTTGACATTCTTGACTATTTACGGAAATTCAACCGATATTGACAAACCAATTGAATTCCATGTTTGGGACGGTGATAAATGTAATGAATATGTAGAAGTTTTAGAACAAATCACCTACGAAGAAGGTGGCTTAGTGGGAAGTCCGCTCGTTCCTCAGCAGATTCATGTTTTGAACTTGGTAAAGAAATCAATTGCACTCAATAAAGGTTTCAACTGGGTATCTTTCAACCTCAACTTGGGTACTGGAAATAATACTTTCACTAAAGTCCTTTCGTCATTGAAAAATAAAGTAGGGGCATTGATTAAGACCGATGATAACTTTGCTGTCTATGAAAATGGTGCTTGGGATGCCCTTGATGACGTAGTTTTACCAACCAAGCGTTATTTGATTTATGTGCCAGAACAAGATACGATTACCATCAAAGGTGAGCCATATACAGCAAGTGCATTCCCGATTACAATCAAAGCCAAACCACAATGGAACTGGCTCGGGTATGTACCATCTACGGGCATGACCGTTACACAAGCCTTACGTGGACTTGTACCGCTTAATGGTGATATTATTAAGAGTCAAACGTTATTTGCTCAGTATGTTGCGGGTGTAGGTTGGATTGGTAATTTAAGTTTCTTAGAACCATTAAAAGGTTATCTATTGAGAATATCAAATACTGGAAATCTTACTTACAATACTAATTTATATAATTCGCAAGCTCCTGTTGATCCTAATAATCCAAATTCACCACTTTCGCCTGATGAATTGGTTTCAGAACAAAGTTTATTAAACCAAGCCGACTTAGGAGCTCCAATGATTGATGATTTTACCAAATATCAATCAAACATGAACCTGATTGGTCGAGTAAATGGCATGACAATCGAGCCGAATGATGAACTGAGAGCCTATATTAATGGAAAATTGGTCGGTCGAAATAAATCTATCAATCACGAAGTAAATCGTTTATTCTTTAATACTATTTATTTTGAAGACGAACAAACCGTGAGTTTCAAACTCTTCAAAGCTGATAGAAATAAGGAGTATGACTTAGATAAAAACGTACAATTCAAAGCCGATGCTTTGGCAGGTTTGGTTGAAAACCCAATCGTTTTTGAACTGGTGAATAATGCAAATCCAGCGGTAACAGTTACGATAGAAGACCAAATTATCAAACAACCAGATAAGGTTTTTAGTACAGTTTCGATTCCTGCAAGCATTACAGAAAACAACCCAAATTGTGGTTTGTATGCGGTTAGTACAATTTTACCAACAGGAACAGAAACTAAACCAACTTGTACGGCTCAGACTTTGGAAGGTAGCATGACATCGGTCATTAAGGTTTATTTCAATGAACTTTCGAGTTTTGTTTCCGACCAAGATGCACTCACGTTCATCAATCCAGCTACGGGTGCAACAGTAGGTTGCGGAGTGTTTAGAGCCAACAACTCGCTCTTTTATACTACCATCAGCGGAGCGGCAACATCAGCAGCTGTGCCTTTAGACGTAGTGTATTTCTCAAATTCAATGAAAAAATCATTTACATTGAAAGCAGGATTTACCTATAATTACAATGTAAATCGTGGTACAGGGGCAAATCCTTATAAGTTAGATTTCTCGCCTTTAGCGGTAAATGTTGATAATAGTGGAGTTATCACGACGGTTTTGAGAGATACCTCATGGGTTGGCTCGTATGGAGTAAAAGCGATTGCCATGAATTGCACAGGATACAATGATGGCGAGAAGACCTTCTATATCAGAAGAATTGCTCAAAATGATTGCTCGTATTCATTCTCAACTCCAACGACTAACACGCCAGTTTGCAAAGGAAGTGCCATTACTTTCGGAGCAAATAAAGGTGATAATTACTCGTGGGCAGGGCCAAATGGCTTTACATCAACCGCACGAAACCCTAAAATAGAGTCAGCAAGTAGTGCAGCAGGGGGAGTTTATACGCTTATGGTTACCTCGTATCGTTGTCAGGTTACTGCCACAACCAATGTAATGGTGAAGGCTCTCAATATGACGGTAAGTAGTAATGCTCCACTTTGTGAAGGTAGTACATTATCATTGAGTAGTAGCGGTGGAACAACCTACGCATGGAGAGGACCAAACGGCTTTACGTCAAATATTCCTAATCCTCAAGTTACGAATATTGGCTCAGTAGGAAGCGGTACTTATACCGTTGTGATGACAGATAATGCTTGTAAAGATTCAACCACTACGAATGTTTTGGTGAAACTACTGCCTGTCATTGAAATGGAGACAAGTTCTGTTATTTGTGAAGCAGCAACACTGAAACTCAACAGCAATGGAGGTTCTTCGTATTTGTGGTCTGGACCAAATTCATTTAGCTCAACGCTCCAAAACCCACAAATTCCAAACGTAAGTAGCAATAATGCAGGCACTTATACAGTAACAGTTTCATTGAATCTGTGTTCGTCAACCGCAAGTACATCAATAAGTGTTAAGCCTTTACCCCCTATTCCAACGATTAGTGGAATAAGCGAAATCTGTGCAAGCACTCCAACTGAGCTAAAGGCTTCGGCAATTCCGAATGCAACTTATACTTGGTCGAATAATGACACAAGTACGTCAATCACTGTTACGCCAACGGTTAGTCAATCGTACACCGTCACGGCAACGGTTGATGGTTGTAGTCACACTTCGGCTGCATTTGCCATGACTGTTAATCCGCTTTATACGTCACCAACAATCACGCCAAGTAGCTTACAAATATGCAAAGGTGAAAGTGTGATTTTGAGTGCCTCGTGTCCTGCCCTTACGGATGTTTTCAGATGGGAAACTCCTTCGGCTAATAATAGTGTACTGGCAACAAATACGAACAATCGTATCGTAACCGAACCAGGTACATATATAGGATTTTGCGAACCAAAGATTGGCTGTACAAGTGCAAAAGTAAGTGTTACCATCACACAAGGTACAAATTGTAATGGACAGAATTTCATTACAGTAACGCCAAGTAAACCAATAATTTGTCCTAATTCGTCAGTTACTTTGGAGGCAACTGGCTGTTCTGGAACATTGACTTGGTTTGGTGGTACATCTACTCAAACGGGGACTACCGCAACATTTACGCCAGCAATTACCACAACTTATTTAGTACAATGTAGCACTGGAGGTTCGACATCAGTAGATGTAATTGTTGCTCCAATGAGTGTAAATGTAGTTTCAGACGTAATTACGGGACTTGATAAAGTGAAAGCTACTGGACTTATTGAATCGGATAAGAGAATTGGCGATGGTATTTTTACCCCATCTCCAAATGTAACTTATGAAGCGGGACAAATAATTCTATTAAAACCTGGCTTTGATACGGCTAAAAATGCGGTATTCAAAGCAGAAATCAAAACGTGTAATTAATGGAGAAACGAGTAAAATGACTTTTAGATTCGTTTAACTCATTCCCAGAAGTAATGTTAAATTAGATTCCCTACCTAAAGTTTCGTACTTTATGTAGGGATTAATAATTAACCATTTGGCATTATTAGTAAATAAACTTAAATTGTATCATAAAATTGATAATCATAATTTAAAACATAAAACATCATGAAAAAACTCATTTTACTCTCTCTTATTGTAGGTTTATTATTCGTTCAAAAATCAAATGCACAAAGCCCAGTAGGTTTTCCAAATGGAATTACTGTCGGAACACCGACGGTAACAATTCCAGCAGGAAGTAACTACAAAATGGCAGTTGCAGGTGGTATTATCACCGAAAAAGTAAGAGTGGCAACCAACGGAACAACATTTTGGGCCGACTTTGTTTTTGATAAATCGTACAAACTCCGTTCACTCAACGAAGTTGCTCAATACATTCAATTGAACAAGCACTTACCAGATGTACCTTCTACTGCTGAGGTAAATCAACAAGGTATTGACCTTGCCAATACACAAGCTATTTTGTTACAAAAAATTGAAGAATTGACCCTTTATGTAATTGAGCAAGACAAAAAAATTAATAAACTCAATAAAAAAGTTCGTCAATTGTCGAAGAAATAAAAACCCTTTCACATAATTATCAAAAGGTCAGATGAATATTTTTCGTCTGACCTTTTTCATTAAAATTATTTCCATCCTTAATTTTTACAAATATCCAAGATAGATTTACCAAATACCCCAATCTAAATTGCAATGGATGAAGACTTTGTTTAATTTAGACTATCATTTACGATTCAACTAAAACTGTAAAAACAATGCAAAGATTAACCGTTGCGGGAAGATTACTAATCACCGCCCTTGTATTAGCTGCTATATACTTCGGCTTCGTTATGCTTGGCGGGCGAGAAGCTCTAAAAAAAATAGCTCCTGAAACTACCACAGAAACCACAAGTAAGAGTCCAAGTGGTTCTGATTCAGTTTCAAGCACTTCTGAAAGCAGTTCAGCCTCAGACTCGCACTCATCATCAGCTACAGATGGTGGACAAAAACCTCGTTTTAATTATACCCCTCCAGGGCCAATTGCAGGAAAATTAAAGGGAGTTGTTGAATTGGGTGCAAGTGGATTTAATTCATTCATTATCAGAATTGATGCTGACAAAAACTGGAAACTCGAAAAAGCAGAATTTGGAAATAGTTTGGTGATGGAAAATATGGCTTCGGACGATGACATCAGAACTGGTTTGAAAAAGTACATTGCAGGAATGTTAGATTATGGTGTAAGTGGGCGTGATATTCACTTTGTGGTTAGTTCTGGAGCTGTAAAAGCCGAAGGAACTCAAAAAATCATTAACGTACTCAAGTCTTTAAAATACTTCGTAAATACCGTTACGCCAGAGCAAGAAGGTAAATTAGGACTAAAATGTGTACAGCCTGCTCAATACGCTGACAATTCTTTCGTAGCAGATATTGGCTCAGGTAATACCAAAATTTCTTGGAAAGAAGGCGATAAACTAAATTCGGTAGAGACTTTCGGAGCAAAATATTTTCAAAATAATACCTCTGATGATGTAGTAGCTAAGGAAGTTCAAGCAAAGGCTAAACAAATTCCTTCCGATAAACGCAAGACTTGCTTTATCATTGGTGGAGTTCCATTTGAATTAGCTAAAAAAGTACGTAAAGATAAAGAACGTTATACCGTACTTGATGCTCCATCGGCTTATCAATTGGACAATGCAAAGTCGAAAGCGGGTCTAAATATTTATAAATCTATTGCTGATGCCACCGATTGTAATCAATTTGTGTTTGATTGGGATGCCAATTTCACCATTGGATTTTTATTAGATTTACCATAATCTATGGGTTCTTAAATCAAAACGCCACCTCAAAAATTCGAGGTGGCGTTTTGGTTTTCTATATTCCAAATTTCCAATCACAAACAAACCCTTACTTAATTCGTCACCAATTTTGACTTTGATATTCTATATCCTGCATTTTTCTGAACATACGTTTTTTTCCTTCCAACCATTTTACGTTCCTTTTTCAAGACTTTCAATATGTCATATATACACCCAACCATCAACACAAAAAGTGTTGGTACAATCACGATTAACCAATCAAAATAAACTTTTCTGACAGATTCAAATAAAAAGTTACAGGTAGTTAAAAACATTCCAATCGGAATTGTATAAAAAAGTGACCGCAAAAAGACCTTCACAAGCATATTTTGGCTAACTTTCACAGAGGTACGAAAGGTATTCATAATTTCATGTTTTTGGGGGTATGTTAATGTATGTTTATCACGAAAACAAACATAACAGATAATCCATTAATATTCAAACCCTTACAACAAGATTTTGTAATATTGGTACAATCATAGTGCCAAAAGTTTCTATAATTACTTACCAAAGTCTTGTGTTTCATAACAAAAAACTGCTATTTTTATTATTCTCAATTAATTCTATCATTTTGAGAGCATTAAGTCTTTTTGGACAATACAAAACCACTATATGGCGTTATTATTGAGCGTAAATAATTATATGAGAGCTTTATTATATATTTTCATTTTGTCATCCAGCTTACCCTTGATGGCTCAGACCCCACTACTTCCGTTTGCAAGCAATCGAGAAGTATCTCCGAAATTATCAACAACTGATAGTCAAGACGTTAGATATGTACCTCTCTTTGGTAGTAAGAAAATGGCGGAGGAGCAAATAATTCATTCTACTGAGTTTTTAATTCAATGCGACAAAAGCTTTAAAGATAGAATTGATGCCAGTAAATTCTTTGCAGAACGAGGATGGGAATACTTAAATGATGGGCTTTTGGATACTGCTACTTATAGGTTCAACCTTTGTTACTTATTAAATCAAGAAAATGTTGATGCTTTTTGGGGTTTAGGTTCTGTTAGTTATCAAAAAGGAAATTACGAAGAATCTACAAAACTACTTCGTCAAGGTTTGACATTATCACCCGACAATCCAACATTAATGGTAGATATTGCCACTGTTCAATTGGCGTGTTACAAAGAAAAAAGAAATTGTGATGATATTGATGATGCCCTAAGACTGTTAGAAAAATCACTGCAAATAGACCCTTCAAATGCCAATGGATGGCTCAAATTCTCCATTGCAGAATTTCAATTAGAGCATTATGACCGAGCATGGGATTATCTTCATAAATGCCGACTATTAGACTCTTCATTTATAGATACAACCTATCTACAAGAACTCACTACCAAAAAAGAAGACCCCTTAGGCTTTTTTAAATAGTGTTTATTTTTTGTATTAAGTAATCAGTACAAATGAAACAACGTTTTTATTTATCGTAAATATTTGATTATCAAATTGTTATTTCCAGAATATCGAACCGAGCTACGGTCGCATCGAAATACGAACAATTACTTAACTATCTTTACAATTATAGTTTTCACTAATTCCAGATAATAAATCAACAGAAGCATATTTAACAACTTCTCCCAAAATTATCACCGCAGGGTTCGATAAACTATTTTCCTCTGCCACAACTTTCAAATCTTTAGCTAAGCCCACTCCTACTTTTTGTTTATCAGTTGTTCCGTGTTGAACTATTGCCACGGGTAAATTACCCTTTCCTAAATCTTGACAAATCTTCGATATTTGACTCAATTTATTTATACCCATCAATACCACAATCGTAGCACTTGTCTGTAAAGCAAGTGCTAAATCTTTAGATAATGTACCATCTGTTTTTGTTCCAGTAATTACCCAAAAACTTTCACTTATCCCTCTTGTAGTCAATGGAATACCCGCATAACCAGCAGCAGCTACCGAAGACGAAATTCCAGGAATATAGGCTGTTTCTAAACCAAAACCTTTGGCATATTCTATTTCCTCCATTCCACGACCAAAAATAAATGGGTCGCCGCCTTTCAAACGTACAACGTGTCCGTACATATACGCTTTCTCCACAATCATAAAATTAATTGCATCCTGCGAATGACTTTCTCCTGGGCGTTTTCCAACATAAATCTTTTCAGCATCAATTTTACAGTAATCTAATAATTCCTCAGAAATCAAAGCATCATAAAGTACCACATCGGCAGTCTTTAACGCTTTAATAGCCTTAACTGTAATTAAATCTGGGTCACCAGGACCTGCACCAACAACGGTAAGTTTCGGTTTCGGGTCTAATGTATAAAATTGCTCTAAATGATTCATTTTGGTATTCAATTGGAAAAATAAAGCGTTGAATCTCACCGAAAAATAAGATTCAACGCTTTTATTTTAAGTATTCTTTAAAAATTAGACGGTTCGCCAATGCGATATTGTTTGAATATATTGTAATAGCTTGGTAATAGCGAATTCCAATACTATTGCCTAACAACTAAATCCTAACCTTTACTTATCTTTAATTAAGCATTTACTAACTCTTCACGGTACGCTTTTGCTAATCCTAAAAATGCTTGAGCATCTGCAATATATGATTTTGCAAATTCTTCCGAAGGCTCGTTTTGATTAATTTGTAAAACTAATTCTTGGAACGTTTTACCACTTAAAGAAATATCTCCTGTTGCAACAAAATTCTCTTGGAATTTATCAATTACGCCACTTTGTGTAGAAGCACTTACCGACTTATCTAACAATAAAGCTTTTGCAGCACTCACAAATACACTATATGCGTGATAAATGGAGTCAGCAATACGGTTTTCTTCAAAAGCAGCATTTGTCCAATCCATTTTTTCAACTGATTCTAACAATAAAGTAGCTACTAAGTCAATAATTACCGAAGCACATTCACCAACTCCAATTTCAGTTGCAAATTGCTCTGATTGTCCCCAATCAATAAAATCATCATCTTTCAAGGTTGTTAAATCCGCAACAGGCTTCAATAATGTATAGAAATACTTCTCACCTTGGCGGTCATAATAATCATTAAAATATTCGCCTTCGTTAGCATTTTCTTCGTAATTGTTCAAAACTACTCTTAAAACTTCTGGACCTCTTTTTGAAGGAACTTTAATCACTTTATCAGCCACACGCCCAACTCCATCACCAACCGTTCCACCACCCAAAAGCACTTGTAATGCAGGTAAAACTCTTTTATCAGCCGCTTTCAAGGATGAACCATGAAAACCGATATTCGCCATACCATGTTGTCCACAAGAATTCATACAACCCGAAATCTTAATTTTGATTTCATTATTGTGAATCAATTCAGGGAAATCTTCCGTAATGACAGATTCTAATTTAGAAGTAATATTAGTACTATCCGAAATTGCTAAATTACAAGTATCTGTTCCTGGACAAGCAGTAATATTTGCCATTGAATTTGCTCCTGCTGCCGCCAATCCGTGTGATTCCAACACAGAATAAACATAAGGTAAATTAGCTTCTGGAACGAATTTCAACATCAATCCTTGATTAATCGTCACACGAACGTCATCAGCAATATATCCATCTAATTGTTCAATTAACGAGCGAGAAGTCGTTGAATGAATATTACCATTTAAGATTCTAATATAAACACCGTAAAAACCTTTTTGCTTTTGTTCAAATGTATTTGTGGCTTTCCAAAGTTCATAAGCAGGAGTTTGTTCAACACTTACATCTGAAGTTTTTGAAGGCATTTCTTCAGCCGTAACCGCCCATTTTCCTGTCTCAATATCAATCTCAAAAGACTTACTCTTTATCGCTTTTTGTTCATCATGAATTAATTGCACAAGTACTTCAAATCCAATTTTTTGAATTAAGAATTTGATTCTTGCTTTGTGACGAGAATTACGTTCTCCATGACGGTCAAAAACTCTCAAAGTAGCTTCCAAATAAGGAATTATCTCATTCTCAGGTAAAAACTCGTGAGCAATTTTAGCCATCATTGGTTGAGCACCCAAACCACCACCGAGAACAACCTTAAATCCACGTTTTCCATCTTGAATCTTAGGAATAAAACCCATATCGTGCATATAAGTCAAAGCGGTATCTTCTTCTGTATTTGAAAATGCTATTTTAAACTTACGTCCCATTTCTTGACAAATTGGGTTACGCAAGAAATAACGAAAAGTA
>JAAFIU010000387.1 GCA_013298805.1 Cytophagales bacterium | reverse complement strand
GGTAATAGACTTAACTGATTGGGAGTATAGGGCTTAAAAACTACCCGATGATTTGGCTGTTTCATAAATCTAATTTACAAAATAACCCGTAAAAAGAAAAGAGACTGCCCTTTTGAGACAGCCTCTTGACTTAATACCTAACCACTATTTAATATTTTTGTTTATTTCGCATAAACACATATCAAATGTAAAGTATAAAATGCTTAAACGCAAGTAGTTATGTGAATTATAACCATTTCTTAACATCGCTCAAAGATAAGCCCCAAGCGTCAGAAACTCCTTTGTAAACTACTTCTCCACTTACCACGTTTAATCCTTTTGCTAACTCCTCATTTTCACGGCAAGCCTTTTCCCAACCTTTGTTTGCCAATTGAATTGCATACGGTAAAGTCGCATTCGTTAAAGCTAAAGTCGAAGTATATGGAACGGCTCCTGGCATATTGGCAACGCAATAATGTACGATTCCGTCAATTTCAAACGTTGGATTTTCGTGGGTTGTTGGCTTACAAGTTTCAATACAACCACCTTGGTCAACAGCAACGTCCACTAAAACTGTCCCTGCACGCATTTCTTTCAACATTGCACGAGTAATCAAATGTGGTGCTTTTGCCCCTGGAATAAGAACTGCTCCGATAATCAAATCTGATAATTTAATTGCCTCACGAATATTGTATTCGTTGGACATCACGGTATCAACATTGGCTGGCATTACGTCTTCTAAATAACGTAAACGTGGTAAACTTACGTCCATAATTGTTACATTAGCTCCTAAACCTGCTGCCATTTTAGCTGCTTGGGTTCCCACAATTCCACCGCCTAAAATCAACACATTAGCTGGTTTTACGCCTGCTACACCACCTAACAAAATACCACGTCCCCCCATTGGTTTTTCTAAGTATTTTGCTCCTTCTTGAATCGCCATACGTCCTGCTACTTCCGACATGGGTACTAATAAAGGCAAACTTCTATCCGTTTTTTCAACGGTTTCATAAGCCAAACAAATTGATTTACGCTCAATCATAGCGTGCGTCAATTCTTCCGAGGAGGCAAAGTGAAAATAAGTAAACAGTAATTGATTTTCTTTGATAAGGGCGTATTCTGAAGCAATTGGCTCTTTTACCTTGCAAATCATTTCTGCAATGGCATAAACCTCTTCAATGGTGGATAAAATATTCGCACCAGCTTTTGTATATTCCTCATCAGAAAATCCGCTACCTGCACCCGCTTGAGACTGTATATATGTAGTATGACCGTTTTTCTTGAATTCAGCCACACCTGCTGGTGTCACAGCTACACGATTCTCATTGTTTTTGATTTCCTTTGGAACACCGATTATCATAATATTGGGAGTTTAGTGGATTAGAGAGTTTAGGAGACTTTACTAATAATTAGATAATCAACCAAAATGAATGTGTAATCAAGCAATTTTTTCAAATAAACAATTAGCTCCTAAACTCTAAATCCTTGTCTGTAAATGAAGTGATGTACAAAATTAATCATACAGGAAATACTTTTGTAAAAAGTAAAATAATAAGAAAATAATTGAATTTATAAATCATTTTGAAGAAAAAAAATCTGTAAATTCGTACTTTAACAATTATTTAAAGTAAATTTTTCTTATGAGCATTGATAAAACTGATATTCGTATATTACAACTCCTTCAAGAAAATGCACAATTTACACTGAAAGAGATTTCTCAGAAAATAAATTTATCTATGACTCCCACCCACGACCGTATAAAACGGCTTGAAAATGAGGGTGTTATATCAAAATACGTAACGATTTTGAACAAAAAAATGATTGGAAATCCGCTAATAGTCTATTGTAGTATTAGTTTGGATAAACAACAAAAAAACCATTTTGAGGAATTTGAAGATGCTATCAAACAGTTTCCAGAAGTAATAGAATGTAGCGTTATTTCGGGAAGTTTTGATTATATGGTAAAGGTTGTAGCCAAAGATATGGAGGCATATAATGAATTTTATCAGAAGAAACTCTCTGATTTACAGAGTGTTGCCCATATTAGTAGTTCTTTTGTAATGTCGGAAGTGAAAAATACAACAGTGTTACCTTTGTAACTCGAACCTTCTGGTTCGAACGTTTACAGTCCGAATCAGGAGATTCGGGTTACATTAAGCAGTTACCTCTGTAATTCGAACCTTCTGGTTCGATAGTTTTCAATCCGAATCGGAAGATTCGGGTTACATTAAAAAACTTCTCCGTGTGTTGCTTTAATAATTGCTCCTAAAGCAGGACGGATTATTTTTAATGTTGCCCAAGCAATTTCAGAAATGACTTCATTGCCAAACAGTTTTTGCACGTTTCTTCCAACCCAAAGCCGCTGCGAAAAGTGTCTTTCCCATAGTTTTTGATAATTGGATTCAACTAATTTACGGTCGTCATAGTTTTTTAAAATGCTTTCAGCCAATAACTTAGCTCCGTGAATGGCAATTGCCATACCGTTTCCACAAAGTGGCGTAATCAATCCTGCCGAATCGCCTACCATTAAAATATGATTTTCAATGGTAGTTTTAGGGGCAAAAGATATTTCGTTGATGACTTCTGGTTTTTCGTAAAGGAATTCAGATTCCGTGAAAATCTTCTTCAAATGTGGATTTTTCCAGAGAATATTTCTTTCCATTTCAGCAATTGTTCCGTGCTGACGAAGGTTCTCACGAGTCGTCAAATAGCAAAGACAATATCTGTCTCCTTCGATAGCAGAAATGCCACAATAGCCATCTTTAAAATTATGAAGAGCAATTAAATCTTTTGGAAAATCGGTTTTGATGTGATATTTTACGCCAATATATGGGCTTCTTTTCGTGAAGAAATCTCTTTGTAAAGTGGCGTCCAATTTTGTGCGTTTTCCAAAAGCTCCAATCACAAAACGGCTTTTGAAAGTTTCAAAAGATGTTTTTACAACGAAGCTATCATTTTGAAAATTAATGCTTTCTACGGTATTTTCTAATAAAAATGTAACGCCAACAGTTTGAGCTAATTGATACAAAGAATCGTCTAATTGATAACGACTTATGCCAAATCCACCCAAATCTAAATCAGTTTCTAATTTCCTACCTGCGGGTGAAGTAAACAAAAATTTAGTAATTTCCTTAACGTCTAATTCCTTGAAATTTAACCCGATAGATGTCAAAAATGGACGAGTTTCATTAGAAATATATTCGCCACAAACTCGGTGAAAAGGATATTTTTTCTTCTCAATCACCAAAACTTTTTTGCCAGCTTTCGACAAAATGATACTGCTCACTAAACCCGATAAGCCTCCGCCCGTAATGATGATGTCGTACATAATTTCCTTGTTTTCAGAATCTAACAATTATATCGTAAATTTAGGTCATGGAAACAACAATTTATCATTTAGTGCTTCCCGAATGGTGGGAAACTTTCGTCAACAAAGATTATTACGAGTCAGAAACGCTTCAAGAAGAAAAATTCA
>JAAFIU010000291.1 GCA_013298805.1 Cytophagales bacterium | reverse complement strand
ATTATACCGTTGAAAAACAATTGCTCATCAATAACTCAACAGGAAGTTCAGATACTTATTTACCCATCACGATAAAAGAACCAGAACGAAAAACCTTTGGCATCTCAATACCAGATAGTTACGAAGCATTTTTGGAGGCAAGAGAAAATAAACATAAAAATATTAAAGATTTTATTTTGATTGAATTTCCATCCTTAGACGATATTATCATCAAACCTGGACTTTTTCCCAAACTCAATTATGCCATATTATTATGTCGGGCAAATCGTGTTTGGGGTAGAGTTGACAGAGATATTTTAAATATTTTCAAAAAAACAACAGGAAATACCCCTCAATTCATTCTGAATGGCGTAGATACCGATTTTGCCGAGGAATACATTGGTGAAGTACCCAAAAAAAGAAATATCTTTAGGTCAATTTTTAAGAGGGTTGCAAAATTTGAGTTTGGAAATAGAAAAAAAATCCGATAGCTGGAGCTTAGAATTGTAATACTCGCTTTTCGCAAATCGCTTATTATATGATTAAAAACAAAAGTCAGGCTACCATTCAAGGATTGGCATTTGCCAGCCAACTACTTCCTGCCATTATTGGCTTGGGGTCGTTTATGTTATTGGTGAGAGTGACTAAACCTGAAATCTTAGGCGAATACATCGTTTACACCACTGCCGTAATTTTATTTGAAATGATAAAATCGGGCGGACTACAATCTGCCTTAGTCATGCGGGCTTCTACCGACGACCACAACCAACAAAAAAATATTATTGGCAGTGCCTATTGGCTTGGTGGGTTGATTTCTTTGAGTATTTCTTTTGTACTAATCATTCTTTTTTTCTCAGGAATTTTCTCTCAAAATGCTGGTATTCAGATATTTTGTGGATGGTACGCTATTTTAGGAATTGTAACACTTCCACTCCACATTGCCGAAGCCGAAGCAGTTGCCAAACAAGATTTAAAGTTTCTATTATTTCTAAGAATCACACAAAGTGCCAACGCATTAATTATTGCATTTTACGCTTTTTTGAAAGAAGGAAGTTTGGAAGAATTCGCAACGGTTCATTTAGTATTCAACATTTGTTTACTGTTTTTTGTATTAATTTTCAAGAAAACTAATCCCCTAATTATCAAATTCAAAACGATGACAGAGGTAAAATCTTTGTTCAATTTGATAAAATATACCTTGGCAACTTTGGCAACCACCAACGTATTGAAAAGTGCTGATACTTTCTTGATTGGCAGTTTAATGGGTTCTGCTTCGGTAGCAAAATATGCCATTCCTTTAAAGTTGACGGAGCTTTTTGAAATTCCTTTACGAAGTTTAAGCACCACCGCTTTTCCACAATTAGCGGCAAAACATAACGAAAAAGATTATCCAGCTTTTAAAGACACTTTGGTAAAATACCTTTCATGGTCATATTTATTATATATTCCAGGATTAATATTTGCCTTTATTTTAGCTCCGTATTTGGTGTTTATTATTGGGGGAAAACAATACGCTGATACTACGCCCATATTTAGGGTTTTCATTTTATTTGGCTTATTACTACCTATAAACCGCATGACGGGGATTTGTTTGGATGCTCTTCAATTGCCCAATAAAAACTTTTATAAGGTCTTAATCATGGCAATTATCAATATCATTGCTGACCTTCTGGCAATATATTTAACTCATAATTTAGTTTGGGTTGCCTTCGCATCGGTCGTGAACGCCATTATTGGTGCTACTTTAGGTTGGTGGATGCTTGATAAAACGGGAGTGTTAGATAAACACAATATTCTGAATGAAATTGTTGAATATAGTAAGGCATTTATTGGAAAAATGACGAATAAATTCACTAAAAAACAATAAGTAAGTAATGGGGCAAAATAAATTACTTTTTTGGTGTTTTATAAATCACTGATAATCAAATCTATAGCAATCGTAAATTATAAATCGTCATTGTACTTATTCTATGCAAGAAAATACCTTATATAACTCTAACCGAATCGGGCTAAATAATCGCTGGTTAATTATTGGCGTATTTCTGAGTATCGTTTTGGGTTGGTTAATTGCTAATATGGGTGTTTCTATTGCAGGTTTATTATTAGTTTTACCTTTCGGAATTGCATTTTTAATCCTGCTTTTCCTCAATCCACGCATTGGATTAATTTCCTTTATTTTCTACTGCTTTTTGATGCCTACCATCGGAAAACACATCGTAGGGCCACAATTTGGACTTTTGGTAGATGCTCTTTTGGTATTAACTTGGTTGGCTGTTTTCTTTTATCGGGGTAATAGATTTCGTTTTCGTCACCTTGATAACGACTTGGTATGGTTAGCATTAATTTGGTTTGGCATTACCGTTTTAGAAATCGGCAATCCTACCCGCCCCAATATTATGGGTTGGTTGCAAGAAATGCGTTCATCTTCTTTATATTGGCTTTTGGTAGTTCCATTAACAATATTTATTTTTAATAAAAAAACCGACATCTCGCTATTTTTGAACATCATTATCGTAATGTCTTTTATAGGAGCAATTTACGGAATGAAACAACTTTACTTGGGCGTAGATTCGGCTGAACATCGTTGGTTGGAAGAAGGAGCGAAAAAAACGCATATTCTTTTCGGGAAATTACGAGTGTTTTCGTACTATTCAGAGGCTGCTCAATTTGGTGCATCGCAAGCTCATTTGGCAGTTATGTGTATTGCTTTGGCAGTTGGACCTTATTCAATTGGCAAGAAAATTTGGTATGGGTTTGCAGGTCTATTGATTTTCTACGGAATGTTAATTTCTGGAACAAGGGGGGCAATGGGTGCTTTAGTGGGTGGAGGCTTTATCTTTTTGGTTTTGATGAAACAAACTCGCATTTTGGTATTAGGAATGGTCATTGGCTTAGGATTTATCGGAATGTTAAAATTTACGTCCATAGGCTCTGGTAATGACCAAATCAGAAGATTACGAAGTTCCCTTGACCCCAACGACCCTTCACTTCAAGCCAGACTAATAAACCAGAGAATTTTAAAAGATATTATGGCGAGTAAGCCAATTGGCATGGGCGTTGGTACAATTGGGCAATGGGGACGAACTTACAATAAACATATTGCCACTGCTAATATTCCCCCAGACAGTCTGTACGTAAAAATGTGGGCAATGTACGGGGTCATTGGCTTTATTATTTGGTTTGGAATGATGTTTTATATCGTCGGAAAATCGGCAGGAATTATCTGGGAAACCCGTGACCCTGTACTGAGGAATCAATTAATTTCGCTCTGTGCAGGGTCTTTTGGTAGTTTGGTTTGTAGTTATGGCAACGAAGTGATGAATGCCCTTCCTTCTTCTGCAATTGTTTATATTAGTTGGGCATTTGTTTTTATTAGTCCAAAATGGGATACTAAGGAGTTGAAGGTATAGCAATTATAGCACGCAAATAATGTAGATTTCAGGGATTTCTTAGAGGTAACATTTTCAAATTAATTAATAAATTTAAGTAAAATCGTACATAACGGAAGTCGTCCTTTTGAAGGACGACTTCCGTAGTCATACAACCAAAATCTATAAAATCTGCGTTATCTGCGTGCCAAAACACAATCAAAAACAAATATGTCGCAACCATTAGTTTCCATTATCACAGTCAATTATGACACGCCTGAAGTAACCGCTGAAATGTTACGGTCGCTTTCTGTCGTGGAATATTCTAATTGGGAAATTATTGTAGTTGATAATGCTTCACCCAAAAATTCATCCGCAATTTTAAAAAAGGAATTCCCGTTCATTACTCATATTAGTTGTCCCGAAAATTTAGGTTTTGCTGGTGGAAATAACATAGGGCTACATTTTGCCAAAGGAGAATATTTATTTTTTGTCAATAACGATACTGAATTAACGCCCAATTTAATCAGTGAATTGGTTGAATATTTACAGAAAAACCCACAATGCGGAATCGTTTGCCCAAAAATAAAATACCATTTCATGCCCGATACTATTCAATACGCAGGGGCAATTGGCTTGCATCCACTCACGAGCAGAAGCTATGATATTGGCTATTTACAGAAAGATGATGGTACATTTAATGATACCCGAATTACGGATTTACCCAATGGTGCAGCCATGATGATTCCTTCTTCTGCCTTAAAAAAAGTAGGACAAATGAGTGAGATTTTCTTTTTGTATTATGAAGAATTGGATTGGGCAGCAAGGTTTAAAAAACACGGTTACGAAGTTCATTACGACGGAAAAGCAGAAATTTACCATAAAGAATCTGTTTCAACGGGAAAAAACTCGGCTTTCAAAACGTATTATTTATACCGAAACAGACTTTTGTACATTCGCAGAAATTATTCGGGTTTTAGATGGTTAATTGCCAGTTCTTTTTTTGGATTTATTGCTTCGCCAGTACATATTTTTAAACATTTTTTGAAGAAAGAAAATGCTCATGCAAAAGCCATTTGGAATGCTTTGGTTTGGAATATTTCAAATTCATCAACCCAAGAACCCAAAAATCATTCCTCAAAATTATTGAGTGAGTTAAAAATTGATAAATAATAAAAATGATAAAAACGATACTCCATTTTATAGAATATTTCATCTTGATTTACCTCACAATTCAAGTGGCGTATTTGATATTTTTTTCAATTATGGGAAAAATATCAAAGAAAAAAATCTTCCCGAAAGCCTCAAAATTGCGAAAAATACGCATTTTTGTCCCTGGTTATAAAGAAGATTCAGTCATTATTTCAACTGCAAAAAATATTCTTGAACAAGATTATCCAAGGGAATTATTTGAAGTAGTTATCATTGCGGACTCTTTTAGTGAAACGACTTTGAAAACCCTCAATTCACTACCAATTCAAGTCGTAGAAGTTCATTTTGAGAAAAGTACCAAAGGAAAAGCCTTACAAAAAGCCATTGAAGCTACACAAAATAATCCCGTTGATATTTTATTGATTTTGGATGCGGACAACCATATTGGAGCAGGTTTTTTACACGCTGTTAACAATGCCTTTGAAGCGGGTTTTCAAGCGGTACAAGGACATCGAACCGCCAAGAATTCTCAAACTCCATTTGCCTTGTTGGATGCCTGTACCGAAGAAATTAATAATCATATTTTCAGAAGAGGACACGTTGCGGCGGGCTTACCTTCTGCCTTAATTGGTAGCGGAATGGCTTTTGAATGGCAATTATTTATAGAACTTTTAACAGATATTGGCGAAACCTCTGGCGAAGATAAAGAGTTGGAATTCAGACTAATGCGA
>JAAFIU010000101.1 GCA_013298805.1 Cytophagales bacterium | reverse complement strand
ATGTCTGTATAGCCTTTGTCCTCTAAACAACTGCTAAGTCCGATAACCGAAGCAAAAAGTATCAGACATGATTTTATTATTCTTTTCATTTTATTATTTCCTAAATGTTTATAATTATGAAAGTTTGTCATTTTTAACTTGATAAATATTCAAATTAAAAGATGTTCAAATTTTCAAGCGGTTCGTTGCCCGATTAATTATTTTTTAGCCCAGAAGATTTTATTGTCAAATTGACTTGTAACATTTTGAGCTGACACACTTTCTGAATTCGTTGCAATTTCAGAAGTTGGATAGAACAAACGTGCTGGAGCTTTTGCTTGGATTGCTTTGGTAGCCAAAGGTACACGAGGGAAACCTGTTCTACGAACTTCACTCCATGCTTCAAAACCTGTTAAACTGAACATTGAAATCCATTTCTGCGTAATGATTGCTTCGATTTTATCCGTTGAACTTGCCCAGCCAATATTGTTTACAGCTTTAGCTAAGTAAGTAGTGGCATCAGCAGCCGTTAAGCCAGCAGCCGTAAATGCTTCTGTAACACCTGCTTCATAAATAGCTTTTGCATCACCTGTTGCATAACCTCTTTGTATGGCTTCCGCTTGTAAGAAGAATGCCTCTGCTGCTGTCATTAATACCATTGGTTGGTCAAATGACTTAATAATGGCAGGACCAAACCATGAACGTTTAGGGAAAAGATTGGCATCGTTACCGTCTCCAAGAGGTACACCAACATAAATTCCTGCATTATTTTTAGCCGCCAAACGAGCTAAACGAGGGTCTTTCAAATCATCTTGTAGCGTATTGATAAAGAATGCTGAACACACATACGCTTGTTTTGTTCCTGCATCTGAACCCGAAGCTTGTTGTACATAAGTTTCCCACCAAGGGTTTTGTTTACCCGCAGTTTTCAAATATCCTGGTGTTGAGTTAACTGTTTCACCAGCTTTCAAGAAACCTGCACCTTCAGAAGTGACTTTTGCAATTTCAGTTTTCAAATCTTTTCCAGAGATATTGCTCTGACGCATCAAGATTCTCAAACGTAATGTATTGGCAAATCTTCTCCATTTAGCTAAATCTCCTTTGAATACAATGTCTTGCGCTCCTGGGCTTGGGTTATCTCCAGAGATAGCTACTTTTAAATCAGTAGAAGCAGCATCTAAAGTTTTTACTAAACCATCATACACAGCTTGAGCATCGTCATACTTTGGACGAATTACGGCTGTTCCTTTCAAAGCATCTGTGTATGGTATGTTTCCATAAGCATCTACCAAAATCTGATAGTTATAAGCCATCATTACTTTAGCAATACCCGAAACAGCAGGCCATTTTTGAGCAGTTGCTTTATCAATAATGTATTGATAATCATTCAAATTATCATACGTTGAGTTCCATACATTTGAGCCGTAGGTAGCGTTATAATCAAATTGACGTTCTTCGGTAAATCCAGAATAACTACCCGATGGAGCCCAGTAGCCCCCAAAGAAATTACCAATTTGGTTATGAGTTAATCTACTTGCTGTATTGTTTAATGCCATTGAAAGCACTAATTCTGGAGTAGCAGAAACGGCTTGGTTTGGATTATCGTTGATGTCGAGATAATCACCAGTGCAACTACTTAATAATAGTGCAGCCACTGCAAAAATTGAATATATTTTTTGTTTCATTTTGAATATCATTTTTGTTAATTAATTGTCATTTTAAGTTATTTATCATTTCCCACAATGAATATGGTAATTAATAATTTAAAATCAATTGATAACTAATCACTGAATCTTAGAATCCTAAATTTACGGTGAAACCATAAGTACGTGTTGGAGGTGTTTGACCATTTGAGTTCAAACCAACAGCATTACCAGAGTTAGAAGCATTCGTAACGTTTGCATTATCGTTCTGCGTATTTGAGAACTCAGGGTCTGTATAAATATTTTCTTTAGGTAATAACGTAATTAAGTTACGACCAACAATACCCAATGATGCACTTTTGATAAATTTAGTCTTTCCTAAAATTGACTTTGGAATATCATAAGTAAATGCTATTTCACGCAATTTCCAGAAAGCTGCACTTGTTACAAAGTTTTCACCATAACGACGTAAATTACTATCCCAAGCTCCTAAACCACCGTCTTTCACTGCAACAGTTGTATTTGGTGTATAAGTACCATCTGCATTAGCAATTACTGAGTTAGGGAATACAAAACGCTCACGACCATACACTGCCGTTGCAGCAGCTACTCCCGTAAACCATGTTGTTGAACCTAAACCATGATAAATAAAGTTTCCAGCACGGTATTCTGCTACGGCATTTAAGCCAAAACCTTTATATTTCAAACTTGTAGTAAGACCTAATCTGTATTTAGGGTTGGTCTGTCCAATTGTTTTCAAATCAGTTGCCAAACTTGGATAACCCGTTTCTGCGTTTACAATAACTCTTCCAGCAGGGTCACGTTTGTAAGCCAATACTTTTAATGTTGGATAACTCTGTCCAACGGTAGCAAAAACTTGTCCTAAAGAAGCATCCGATGTTAAACCATAATAGTTAGAAAGGTTCAACTCATTGATTCCTTGGTATAATTCTACTACTTTGTTTTCTACCTGACTAAAGTTTACGTTAAAATTCCAAACAAAACCATTTGCTAATTTTATAGGAGTTGTTTTTAAGTCTAATTCAAAACCTGAGTTTTCAATTGTTCCTGCATTAATTAAAGCACTATTATAACCCGTTGACTGAGACGTTGAAATGGCAACTGTTTGTCCAGTAGTTTTTTGGGTATAATAAGCCATTTCTAAATTGATACGGTTATTCAAGAAACCAAACTCTCCACCAATTTCATACGAATTTGTAAATTCTGGAGTCAAATTAGGGTCAGGTAATCTGTTACCTACTGAATATCCTGCTAAACTTCCGTAAGGGAAATTACTTGTTGTAAAACCTGAATTATTTGTTCCAAACGTAGTTTGTAATGCGTAAGGACCAACATTGATACCACCTACTTTAGTAGCCGATAATCTTAATTTAGCAAAATTCATGACAGGTAATTCTTTCAATGCAGGAATTGCTTCTGTCAAAACTACCGAAAGGTCAGCACCTGGATAGAAGAAAGAACGATTGCTTGCTCCTAATAATGAAGACCAGTCGTTACGAGCTGATACATGGAGGAATAAATAATTGCTATATCCTACCGTTAAGTCTCCATAAGCACCTACCAAACGGCTTCTGAAGTTACTCTCTAATGCACCTGGTTCACCAACACGGTTTCCTACATTATAAAGACCTGGAATCACTAATGAACTGGCATTGGTACTCAAGAATTTTTGTGTATTTTCTTTGTTATTAATACCCGCAATAAAAGTTGTATGGAATGCACCCAATTTTTTATCAGCCGTTAAGAAAAAGTCTGTACTTAAACGAGTATCAGCATAATTAAAGTCAAAAACCAATCCATTCAAATCATTCTGAGCTTCAGAAAAATCGCCTACACTTTTTGCATAAGCACTGTATTTAAATTTTTCTTGCGTTACTTTTCCATTATACGTTTTCTGTGTTAAACCCACACGACCCAAGAAACTCAACCAAGAATTAGCTTTATAAGAAAGTTCTACGTTTCCAGATAAGTTAGCATTGGTGATTTTTTGGCGGTTCACATCCTTGTTAAAGAAAGGAGAATAGAAGTACGCATTGAAATAGTTATTTGGGTTTGCATAGTTCAAAGAACCATCAGCATTTTTGAAACTTCTCCAATCTCTATATTGGTCAAGAGGTACTTGTCCAGGCGTATTCAAAATTGTATTATAAAAATCAGAAGTCGTTTGGTCAATTGTATTAGTTGTATATCCTACGTTGAATGCTCCTCTAAATTTATTATACTCATGTGATGCGTTCATACGCAAAGCCGTTTGAGTCTTAGTATCTCCAGGGACAATACCTTTTGTATTGTTTTGTTGAGCAGAAATAAAGAATGAACTTAATTTATCTCCTACTGATAACGAAACGGAAGATTGTGTGGTAACGCCTTTGTCAAATGAGTTTAATTTTGCGTTTGGTTTATAGCTATACGCAGTTTTTTGCGACGTTCCATCTTCCAAAGGCATTCCTAAGTCAACGCTTGCACCTTTTTGAGTTGTTCCTGTTACATCTACGTCTCCAGTAGTATAAGCTGGACCAAAAGATTGGTTTTCAAAAGGAATATAGGTACGGCTGTAAGACTCAGTACCTCCACCAAATCCCTCTTGGAATTTTGGCATGAAGCTAATTTCTTCTACAAAAGTTGTATTTGAAACTGTAATTTTTGGAGCTCCTGCTGAACCTTTTTTCGTGGTAACAATCAAAGCACCGTTAGATGCTTCAGAACCGTAAAGAGCGGCAGCATTTGCACCTTTCAAAACCGTTACATCATCAATATCATTAGGGTTTAGGAAGTTTAGTGCTTCAGAAGGAACAACCGTTCCGTCAATTACAATAAGAGCTTCGTTATTACCCAACAATGAGCGGTTACCTCTTAAAACAACACGATTGGTAGGGTTTACACCATTGTTCACCGTGTTAATTTGAAGACCAGAAACCTTACCTTGCAAAGCACTCGCTACCGAAACGGCTTTTGCTTGGTTTAATTCATTACCTTTTACGGTAGTTGTACTATATCCTAAAGATTCTTTTTGACGTTGAATCCCAAGAGCTGTAACTACTACTTCTTGTAATTGTGAAGTGTTTGAACCAAGAGCCACATTAATCGCTGTCTGACTACCAACGGCTATTGTCTTGTTATCAAAACCAACAAAAGAAAATGTAAGTGATGCTCCATTACCAACATTAATCTTGAAACTACCATCCGCAGCAGTAGTTGTTCCTCGTGAAGTACCTTTCACGGCAATACTAACTCCAGGTAGTGGAGAGCTATCTTCAGCAGATACCACCTTTCCTGTAATTTGTCTATCCTGGGCGAATGATTTTATCCCAACCCCAAGGAATAGCACAGTAAGAATGAGTAAAATTTTTCTCATTTTGTGTTTGGTTTAAGTTAATTGATTTTAAAATATTACAAGCTTGAAAGTGTAATCGTTGTTAAGAAATAATTATTATTCTATCTGTAAACAGTAGAGATTTGATAGATATTTATTTTCGTAGAAAAAGTAATTAGAACTCTTAAAAGCTCTATTCATATATTCTGTGCAACAAGGATTTAGAGGATATATTTATAATCGGAAAAGATTATAAATATCCATAGAGAGATGTTTTGGGATTTTTTTAGTTTTGATTAATGAAATAGTTATCCAAAAAGAAACAAATATTACTTCGTTGTTATCTTCCTGACTCTAAAATTAATAATTATTTTACAAAAATACTCGTAAAAGAAAATTTTTCTCCATCAAATAATCCTAAATCTGATAATTTGAGGTTTGGTATCACCAAGAGTGCCATAAATGAAAGACTCATAAAAGGCGATGTTAATGTACAACCTAAATCTTTAGAAAAGCGGTCAATAGCAGAATATTCTTGGGCTACCTCATAACCATCTTCTCCAGTCATAATTCCTGCAATGGGCAACCTCAGAACACTTTTTCGCCCTTTACCATCAACACACGACACACCCCCTTGTGCCTCAATAATTAGATTGACGGCTTCGCAAATCGCTTTATCATCAACCCCGACAGCAATAATATTATGGGAATCATGGGCTACCGATGAGGCAATAGCACCTTGTTTTAATCCAAAATTCTTAATGAATGCTATCGCTGGCGGAACGTCTTGGTAACGGTTTACGACTGTAATTTTTAAAATATCATTGTCTATATCAGAAACAACGTTATCCGCTAAAATGTTATAATGATGTTCTGATTTCAAGGTAATTAATTGTCCATCAAGGACTTCTATTACTTTTATTTTTGTTTCTCCTTCCGAAGATACAAGTACCTTAAAATCCTCTTCTTTTTTTACTTGACAATTAAAGTTATTGACAATTTCGCTACTATGATTCGGGATTTTAGAAATACCATTTTCTGCTACAATTTCACCATTTAGATAGGTTTGTTTGACATTAAACTCTATCAAATCATCAACGATAATAAAGTCGGCAGGGTCGCCTTCACGGAGTAAACCAACGGGTAAATGATAATGCAAAATTGGGTTTGCCGAAGCTACTTGCAGAATTTCAAATAATAAATCTGGAAATTTAGCTAAGGCTCTTTTTACCAACTGATTGATGTGTCCTTCTACCAAATTATCGGGATGCTTATCGTCAGAACAAAACATCATGTTCTGATAATACTCTGGTAATAAACCAATTAAGGCTTCAAAGTTTTTAGCAGCAGACCCTTCTCTAATCAAGATTTTCATGCCATACTTCAATTTGTCTAATGCTTCTTCTGCGGTAAAACATTCATGGTCGGTTTCACAACCTGCTTCAATGTACCTACGGGCATCGTCTCCTCGTAAACCCGGGGCGTGTCCATCGACTGGCTTTTGATAGCGTTTTGCCAAGGCAATTTTCGCCATCATGTCAGGGTCTTGATTCAATACTCCTGGAAAATTCATAACCTCTGCTAAATACCCAACTTCCGTATATTTTTTAAATAAATCCTCAATATCATCGGGAGTAATGGTTGCTCCTGCTGTTTCAAAAACTGTTGCAGGAACGCACGATGGCGCTCCAAAACAAAATTTAAAAGGTGTTTGACGAGCATTCTCAATCATATATTCAACGCCCGTTTTACCCAACACATTCCCAATTTCGTGAGGGTCAGAAACCGTTGCTACTGTACCGTGTACAACTGCCAAACGGGCAAATTGTGCAGGTGTAAGCATGGAACTCTCCACGTGTACGTGAGCGTCAACAAAGCCCGAAAGTATATATGGATAATCTGGTCTTACGGACTTTGATGCTATTTCAATTTTTTGAATAATACCGTTTTCAATAATTATTGTACCGTATTGAATTGTACGTTCAATGATGTTTATAATATTTCCTGTTATTTGCATTTTGCTGATGTTTTCAATGGAAAGTTTTAATGCTGTATTGCATAAATACACTTTTTTATGTTACTAAGCATCAATTTTATAGTCAAATTCTTCGCAAACGTACTCCTCTATAATTGTCAGCTATTGACTCAAATAATATATTTAATTAAATATCAATACGTTACGCTATAAAATCATTTTCAAACGTTCGTGTTTTAAAGTCCCAGAACATGAATATTTTAACAAAACTCTATTTTTAAATTGGGACTATTCGTTCATTATGAAAAAAATATCATATTTATTCCTTGCTTTTATTGTTGCCTTAATGACTTCTTGTGGAGTTGTTCCTGATGTTCAACCCGTTCCCGAAGACCTTAGTTTACCAGTTGCAGATGGGACATTGGACGTTGCATTTACAGATTCATTGACAAACAAAACGGGTACAGTTACGGCTGCCAGTGGTGACAATGTAAACGTTTCTGTAATCATTAAAAAAACGGCAACGGCTGGTAAACCAAAAATTATGCGAGTTTTCATTGCTACTCAAGCTAATTATCGTGGAAAAACCGACCAACCTTTGTTTGAAATTGACCTAAAAAATCGTGCAGAACAAACTCAAACAATTGATTATACGGTTTCTCCAACTACTGGAAAAGTATATATTCATTGTGACGTTTATGACAATAATAACAAAGTAACTCGTAAAACACTTATTGTCAATGTTTCGTCTGAGGCTCAAATTGCATCTTGGCAAAATGTCACACTGGGGGCTCAAAATAATGCCGCAGCATCAAGATTTGCCTCTGCAACTGGAGATTTATATAAAGTTTGTGATTTAGATTCTAACAAAATTAATATTGGCTATGTTGATATTACTTATGCAGCGGATAAAATAACAGCAAAACCAATATTTTTGTCTAATCCACGTAGAGCTGTATTGAACTTTTCTACTACAATTCCAAGTAGTAATACAGTTTGTGGGGGTGGTAGTACCGCTGGAGGTACTTCAACTTATTTCGTTGCAGCTCCTTCAACCGTAGATTTTGCAGCAGCAAATGATGCCGTATTAGGTGCATTAGTAATTCCAACAACCGCAGAAGATATTATAGCAGAAGTAGGTAAAACGTATGCTTTTTTGAATGGTAGAAACAAAAAAGGGCTTATAAAAGTGATTTCTATTGTACAAGGAGCAGATGGAAAAATCACTTTTGATATAAAGGTACAGAAGTAAATATACTTTAGGTGTTAGTGGTTAGGATTTAGGGATTAGGGATTAATAGCAATGGTTCGTTTTGCTAATTCTTAATCCCTAAATCCTAACCACTACTTATTTTCCTTCCTTTCTTCTATATTTGCAAACAAAAATATATATTATGAAGAAAACGATTATTGCCCTTGATGGCCATTCGAGTTGTGGAAAAAGTACCACAGCAAAGCAAGTGGCTAAAAAATTAGGCTATGCCTTTATTGATACGGGGGCAATGTATAGAACTGTAAGTTTGTATTTTCATGATAATCACGTTAGTCTTACCAATCCGAAAGAAATAGAAAAAGCCCTATCTGAAATTCATATTACATTTCATTTCAATGAGCATCGTGGAGCAAGTGATGTTTATTTAAACGGTTTGAATGTTGAGGAAGAAATCAGAAAAATGTATATTTCTCAGATGGTTTCGGAAGTGAGTGCCATCACAATTGTACGCAAAGCAATGGTTGCTCAACAACAAAAAATGGTAAAACATCGAGGCGTGGTAATGGACGGAAGAGACATTGGAACAAAAGTTTTCCCTGATGCAGAGATAAAGGTTTTTATGACTGCCGAGCCCACCATACGTGCGGCACGTCGTCAGCAAGAATTATTGTCAAAAGGAGAAATGGTTGATTTAGATATTATTTTAGAAAACCTTAAAAAGAGGGATATTATTGACTCCACCCGAGAAGAAGGTCCATTAAGCCAAGCCGAAGATGCCGTTTTGATGGATACTTCATTTATGACTATTGATGAGCAAGTAGATTTTGTGATTCAATTGCATGATTCTGTTTTAGCACGATTATGATTACAAACAATAGTCATTTGAAATGTCCCAAATATTCCCTAAATTGGTTTCAGAAAATAGCTAAAATTTTTCGTGAAAGGTTATTTTACAGAATAGTGGGAACATCATTAATGTATATTTCATAAAAATAATATTCAATTTAAAAGCCCAACCTTAAATTGGGCTTTCTGTATTTAATCCAATCTTTAATGAACGACGTTCAACCTAATCTGTCTCCTAAATATACTATCATCGGACAAGGTCTTGCGGGGTCTATCCTTGCTTATTTGCTCTTGCAGGAAGGACAGGAAGTACAGATAATTGATACACTCGAATTCCCATCGTCTTCAAAAGTGGCTGCTGGACTCTATAACCCTCTCACGGGGAGAAAATTAATAAAGACATGGTTAGCTGATAAAATTTTCCCTTTTTTAGAAGATTTTTACCAACAATTAGAAAAAGAAGTGAAGGCTAAATTCTTTCATCCACAGGCAATCTACCGCCCTTTTATTAACGAAGATTCTCAAAAATATTTTAAAAGCGACCACGTTCCTGATGATTTTTCTGATTTTGGCACATTAACTTTCGATAATACGAAATATCAAAATATTATAAATAGTCAATTTGGCGGTGTAACAACCAAACATTCTGGCTGGGTAGATTTAAAAGTAATGCTATCAGCTTTCAGAACATATTTTTCAGAAAAAGGCATTTTACGAGAAGAAAAATTTACGTCAAAAAACGAAATTACCAACCAAATATTCATCTTTTGTGAAGGCATTGAAGGACGGAACAATCCACACTTCAACTATCTGCCTTTTAATCCAGTAAAAGGTGAAGTTTTAGACATTGAAATAGACAATATTGATTTACAGGAAATTGTTAATCAAGGTGCGTTTGTTATTCCGTTAGGTGAAAATAATTATCGTCTTGGAGCCACTTACAGTTGGCATGAATTAGATTTTACACCAACCGAACAAGGTAAGAATGATTTGATTGAAAAATATCAAAAACTAATGAAACCTTCCATGCGGATATTATCGCATAATGCAGGTGTACGCCCCGCCACAAAAGACCGCCGCCCCTTTATTGGAATGCACCCAGATGATAAGAACATAGGAATTTTTAATGGTTTAGGTTCAAAAGGTGTGTCACTTGCCCCCTATTTTGCCAAACAATTTGTTGATTTTTTGGTCTATCAAAAAGAACTTCATCCCGAAGTCAATATAAATCGTTTTGCTTCGTTATATTTAGGCGTTGATAAGGTTTAATTTCTTGAAGCATCTATTCTGAAGTTTATTACGTAATGCTTAAAATTAGAAAATATTTCAAACCTATCTTCTAATACCTAATACCTGAATTATTTTGCAATGAAAAAAAGTTTACTATTCATATCGTTGTTTTTGACAGCTTATTTTGCTGAGTCTCAGAACTATTTTCCTTCTCAAGAACCATTTGGTAAGAACAGAATTCAATATCGTCCCTTCAAATGGCAAGTGCTAACTTCACAAAATTTTGAAGTTTACTTTTATGATGGTGGGCAACAAACGGCAACGTTAGCCATTCAGTTGGCAGAATCCGACTTCGACCGTATCACTAATTTACTGGGGTACTCTCCTTTTAGTCGTACCAAAATATTCATTTATACTTCCACTCAAGACCTTAATCAGAGCAATGTAGGCTTGAATTTATCAAGTGAAAGAGAAATTAAAGAAGAAAATTTGGCAAAATCTCGCATTGAAATTGCTTATGCGGGCAATTCTGTTTCGTTCAGAAAAGATTTAGTTCGTGAAATTTCTCATGTATTTGTTCATGATATGCTCTATGGTGGAAGCATCAAGGAATCTCTGCAAAACTCCTTGCTATTGAGCGTACCCGATTGGTTTATGAATGGAATAACAACCTATATTTCAGAGGGTTGGAGTACAGGAATGGATTCTTATATGAGAGACATTATTCTAACAAAAAACCTCAAAAAACCAAGTCAAACCAATGGAAGAGAGTCTGTTTTGGTGGGGCAATCTATTTGGAATTTCATTGCAGAAAAATACGGAAAAGATAATATAGCCAATATTCTAAACCTTACCAGAATCATCCGAAATGAGCAAACTTCCATTTCAAGCACCATTAGTATGCCCTTCAGTAAATTTTTGAAAGAATGGCGAGAATATTACGCATCAATGGCAGAAGCAACAAATGCTAAATACGCTGCATTAAATTATGATTTCAAAATTAAAGAAGTAAAATTCAATAGTTCTGAAAGAATTAACAAGTTTAAAATCAGTCCAGACGGAGCATTTTTGGCATATTCTAAAAACGAATTGGGGCGGTCGAGTGTAGAAGTAATGGATTTGAAAACTAAAAATAATGTTACCATTTTAACTTCTGGATACAAAACGTTAAATCAATCTATCGACTACAATACGCCTCTTTTATCTTGGACAAAAGGCGGAAGTTTAGCGGTCATTTATGAAAATCAGGGAAATATTACGCTGAATATTTACACTGATATTACTGAAAAAGATTTAACAGGAAAATTTGCCTCCAGAAAAGTTTTCAAAAACTTCGACCAAGTACAAGACTTTGACATATCAGATAATGGTTCAACGTTGGTTTTGAGTGCCATCAGCAAAGGTCAAAATGATTTGTTCCTTTATGACATTGCCCGAGGCAGAGAACAACAATTGACCAATGATATTTATGATGACCTTAGCCCAAGATTTGTGGGGTCGGCGGGTAAATTTATGTTTACCTCAAACCGTCTGAAAGATTCTTTGGAAATTGATAAAGGCTCGTACAAAACATTGAATAGCAAGTTTAACTTATTCCTTCACGAAGGCAAAGCCAAAGAAGAGGTAGTTAGACGTTTGGTTGACTCATTCGGGAATATTACCAACCCTGTTGTTGCTGATGGAAGTTCTGTTTATTTTTTGAGCGACGAGAAAGGAATTCGTAATATTTATCGACTCACAGCGGGTGATTCAACCGTTGTACAAGTAACTGATTCAAAAACTGACATCGAAGATTTTGACTATTCAGCCAGTTCAAAAGGACTGGTAATGAAAGCTTTAGAAGCGAATTCTGAAATAATTGCCTACAAGCAAATTGCCAATTTTAGTGTAAAATACAACCTGCCATATACAGGAAGAAATGTTAAGCTATTTGGCGTATCAAACAATACTAATTTATCAAACGATAAGGCAACACTCGAAACTTCAACAGAAAAAATAACGACAGAAAATACACCAATAAAATCAAAAATTAAATTAGAATCTGGTGAAATCGACACGGATAATTATCAGTTTGATGGTGGCACTTTTTCAAAGAAAAGCACTGAAAGTCAAGCAAATAACCCTATCAAAAACGATAAGAAGAACAAAGTAGAAAAAATTACGCTATCAAAACAAAGTCGTAAAGAAAATATCAAAATCAAAGGACCCGTTGATTATAGCAACCCTTTTGTAGTTAATAATACCGACCTTGATTTTATGATTGACCCGCTTCCACAACGGGGTTTTGGCTTGAAAGGAACAATTAATATGAATGATTTGCTCGAAAATCACCATTTACAGGGTGGAATTTTTCTTACTCCAAACCTAAAAAATGCTGACCTATGGGGGCAATATTCATATTTAGCCAATAGAATTGACTATACTGTTCGTTACGACCGCCGAAGTATTGCGGAAGAAACAGAGCAAGGTTCAAAAAAATATCACTTCAATAAACTTACGTTATCGGCTTCTTACCCAATAAATACCAATACAAGAGTTACCGTTTCGCCGTCTTTCACCACTAATCGTTTTATTGATTTAACGAATTTATCTTCTCCCGATGGTTTCTCAAACTATGCAGGTGGACGAGTAGAATTTGTTTATGACAATACAATTAGTCATGGAATCAATCAGTTAGAAGGAACTCGTTTTCGTACTCGTTTCGATCACTATACAGGGCTTACTAATGCACAAGACGGTTTCAATCGTGTCTTCGCAGACCTTCGTCATTATATCCGTTTTGGCAGAGGCGTTATTTTTGCGAGTCGATTATCAGGTGGTTATTCCTTTGGCAATTCACCCAAGCAGACCGTTATGGGCGGAATGGACAATTGGTTAGAATGTCAGTATGAAAATCGGACAGACCTTAATAATCCATTTGATAATACAAAAATTGATAATAAAGATATATTCTTCTTGGATTATGCCACGCCACTAAGAGGTTTCAATATCAACAAGCTATCTGGAACAAGCCATTTAGCCATGAATTTCGAGCTAAGATTTCCGATTGCAAAGTACCTTTATAATGGACCAATTTATAATAATTTCTTCAAGAATTTACAGTTAAATACCTTTACAGATATTGGTACAGCTTGGACAGGAGTTGGTCCTTTTGCTCGTAAAAATGGCTTCAATACCAGTGTTATCGGAGGAGGAACATTGCCTTTCCGTGCTACCGTTACTGATTTCAGAAATCCATTTTTAATTGGCTATGGTGTGGGTGCGAGAACAACATTATTAGGATATTTCATCAAATATGACATCGGCTGGGGTTGGGAAAATAAGGAGGTAAAAGCTCCAATTTCGTATGTTACTTTGGGATATGATTTCTAAAGTCGTAAGTCGTAAGTCGTAAGTCGTAAGTCGTAAGTCGTAAGTCGTAAAAAATGGTTTGAAGTTGGACTTAGTTCCTTCAAAAAACATTTTTTACGGCTTTTTTTATACGCAAATATTACTTCGTGTTTCTACCTTAAATTTTCTCAACAGGATAAGAATTTAATCTGGATATAGTATTTTAGCTTTTAATATTTATAATACTTCAAAACAAACTCATGAAATCAACCTATGTGTTTTTGCTACTCTTCATTATTAAACTATCTGCCGTTAATGGACAGAGTCTAACTTCTTCAAATCTACCCATTATCAAAGTCAATACCAATGGTAGTCTTATTTATGACGAACCTAAAATTTTGGCAGATTTGGAGATAATTTATAATGGAATTAACAGGACGAATAACGTTACCGACAAACCCAATATATATGCTGGCAAAGTTGGTATTGAGTATCGTGGTTCTACTTCACAAGACCTTTTTCCCAAAAAACCTTACGGAATGGAACTTTGGGTGGACTCAACACAAAAAAGCAGAAAAGTAGGTTTATTGGGAATGCCCGATGAATCAGACTGGATTTTGAATGCAACTTACAATGATAAAACACTCATGCGAGATGTACTTTCTTATGACTTAGCCAATCGCATGGGA
>JAAFIU010000026.1 GCA_013298805.1 Cytophagales bacterium | reverse complement strand
CCTACCCAATTAAAAATGCAACTTTTTAAGGTAAATACAGGAGAATTGGTTTACTCAGAAATATTACTTCCTAAAACCAACGCTTTGAATGCAATACATACTTATCCTTTTGATTTGGATTTAAGACAAGGGATTTACTCGCTGGTACTGGAAGTAGGGGTACAAAAATTATATTATAAAATCGTAATCACTGAATAATTCTGAAAAATATACCATAATATGAAAAGTTTGCTCATTTCGCTTTTACTTATTTTAAATACTTTTATCTCATTTGCAAAAAATGTAGATCGTGATAAGCTTGCCCTCAATAAGAAATCAAATGGTTTAATTGATATACCGTCAAATTTTAAAATTTTTGACAAACAAGATTGCGATAAAACGGGTATAAAACCCTTAGAATTACAAAATGATGAGGTATTAATGCCACAATACGATGGCGTTAATTATTTCATTGATGTGGACGGAATGCGACCAACTGCGGATATTAAGCCAAGTCAATTGAAAATTGAAGCGGCAATAAAGAATCCTGGTTCGTCGTACAGAATAGAAAATGTTTCAGACCTTGTTAGCGGGACATTTGGTGGGGATTTCAAAAGACTTCCGATGGTAATTACCATTGCGGGAAAAGATGAAGGTAAAAACATTACAATAGTTGTTTTATCAATTATTTTCTCTCAGACTGAAACGAGAGCACAAGCTGGAATTCTTAGTGCATTGCCTGATAAAAAGCAGTTTCAAGATGAACAGGGGAATCAACAAAATATCTATTTTGGGGCGGAACTAACCCTAAAAAAAGGAGGAGCCATGGGTGGAGCTTTTGCCCTAATTGCACCAAAAACGCTAAAACTTTTTCCTTTACAAGGTATAGCAAATATAAGTCTAAGTGTAGGAACAGGAATTTGTTTGGGCTGCGAAGCAAGAAGTAAAAATGCGGATGATCTTTTAGTTTTTTTATCTGGTACAATAGAACTTCATCCAAATATTGCTGTTGCAGAGGACGCTGACGGAAATCCAATACAAGGGGATTTGAAAGTTCCTAAGTTATTATTTAGTGTGCAAATCCCTTCTTGGAAAGGAGCAACAATAAAGGCAACACTTCCAAATGAAAACTATGGTATTCAATTAACGAAATTACCCTTTGTCGGTTTTCAAGCCAGAAAAGTTGATGGTAAACAAGTTGCTGCGATAACTGAAACTGATATTAGCAATAATTTTTTGTGTAAGGCCTCAACTGATGTCATTGGTTATAATGTCATTTACGATTTTTCGGATGAAGGAGTAACAGTGAACAGTAAAAAAGTAAATGGATTAATATTTCAAAATTTATCGGTAAGGCTACCCAAGCAAATAAAGGATAAAAATGATAAGGTAGTCAGACTTGACGTTGATTATTTTTACGTGGATGATGATAATGGTGTAAATACCGTTGTCTCTCGGACACAAGCCGAAGGGCAAGGGTATCTTGTACAGCCTCAAATTGAAGGTATATTTGATTTAGGGGTTAGAGATGTTGCCATTAAAATTGATAAAGATGCTTTAGTTGCTTATAAATTGTCAGGAGATTTAGAACTACCCATCCTCAAAGATTATGATCTGTATTTCAGTGTTGAAAAAGGTGATCAAAAAATTATTGATTCCAAAACTGGGGAGTCTAAAACCAATGATATCCTCACGTTTAAAGCGGGTCTCAAACAAGAAAATAAACCCGTTCACCTTAATCTATTCTTGGTAGATGCCACCATCACAGGCATTAGAAAAGATGAAAAAGGTAAAACTATTGCCACAGCCCCCCCCATTGTAAGTACAGGGAGCGTAAATTTAACCAATGGAAATTTTGAAAGTTTTGGGGTAACCATGAACTATGGGACGTTTTCACTTCTTAAGCCAGAGGGACCTTTAAGTTTTAATTTTGATAAACTTGCCATTACCACAAAATCTCCCTATTTGGAAGAATTTACGCTAACACCCAATGATAATGCAAAAGGTTTGACGGTAGCGGGTTTTAGTTTAGGAATTTCCAGTTTGAGTATCAAAGGAGATCCAGCCACAGGAATCATCAAAGGAGCGGCACAAGTAGATCTCAAAGTATCTGGGGAAGGTACAAACCAAAATATTAAAATGTCCGCTGGTTTAGTGTTTAAAGCCACAACCCGAACGGCAGATGGAAAGAAGAAATTTGAGTTTGTTGATTTTGGAATTGATAAAGTTGCCGTAAGGGCAAACTTTCCAACGTTTGGCTTTGAAGGCTCACTTGATTTATTCAATGATGCTCCCCGGCTTGGAGTTGATAAGCTAACAGGGCTTGAAGGTAAAGCAAAATTCTGGTTCAATTTCATGACAGAAGACCCTTCTGTAAAAACAACCACTCCAAAAACAGGGGAAGCCGCTCAAAATTCAACTGTGCAAGAAAAAGGTGGTGGTGGTGTTTATATGGTCTTTGCGAAAAATGGTAATGGCGAAGATGCTTGGGCAGTCGATGTGGATGTAAACTTTGGAAACTTGGGTATTCCGGTGGGAGTTGTTACCTTAAAAGGAATTTTTGGAGGTGCATACAGTAATTTAAAGATTAAAGGCGACCCAATTGCCAAAGCAACGGGTGATAAAGGTTCTCGAACGGGTTTAGCCTATGCTTGGGACCCAGGACGTTGGGGTTTCAACCTTGGTTTAGATTTAAGTACTGCAGAAGGGAATGTTGACATTTCAGCGATGCTTGCGGTAGAGGGTATGAATAAGGGAGAAAATACAGGACTCAGTTTTATCAAAGCGGCTGGATATGCTAAGTTTGACGTTAGTGTCAATGATTTACTTCCAGGGGTTGCGGACAAATTAGGAAACGCTTTCGATAAAGTTTCCAATGTGGTAAATAAAATTCCGAAGGATATATTACCCTCAGTGGATAATTTGAAAAAACTCGAAACGACCGCAGACTTAGCAAAGGGTAAGGCAAAAGATGGTTCAGAGAGTTTAGCAGCATTGTTTAATAAAAAACCAGATGGAACGGGTCAGAGCCGAGTAGCAGCGGGCTTAATTATTGCTCTCAACTTTGAAAATGGGGGGATAAATTCATTATCCGTCAAAATGTACCCCGATATTTTTATTGATTTTAGTAATCCAATTTCGAGCGTTTCATTAGAATCTACCGGATATGGAATGTTGTATATATCTCGAAAAGAAAAGTATTTACACCTTGGTAATAGTAAGTCGATTAATGATAGGTTAGGATTAAAGTTTAAAGCAACTACAGGAAACGATGTACTAAATTTCGATTTTAGGGCTTTTGTGAATGCCTATTTTATGCTCGGAGACGGTGTAAGTCCCGTTTTGCCCCCACCTTTAATTCCAAAGTCATTCAGTGAATTTACTGCCAAAGAAAAAGATTTGGGTAGAACGGAAACCTTTATCGGGAATGAAAAAGGGGATTTAGCCACTGGTAGAGGTATTGCATTTGGGGCAGCAGTAGGAGTAGGGTTGAGCTTGAATGTTGCTTACGTATTTGGTGTAGATGCCGAAGTTGGTGCTGGGTTTGATGCACTACTTGTGAATAAATCTGGATGTGCTGGAGCAACGGGATGGGGTGGTTCAAATGATGGCTCAACTGGTTGGAAAGCACAAGCACAAATATACGGCTACGCCAAAGCTAAGATTACCGTACTTTTTGTTCCCTTGGTAGATTTTGGAATTGCGTTCTTACTAAAAGCATCTATCCCGAAACCGCTTTACGCAAAAGGGTATTTTACTGCGTATCTACGAATTTGGAAAGCGGAAGCGAAATTTACGCTCAAAGGTGAAATTGGGGAAGGGTGCTTAGAAACAGACCCTCCAGTAGTCTATGCCAAAGAAAAATTTAAACTGATTGACGATTTTACACCAAATGCTACAAAAAAAATAAGTCCAGTTGGAAATATGTACATGAAATGTAAATATCCGAAAGACCAAGTTATTGCTCTTGAAAAAGGATTAGATAAAGAAAATGGGAATTTTAAACAACACGTTGAGGTAAAAATTATCGGTGGTAATACTGATGGAACTGATATGATTATTTCAAAAACGGGTATCGATCCAAAAAGTCATGTGGAAGATTTAATCAAATTAAGTTTAACTGAAAAATTAGAGAAGAATAAATCATATAAAATAATTGTAAAAAGTAAGATTTATACTACTTCTACAACGGATGAAAAAGATGAACAAGGAAATACTGTAAATACTTATGAAGAAAACCAAACGGTTAAGTATTTAACAAAGGATAAAGATGGAAATCCAGTTGAAGTTACCCTTGAAGACGAAGAAACTTATCAAATTACTACAACTGACAAAGAATTTGACTTAATTGATGAGGACGTTTTAGCATACCCAGCCAAGAATCAATACAATGTTTACCGTTCTGATTATGAAGGACAGGGCTATCTTAAAATTGATACTGATGTAGCTACTAAAATCAAAGCAGCGTGTCCAAGTTGTAATGTCAGACTTGGTATTTATAAAGATAATATTTTGCAAGGAACTACTACTTCGTTGAATGTTCTTAATGATACAGATTATCAGCTAAGTACCTTAGAAAAGGACAAAATCTATGAATTAAGAATTTTGGCAACTGTTGATGGTGCTACTCAAGTCCTTTACCAAAAACATAATTTCAGAATAAGCAACTTAGAAACTTTTGCTGATAAAATAACCAGCCTTTCAAATGTAATAAAACCTAATTGGGTTTCCTATGACCTTGAATTTAACTTGGTTACTAATAATCCAATACCCAATGAGCCGTTTTCTGATGATGAAATAAAAAAATCATTGGGGCTGAAAGTGAATATAGGAGATGGAACTTGGTTAAAAACAACTCTTGATGAATTTAATTCTAAAATGGGTCATGAACAAATATTTGATACAGTAGAGGATTGGGCTAAGTTCGCTGTTTGTAAGCAATCGCAATACCCAATACTGAAAGAGGGACAAAAATCTACTATCATAAGTGAGGATAAAAATAACTATGCGAGTCCCGCATTTGTCTATGCTCCTTTTCAAGGAACTATACTTTCTATGCTTAAAATATTGACAGAAACTAAAAATGATCAAAATTCCCCTTTTTACAACTATTATATCCCAACATTAGGACAAGGAACTTCTTTGTGCTTAGAGGTAAAGAATGATATTTCTAAGTTCGACTACTTTAAATCTCACAGCAATTATTCGCTCCCATCTCGTTTTGCAGAGCAAACAAATAGTATATGTTTTGAAGTGCCAGAGGATATTAATTTCAATGACCTAACTAAGATACAGAAGACCGTTGTAGTGAATTGTAATATTGGAGCTTTTGATAGTCAGGCAATTGTCTATTCTTTTAAACTAAAGAGCTCAGAGGGTGTACCATTAAAATTTCCAACGGATTTTTCAATATTCTGTGATAATAAACTGGGAAATGATAAAAACGATAAATTCACAAACGTACAAGATTTTATCACAGAGAATGGCGAACCTCAACCAGTTTTATACGCTTCAAAACGTAAAAGTATTGATGGTTGTCCTGCGGTTACTCAGTTCAGTGGCAGTAGCACGGGGTTATCAGCAGTAACCAATAAGTTTGAAATTAAAGTGGATGTTGCACCAGCGATTAAACCATGCCTTTCAATTTCTGATATTACCTCGCAATCCGCAATTGCCGAATGTCTAAAAAGCTTTGGATGTGACGCAATAGAGGCGGGAACCACAGAAAGAAAAACTTGTGAAGAGGCTTGTAGTGGTATATCCGTTGTCACAACCGAAAAAAAATTCAGAATAGAGAGTTGGGAAAATAGTGCGAGAAAAGATGCACAAGTAATAAGGAAAACTATTACCCTCAAACTCTCAAATGGTAAAACGATAGATTTTCCTGAGAATAAAAGTAATTTGGAAATTACCATCAACGATAATGATTTGGCAATCTTGAAAGGAAAAGCACTTACGATTCTCGTTGAAGAGACGAGTCCATATACTTGTGGTGAAAATCTTGGAGATGTGAAATTATTGTTGCCAGGGATGGCTTCTACGGGAAATGGTAATTCTATTGCAGAAGCCTGTCAATCAACTGAACAAAGTGTTATTTATTGTGCGGAACGAGTAGATAAATTAGTGGCAGGAAATAGTATTGTTTACGGTGAAATTGAACCAAATCAATCCATTATTGATAAGAATTTCTACGCCTTTGGTCAGGGAGCTACTCGTGAAGTTTTTGTATTTGAAAAGGGAATTTATAAGCAAAAATATTTTTGTGGGTCGAATCCTCAAATGAAGGTTTCATGCGTGAGTTCATCATCAGGACTCAATGATAAGTGTAGATTAAATTTAAAGATTAATATTGAGTTCTTTTCGATACTTCCAGAAGGAGCAAAAAGACCTGAGTTTCCTTGGTACATCCCACAGGCAGGTTTAGTAATTGGAGATATAGTTATTCCAAAAGAGCAAATTACGGGTTCAACCTATACATACAATTATTATAATGGGCTTTGTGATACTGAGAACGCTGATAGAAAGGCAAAGTTTTGTACAAGCGTTAATTCACAACCTTTGATAACAATTCCAGGAGTTATCATAACCACCCCACCCAAAGGAGATTGTGCTGTTAAACCTACCAAACCAATTATTACCTCAAACAGTCTAAATAATCTGGCAAATTATGGTGAACAAGTCAGTATTACTGCAACAGGCTGTTCGGGTAAAGTGCAGTGGAACGGGATTAAAGAAACAACCGCAACCATCAAACAAGTGGTTACGAATGCTTCCACTTTTTTTGCTAACTGTTTAGATGCAAGCACCAACTGTTTGAGCGACCAAGCCTCAATCACGATTAAGTTAAAAGATGTCAGCATCAGTGCCGCAAAAGATTATATCTGTGAAGGACAGACGCTTTCCTTAACTGCTGATGGCTGTGGGGCTACGCCCGAATGGAGTAGTGATGATACAGGATTGGATTTGTCTGGGGCAACAGGATTAACCATTAATGTCAAACCTACAAAGGCAACTAAATTTACTTTAAAATGTAAAGTGGACAATACCAATGCACAAATTGTCAATAAGTCTTTCAGTTTTTACGGAGTTATTGCAAAACCTGTCATTGAAGATGACATTGCTTTAAACCAAACCAAAACAATTTGTAGTGGTGAAAGCGTAAAAATTATTACTACTATCGGTTGCGAAACGGGTAAAATACTTGAATGGTCAAATGCTGCATTAACGCCTTCTATCAACGTAACGCCATTGGTAAACACTACTTATTTTGCGATTTGTAAGGATGCAAAATGTTCAAGTGTTGAATCTAACAAAATTGATATAGTTTCAATTTCTTTGAAAAAAGCGGTAGTCAATAGTAATACATTCAACAAAACCACTTGTGTGGGTAATAATTTTGTTTTGACTGCCACAAATTGTGAAGCCGCTGATATTGTCAATTGGTATAAAAAAGGGGAGGTAACCTCATTTAGTCAAGGAAATACCATTACAATTCCTGCAACAGTTTCAACAACTTATTTAGCCAAATGCAAGAGGAGTATCACCGCTGATAATTCTAAATGGTGCGAAGGTGATTTTTCAAATGAAATGCCAATACGAGTAGTAACGCCCAATGACTTAACTGTAAGTTTATCTATTGGTACGAATTCAATGTGTGCCTATCAAAGTACCACACTAACCGCTTCGGGCTGTGATTTAGGTATTTTAGAGTGGCAGTTGCCAAATGAAAGCGTATGGAAAGTCTTGACTAATAGTGCTAAACAATACAGCACAAACACCCAAGGACTTTATAAAGTACGTTGTAACCTCAATAATTCGTGTTACAATGTGGGTCATACCAGTGGGGCGGATGTGAGTCAATATTTAACAATAAACCCAGAACCACAGGCTCCATCGCTTGCGACTGACAAAGTAAATAACACCATTTGTGCGGGAGAAAGCATTGGTTTATCAGGAGTATGTCAATTAGGAAGTTTAGTTTGGCAAGATTTACCATCAAACCCTATCAAACTTGATAATGCAAAGACGTACACCTACAATGCTGTTTGTAAATCGGATAAGAATTGTAAAACACAATCACTCACGCCAATCAATGTTATCGTAAATCCAATTCCTCAGAAACTTACCATAAGTTCGTCAGTTGGAAGTCAAATGTGTGAGTATGATGTAGCCACCATTACAGCACTTGGCTGTGGCGAAAAAGTAATTTGGAAAGATAATACAACCGCTAATCCTATCGTAGATTATAAAAATAGTCAAGGAGAATACTTTTTTGCCGCTAAATGCGAAGAAAAAGGTTGTGCGGGTGTATTCAGTAATGATTTTAAATTAACGGTTTATAATCGCCCAGCTAAGCCAAGTATTAGCGTTTCGAAAGCCAGTGTATGTTACGGGCAAGAAACGATTTCACTCTCGGTTACGGGTTGCGATGCCGCAGGCAGTAGCGTAAAATGGAATGATAACGATGTTTCAAGAACCAAAACGCTCAGAGATGTTGGTAATTATGAGTATTCTGTAAAATGTATTCTCAATAATTGTGAGAGTAATGCTTCTGAGGTTGCCAAAGCAGTAGTTTTAGCCACCCCAGGTGTACCACAAATTAGTTCCTCAAAAGGCTGGTCAATTTGCGATTATGATCCAACAACGATTTCAACGGGTTGTTCGGCTGCTTCAAATCCAGTTTGGTCTAATTCGAGTTTGATAAATGTATCCAAATCAGAGGATTATACAGTTTATTGTCAAGGAGATAATGGTTGTCGAAGCAATGATTCAGACTTGAAGAAACTAACTGTGTATGGTCGCCCAGCTAAACCATTAATTAGCATCACTAATGATAATATATGCAAGGGATATGGCACTTTGAGTATGAGTGTAATTGGTTGTACAAATGCGATTATCAAATGGAATGATGGAGATGTCTCAACAACTAAATCTTTCACGAATACTGGCACATACAAATACAGAGTACAATGTATTCAAAATAGTTGTGAAAGTGAATGGTCTGAATATGCAGAAGGAAATGTCTTATTTACGCCAAATAAACCTTCAATCACGGGTGATGCTTCTATTTGTGAAAGAGCTAATACCAACATTACTGCTACGTGTGAAAATAGTACATTGGTTTGGGCAAATGAACCTTTAAAGGTGGGTTCAGTAGGAACATTCACGTATTCAGCTACTTGTGAAAGTGCAGGTTGTAAAAGTGCTTCAAACTCTTTTACCCAAACAGTTTATTCGTACCCAGCAGAACCTGTTATTGAAGAAGATAGACAATGTGGTAAAACCGTTCTGACGGTAAATAATTGTAGTGGAAATATCAGTTGGTCGAATGGTGGTAACACCAAGTCAATTGAAATCACAACGAAAGGAAGTTTTACCGCTTATTGTAATACGAATGGTTGCACTACTCAAAAAACGATAAATACTTCCGATATAAAAGTGATTCCGGCCGCTCCAAGTATTGCTACCAGTGATGGAGAAACAGGAACATTCAATGTATGTAATGATGGTAATAAGTTGTTGAATGCGGACGGTTTGGTTCATTGGTACAAAGATGGAAAAGAAATTCAAACTAAATCCAACTTAGAGGGAGCAACAGAAGGACGTTATAAAGCATTAAAATATACAGATGGTTGCAATAGTAACTTTTCAAATGAAATAACTATCAAGAGCGTAAAAGCAACTACACCAGTTATTGCTTTGGATGAGTCTTTAAAATGTACCCCCATTCTTGTAATGACTAATACCTGTGAGGGAAGTGTTAGTTGGTATTATAAGAATGATACTGGAAGACAATTCAATGGCAATCCGCTTTCCATCGAAGGAAGGGTGTCATATTTTGCTGTTTGTATGAACGAGGATTGCAAAAGTGAAAATAGTAATTCGGAAGGAGTACTTAACCTACCCGATAAATCTCCTGATTGGCAAGACAATAAAAAACGACCTTGTTATTCAGGAAAACAGTATAAGCAAATGCAAGATATGAATCCTTGTTCTCCAACTACTGGGACAACAAAAGATATTTTTGAAAATGATGTTACAGCAAATTGGCAAAAAGATGGTGGTGAATTTACACAGAGTTGTAAAGTTTATCAAAATTATAAAGACGTTAATACTTGTTCCATCACAACTGGAAATATTGATAAGAGACTTGTGAGAATTTTAAGTACCACTCCCGATTGGTCTGATGCGGGAGTGGCTTGCACCGATGGACAAAAATGGAAAGATAGAAATCCCTGTTCAGCTTCCTACAATTCAGAACGTTGTTTGAAACAATATTTAATTACGCTCACTAATTTATTCCCAGAGAGGAATCTTCCAAATTCTTCTTGCAGTTACGATTATACTGATGCTTATGGAGTTTTACAAAGCGGGACTATTAGGACTTTGTTAGACAAGAAAACTATTACTGTCTATTCTATTACTGAGCCTGTATCGAAAAGTTGCTCAAACGGCTCTTTGAGCATTGATTTAGTAGTTCCAGATAAAAATTGATACTCGATTGAAAAAAATCAATAAATAAGTTTTGAGTAAAATCAAAACTTGACAAAATAGAGAGAAAATGAAATATTTAAAATACATCATAATTGGGTTGGAAATATTATTTTCTATGAGCCTTTACGCTCAAAAGAAAGTAACAATACCAACCAAATCCGTAATTGTAAAACCGATTATTGCGAAGCCAGTTGTGACTCAAACAACAGGCTTGCAATTATTGGCAAAGCATAAAAATAAAAGAATTGTCCTGCGGTGGGCAACGCTTACGCCGAATCTGTGGATGATGGGGAATCAATATGGTTACACGCTTGAAAGAACAACCATCAAAAGGAATGAAAAATCTTTATCAAAACCAGAAAGTCCTATTCAAATAAAATTACTTCCAGCTTCTCAGGAGGAATGGAGTAAACTTGCAGAAAGGGTAAAATATGCAAAAATTATCAAGAATTTCCTCTATGACGAACCTATCCCTGCAACGGAAAAGGACACCGCAGTCATCAATAATGCCCTAAGTGGTCGTCATGTATTTTCAATGCTCTGTGCAGATTTCTCCCCAGAGACTGCCCAGTTAATGAACCTTTCTTACACGGATTCAACGGTTAAAGAAAATGAAATATACAGGTATGTAGTACGCTTAAATCAACCAAATGCTATTGCTGAAATAAAAGACGATTTAGTGGCGGGGCTTACATTAAATATACCTCAATATGCTCCCAGGGGTTTAATTGATGCAGATTTTGCGGATAGTACAGCGACAGTCAAATGGGAATATTCTAAATATGGTATATTTTCTGCCTATAATATTGAAAGGTCTGATGATAAGGGAGTAACGTACCAAAAAGTTAACGCTGACCCATTTCTACCGTTGGAAAACGGTCAAAGATTTGAAGAAATTATTTATGGCAGCAAAGTCCCACAATTACAGAAAACGTATTATTATCGTGTAAAAGGCATTGACCCTTTTGGGGATGAGAGTTCGCCTTCCAATATTGCCACGGTTTATGCCTATCAAAATAGATTAGTTGGGGGACAAAATCTAACTTACTCTTTTCCAAATAAAGATTATGTAGCAATTCGTTGGCAATACCCTGATAGTCTGTCCATTAACTTGAAAGGGTATCATGTTTATAAGACAAAAAATATGCAGGATTTACAAAAGGTAACAACCCAAATTATTCCTACAAACACGCATTATTTCTTGGATAAAATTAAAGATAATTCTGAAAATATGTTTTACATCGTTTCAGCGGTTGATTTACGAGATAAAGAAACGCAGTCGGAAGCCTTGCAGGTAACCATCATAGACACCATTCCGCCGATGAAAGTAACTGATTTACAGGGGAAAATTGATAAAAAAGGAATCGTAAAAATTTCGTGGAAGCCAGGGGCGGATAAAGACCTGTATAATTACAATATCATGCGAGCCGAAGGACATGACCGAAATCTAATGTTTGTCATAAAATCAGCGGGGGCGTATGATACTGAATTGATTGATACGATTTCTCTGAAAGCCCGTTCTCGTAAAATTCACTATCTAATCATTCCCATTGATAATCACGTGAATAGTGCAAAAATGAACGATACGCTAACCCTGATTCGACCAGACATTTTTCCCCCTGAACCACCACGTTTCACTGCCAAGTTTGAAACTGATAGTGCTATTGTTGTGGGTTGGGAATTAAGCACCAGTGAAGACGTTGAAAAATACAGATTATCGAAACGAAATTTACCCGATACCAGTAAAATTTTATTGAAATCTTTTGATAAAAATAACTTAATGCTTCAATACTATGATGCTGATTGGGATGAAGAAAGATTGGTGCAATATGTTTTAGAAGCCATTGACCAAGAGGGACTTAGCTCTGGTGACACAACTTGTCGTTTGGATGTAAAAGTTTTCAAACCCTTACGGATTAGTCCCGTCAATAAAATCACGGGTAAACACATTGCCTCCGATAAAAAAGTGCGTTTACAATGGGATTATTACTTAAAGAAACCTCTATCAAAATTTCTAATTTTTCGGCAAAAAGTAGGAGGTGATATGGTGAAAATTGGGGAGGCTGATGGGGAAATGAGGGAGTATTTTGATGAGAAAATTAGCCCCGATAATTCTTATTCCTATATGTTGTACGCTGTCAGATTCGATGGAATAAGGTCATCCATTGGCAAGCAAATAAGTGTGAAAGTTAAATAATACTACCACTGATTTAATAATTTGAACTGAAATGGTAAAAATTCTAAAATTATATTTGAGTTGGCTTTTTATGGTTTTTTGTCTGACTATTACTGAAAACAGTAACGCTCAAGACCTTGAAGGCGAAGCTAAAAAACTCAAAGACCAAGCAAAAGCATTGAAAGACGCTCCTAAGAAAATGTTAGAGGCGGGTATTTCTGTGAACGGTACCATTTCAAACAATACCACTTTCTACCAAACAAATTCTTTGGCGGATGGGCGTTTACCCTTTGAATCCGTTTTGAGTGGAACATTAAACTTTGATATTCTGGGTAAAATCAAAATGCCTTTTAATTTTAGTTTTAATAGTCAAAATATCAATTTCAGCCATCCGTTCAATAATCAATACCGTTTTCAACAGCCCTTTAACCGTTATCAATTTAAACCTACCTACAAAGGACTTACCTTGATTTTGGGAGTTGGGACTATGACTTTTTCGCCTTTCACGCTCAATGGACACCGTTTTGAGGGTGTGGGCGTACAATTCAAACCTAAAAAATTACCCTTCTTTGTAAATTTCATGTTGGGCAATCTCCAAAAAAGTGTAAGAATTGATACCAGTTTAAAGACGGGCAATAACCGTCCTGCGTACAGCCGTGAAGGCTTGGGCGTTCAAATGGGTTTTAAGAAAAAAAGCTCAGGATTGGAACTTAGTTTTTTCAAAGCCCAGGACGATGTCCTTTCGTTGCCCTATAAAATTGATAGTATCACGTCGCCCAAATCTAATGTGGTGATGTCTTTCAAAGGAAATACCCTCATTAAAGATAAAATTAGTTTGATGGCAGAAATTGCGTACTCGGGTATTACACAGGATAATCGTGATGCTTTGGAAGAACCTATCAGTAATAAATTTTCTTTCTTGGGTTTGCTCCACACCAACCGTTCAACTGTCTATAAGAAAGCCCTAAAAACTGCCCTTGCCTACAAAGCAAAACAAATGAATGTTGGACTCGAATACAGTCGTATTGACCCCGAATATAGCACTTTTGGTTCTTATTATTTTTTGAATGACCAAGAGAGCTTTACTGCCAATCTCAGTACGCAATTAATGCAAAATAAATTGATGATTATGACCAAAGTAGGACGACAACGGGACAATCTCGAAAATCAGAAAACCCAAACCCTTTCGCAATGGATTGGCAATTCGTCCATTACGTATGTGCCATCCGAGGAGATGAACATCAATTTGACCTATTCTAATTTTAGTAGTTTCACCAATCTTCGTACTGAATTAGAGTACCTAACCCAAGTGCCAGTGTATGCTAATTTGGACACGCTAAATTATCGTCAGATTAACCAAAATTTTATGGCAAATATGATGAAAACCTTGAAAGGGAGTACCAAAGAAATCAAAAAAACCTTGATGGTGAATGCCATGTTTCAAAACTCTTTGAATGTACAATCGGGCTTTGTTCAGAATGCAACCATTTTCAATACTAACACCATGTATTCTTTCACGAATGCCCCCAAAGATTTCAATTATTCTTTGGGTTTCAATTTGAGTAGAAATGATTTATTACTTAATAAAGAATGGTTGTTGGGACCTTCAGTGAATATGTCTCGTTCTTTTTTCGACAAAAAACTTAAAACTAATTTGGGCATCAATTACTTGAAAACCTTTAAGTCCAACAATGCCAATAGTGCCATTTTCAACGCCCGACTGTCGAGTGCTTACAGTCTTGATAAACACAGTCTAAATGCAAGTTTAACGTATATGTATCAAAACGTTACGCCCATTCGCAAGTCGGATAAAGACCTCTGGAATATGATGGCTACGCTGTCCTACCAGTATTCATTATCTTACAAAAAGAGTTTTCTCAAAAAATAAAAGACCACGAAAATGTCAAATTATACGAATCATTTTTTCAAGCGTTTGGTGATCGTGCTGGGTTTTTTGTTGAGTTTCAATGCTTCGGCACAGCTCAATAACTTTCCCGTAACCTGCACCCCCTTTTTTGTGCCACAGTATAATTTACAGTGGAACAATTTCTATACTTCAAGCAATTTTCTCAAAATAAACCTTTACCTCAAAGACAATAAACAAGGTGGAGATGTAAACGTTTTTCTGCGTTTTCGCTTAGAACGAGTGGGCGTTTCCATTGTCAATTCCCCCGATTTTATTGCCACCAAGCCCATCAAACTCAGTTTTGGGGCTTCACAAACGCTGACGGGCGTGGATATTTCCGAGAATTTCTTACCCCAAAATCTCCTGTTGCAAGGCATTGGGGAAGACTTTGTGAGAAATGGCGGTTCGTTGCCCGACGGACTCTGGACGATTTATGTAACCGCCTACGAAGCCGATGGTAGTAGAGGTTACCGTCAAATTTCTAACGAAGGCGTAGGACAAACGATGGTCTTCTACGGACAACCACCGATGCTTTTATCGCCAGGCAATGGTAGTGAGATTGACAATAGTTTTAGTCCCAATATCCTGTTTAATTGGCTTCCCCGTGCGGGGGCTGGCGTGGGCGGACTTTCGGGAATTGCATACAAATTTGAACTTTGGGAACTCGACACCGAAGAAGACCCCAATGAAGTGGTGGCAGGTAAACGCCCCATTTTCAGTTCCACGGTCAGCACCCCTTTGTATCTTTATGATGCTACAAAACCGTTTTTAGTCACGGGTAAACGCTACGCATGGCGAGTACAAGTGATTGATGCCAGCGGTAATAACAAATACGAAAACGATGGATACAGCGAAGTTTGGGCGTTTCGGTACGGATTATTGTGTGGAGAAGTCAAGAAAATCGTGTTATCACCCATCGGTGGGCGATTCTATCGTTTGGCATGGGAAAGCGTTAAGAACTCAAACAAATACGAAATCAACTGGCGAGTAAAAGGGGGTAGCTCTTGGACGATAGAGACCAGTATCGAAAACCGTTTTGATTTTCAATTAGATGATTCCCAGAATTATGAATTCAAGGTAAGGAGTCTTTGCAGAAACGGAGAAACGGGAGCGTGGTCGGAGGTTTTGGAATGGTCGAAAGACGTGGTGAATACTTCAAAATCATCCGCCACAGGAACAACCACAAGCACGACTACATCAACACCCGAAGATGATTTATCGAAAGTATTGAACCCTTTAGGGACAACAGTAACATCGAGCGATAAAGCAACGCCAAAAGACGTTGAAGCCGTTAAAGATGAATACAACAAAGCTCCAACCTACAAACTCAATCGTTGTGGAATGCCCGTAAAATCCACCACGGCGAGCTGTGAAGTTGATCAAAGTATTCTTTATGCAGGAACGATTGATTTTCCGAATCCTCCGAAAGCCACGATGTTGTACTTTAATTCCTACGAAATTATTGTTACGGGTGGAAGTGCAGCAAAGGGCGAGGGTTTACTTTTCTTTCCCTATCTGATGAAACGGATTCCCGTGGAGTGGGAAAACATCCATATCAAAAAAGGCGAAGACCCCGAAGATCCGTTCATGTCGGATTATGGGTGTATTGTGGGACCACAAGATAAAATCCAAGTGCAGGGCTCGGATGCGAGTGTGCTATCGGATGATTTGGATAAGCAATTTACCGCTTTGGCGGCTTGGTTGAATGACCCTGGGAGTTTTACGGGGACGTTTGGGGAGGCGATTGAAGAGACTAAACGCCAAGCAAAAGTTTTACTGGATAAAATTGCCCTTGGTCAGTTACCAACCGTTGAAGAATTGGGAAAATATAAAAGTGTATGTAAAGCCTTGAAAAAGGGAATGGAAGCATGGAAAGGAGATATTGAGAAACAATTTCCAAGTCCCACACCGCCCGAAGTTACCCAAGTGCTTTCAAATGTAGCAGGTTATTCTACCCAGTTACAAGATTTATTAGATTGTAAATCAACGGGATATAATTATAAATTTCACGAACAAGATGTTCATGGAGGACCAAACGCTGATTTTGATGAAAATATTTTTGTGGTTGTTTGTAATATCCAAGCGGGGCAAGACGTGGCGGAGAAATTGCTGATTGATTTAGACAAATTGAATGAAATACTGGTAACAAATGATGAAAATACTCCATTAGCATTAATTAAAGCTATTAAGGGAGCCAAAGAAAATGCAAAAAAAGATGTTAATCTGGGTACAATTATAATTAAGAGTGTTGATAAAAAATGGACTCCTAAAAAGAAAACACTTCCAGATTTAGGTGACCATAGAGATTATTTACAAGCGGATGGATTAACATTGCCAACAGGGAAAAAATTAAGTTGGATTCAAGTAAGTGCCAATGAAGCAGTCTGGGATAAAAAAGCCCCATCACCACACGAACTGGGTGTAAACGTAGAATATGAAGAAAGAGATTTAAAAACGCCAGGTAAAACAGGGTTAATGTTCAAAAATGCCAGTAGTTTGACTGTTTTTTGGATAATTGTAAAAGACAATGAATTAAATATCTTAAAAGATTATCTTTTAGGAAGTGCTTTCGGGTTAGAGATAGTAGATGTACCATTAATATTAACAAAAAATTTAAAAACTGACATTACACTTATAGTCAAGGACGGAGCTAAAATTTTAGATGATGACAAAAACCAAACTGCTTATATAAGCGATACTCCTGAAATGCCTAAAATTAGTATTGAAATCAAAACTACAAATGCTGATTACACAGATGATTTAGCCGTTAGATTTTCAATTAAATATCAACGAGTTTGTGGAAATGGAACAACCAAACCATATGTATCATATCCAACCTCTGGAATTGGAGATGAAAGGAAGGCAACTACAATGTTCCCTGTTAACGCTATGTCAAAAGGAGCTAAATTTAAAAATGGGAATGTTTGGGTAGTAGATTATGACGGAAAATTTAGAGGTGGTGATGCCCTCGTTGAAATTATATCTATTTCTAACGGCACAGTAGTTAAAGAATATAAATTCAAAATATTAGGGGAAAATCCAGATTTATCGGATGTATATACTTATGTTGAAGGAAAAGGCTATGTAGATGATTATTGGTTTTTTAAACGAATAATCAAACATGAAGCGGGCGTAACAAACGGAAAAGCGCAACAATTTGAGGCTAAAACCACTGCAACTCGTATTAAATCTTATCCAAGATTTGGTCCTCCATACGGTTTTGGATTAGGACAGATTGATAATTACGATCCTGATGAAACCCATTGTTCTCAGCAAGAAATTTGGAATTGGAAATTTAATCTTGACAGAGATCATTTTATACTTGATTCCAAAAAAACTGTAACAAAAACGTATGATTTTAGAAAAGCCGTAGAAAAACTAAAGCCCATCTCTGATTTAGACCCAGAAAACGTATTACCGTGTGAAGATCAAGTAGAAGGGGACTTTACCGTGATTTTTGCTCCTTCAACCAAAATAAATGGATTTACTGCTGAGAATAAATATTTAGGCAATAAGAAAGATGATTACCCTTCTGTATCTTTATTAGATGCTAATGTAATTAGAAGATATAACGGAGGAAGTTATATTACAATGGAAATAAAAAAAATCTCGAGTGCAACAGTTGCACAATGGGGAATTGACAGATACGCTGAGTCCACTAAAGTTTACTATGTTGAAGAAGTTGGAAAAATAAAAGAATAAAGTCATGAAAAAAAATCAATTATTAATATTACTCCTTTCAGTACAAATGTTGGGATTTTCTCAAAATAAAAAAGAAAATGATAGGTTGTACCTATTAAGTGGAACATTATCAAATGCTCTTTCTGATTCTTATTATAAGTCTTATCTGATTTCTGTTAATAGCAGAATGGATATTGATACATTAGCACTAATTGCAAATAATAGTGAAGCTCTCGAGCAAGTAAGAATATATCAAGATTTAGGTTTGTTGATTTATCAAAAAGATAGTAACAAAGTAGATTATCAAAATGATCAGATGAAAGACCTATTTAATACGAAATATTTGTACAAAATAAATTTTGGGACACCTAACAAAAATGATTCGATAAAATTGATTTTGGATAAGTATATAAACATTGGTTTGTTACCAAGTCCAATGATTATTTTAAAAAATAAAAATCCCTTTTTTATTTTCGGAAAAGTTTATAATGGAAAGGTGGACGAGTATGGAGTAAATCTAAAAACAATGGATCGTGTAAAACTTTCAGGAATTGATTACAAAGATGCTTATTTAGTTGGAGAACCCGGTGGATCGAAAATTGGAGCTACTGAGGGGTTAAACTTTATTATTGACTCCTTAAATCAGATTAGATTACCTGTAACATACGATTTTTCAAAAAGACCAATATTAGACATAAAACCTAAAAATAAGATTGTTTACCCCTTCAAAAGAGGAAGTGTTTATATTAACAATGATTACTTTTTATTATTGACGGGTAAACCATTGCAACCAACAAGTCCTCACACGACAACATCAGTTATTTACAACAAAATATCTCGTGAAATATTTCCTTTTACAATTCCTTGTGATTATCCTGTTATGCACGGATTCAATGAATGGATTACAGGAATGACTGCCAATTACGCTACCCAAAAAAACTATAAACCGAGTATAGGTCAAGATTCCAGAAAAAATAAACAAACAGTAACAGGGCTTTTATTTGACTATAAAACAGAAAAAAACAGTCAAATTTTTGATGGGAAATTATTCCTGTTTAACACAACTACTAAAAATTATATCGAAATAGATACTAAACAAGGAGACAGTGAAATATTATTAATTAACCAGAACAAAGTTTATTATAGGGTATTTGATGAAATATTTGAGGGATATATAGGAAATGCTCAAATTGAAAATGTCAAAAAAGTAATAAAACATCCCTTAATAGAGGATGTACATTGGGCATTTATTGGAAAATAATCTTTCTCTTCTAATCCATTATTTAGGTTAATTTGCCACATTGTATTCCACACCTCAAAAAATAAAAGACCACGAAAATGTCAAATTATACGAATCATTTTTTCAAGCGTTTGGTGATCGTGCTGGGTTTTTTGTTGAGTTTCAATGCTTCGGCACAGCTCAATAACTTTCCCGTAACCTGCACCCCCTTTTTTGTGCCACAGTATAATTTACAGTGGAACAATTTCTATACTTCAAGCAATTTTCTCAAAATAAACCTTTACCTCAAAGACAATAAGCAAGGTGGAGATGTAAACGTTTTTCTGCGTTTTCGCTTAGAAAGAGTGGGCGTTTCCATTGTCAATTCCCCCGATTTTATTGCCACCAAACCCATCAAATTAAGTTTTGGGGCTTCACAAACGCTGACGGGCGTGGATATTTCCGAGAATTTCCTACCCCAAAATCTCTTGGCACAAGGCATACCCGAGGACTTTGTGAGAAATGGCGGTTCGTTGCCCGACGGACTCTGGACGATTTATGTAACCGCCTACGAAGCCGATGGTAGTAGAGGTTACCGTCAGATTTCTAACGAAGGTGTAGGACAAACGATGGTCTTCTACGGACAACCCCCGATGCTTTTGTCGCCAGGCAATGGTAGCGAGATTGACAATAGTTTTAGTCCCAATTTCCTGTTTAATTGGCTTCCCCGTGCGGGGGCAGGGGTGGGCGGACTTTCGGGAATCGCTTATGAATTTGAACTTTGGGAACTCGACACCGAAGAAGACCCCAACGAAGTAGTGGCGGGTAAACGCCCCATTTTTACTTCAACCGTCAACTCACCGATGTATCTTTATAATGCCACAAAACCGTTTTTGGTTACGGGCAAACGCTACGCATGGCGAGTGCGAGTGATAGATGCCAGCGGCAACAACAAATACGAAAACGATGGATACAGCGAAGTTTGGGCGTTTCGGTACGGATTATTGTGTGGAGAAGTCAAGAAAATCGTGTTATCACCCATCGGTGGGCGATTCTACCGTTTGGCTTGGGAAAGCGTTAAGAACTCAAACAAATACGAAATCAACTGGCGAGTGAAAGGGACAAGCTCTTGGACGATAGAGACCAGTATTGAAAACCGCTTTGATTTTCAATTAGATGATTCCCAGAATTATGAATTCAAGGTAAGGAGTCTTTGCAGAAACGGAGAAACGGGAGCGTGGTCGGAGGTTTTGGAATGGTCGAAAGACGTGGTGAATACTTCAAAATCATCCGCCACAGGAACAACCACAAGCACGACTACATCAACGCCCGAAGAAGATTTATCGAAAGTATTGAATCCTTTGGGGACAACGGTAACATCAAGTAGTTTGACACCTGAACAAATAAAAGCTACAAAAGATGAATACGACAAAGCCCCAGTTTATAAGTTAAACCGCTGCGGAATGCCTGTAAAATCAACCACGGCGAGCTGTGAAGTTGATCAAAGTATTCTTTATGCAGGAACGATTGACTTTCCAAATCCTCCAAAGGCCACGATGTTGTACTTTAATTCCTATGAAATTATCGTTACGGGTGGCAATGCGGCAAAAGGCGAAGGTTTATTGTTTTTTCCATATTTGATGAAACGCATTCCCGTAGAGTGGACGAATATTACCATTAGAAAAGGCGAAGACCCAGAAGATCCTTTCATGTCAGATTATGGTTGTATCGTAGGGAAAGGAGATAAAATCCAAGTGCAAGGCTCGGATGCGAGTGTATTATCGGATGATTTGAATAAGCAGTTTACCGCTTTGGCGGCTTGGTTGAATGACCCTGGGAGTTTTACGGGGACGTTTGGAGAGGCATTAAAAGCAGTTAAAAACAAAGGGTTAGCAATTAAGAAAGGAGAAGAGATTGATTTCAAAGAAACAAAAAATGCACTTGTTGCTTCTCAAAATGGCATTAATGCATGGATTGGAGCAATAAAAACAAAATTTGGATCATCTCCCGAAGGTGAAATAAGCACAGTATTAAATAATCTTGAACAGAACAAAATTCAATTATCAAATATAATATCTTGTGTTGAAAAAAATATTCCTCCCTCACCTCCCAAACCAACTTCACCACCTAAAAAAGGTGGACCTTTGTGGTTTGATAATGCTACTTTTGAAAGTTGTACATTAAGTGATGAACAAACAGAGCAAATGATAAGTCTAAGAGGAGATGCTCTCACTTCACAAGAAACGTTAGAACTAACTACAAAAGAATATAATTTTTATGAAATTGATAAAACTGAAATTAGTGATGCACCACCGACTGATAATTCTAATATTCTCTATATTTTAAGTGTTCAAGCAGAAGATGCAAAATCAATAACAAACGAAACAATTTTAGTTGATGCAGATAGAAGGAAAGATATTTCTACCGCACCTGATAGACAATCAAGTTTAAATGCAATTCCTATTACTGATTTAGGAAAAGAACATTTTAAACAAATTGTTTCTGTTTGGGATATGATAAACAACCCAGTAAATTTCCCAATTGATAAAAAATCATGCTATGAAACGTACATCAATAAATCTGCATTTTCTCTTCCTTCATGTGTGAATGACTACTACACAAAAATTAATGCTTTTACAAGTAATCTTGGATATTTAGGCAAAAAAGGAAGCCTTACGCTGAGTGATTTACGAAATAACCAAGTTGTCAGGAATTTTGACGAAAAATTTGTGGAAGAATTTTTTATGGATAAAATAAAAGGCTTTCGAGCTACCGATACTTTTAATGAAAAAAAGAGTTTATATAGTGATGAGAGTGTCAAAAATGGGGTGAGAAGACTTTATGAAAATGCTGCGTCTGATTTGTTAAATAATTTTTACAGAAAGACTGGTTTGGACTATTATTCTACTAAAACAATTTCAGAAGCTATTAACAAGACTGAGGTAGGAAATCGAAGAATTTTGAATTTAGCAAAAATAATTGATAGAATGTTTTATAATAAAATTGGAAGTCAAAAAAAACCGCAAGACTCTAATCCTACTTCTTATAAAACCGCTTTTCCAAAATGGTCGGCTGATAATTTTAAAGATGAAAAATTAAACGCATTTCCAGATATGACTGCAAGTTCAAAACCAAGTAATGATGAAGAATGGTTTATGATTTTTACTGTTGGGGGTACACAAGGAGTTAAAGTTGCCCTGAAAAATATTGACCCTATTATTGAAGATTCTTATAAAGGGTATAAAGCGGAAATTGTTATACAATACTTAGATACTTTTGGAGTCGATGAAAATGATTTTGCCAAATCTCTTATACCTACATGGTTTGGTTTTGATCTTACAATGGGTAATAATTTTGTCGATTATAACTATAGAGGCGGTGTATTAGCACAATGGATATTACAACATCAATATGGTTATAAAGCCTTCACAGATTATTTTACTTACACAATTAAAATGCAAAGAAGATGGAAAATAGAGTAAATAGAAAAAAAATATTTATAACATTATTTTTTTTTATAACAATTGCTTTTTTACAATATCGCTGTTGCTTATTTTACAGGTACTCTATCGATCATAATGATTTTATAAAATTAGAAGTCTATGGGGATAAAGAAAAAAAGAAAGTTATTTATCGTTTTGGATTATCACATTTTTGTAAAAAATATCCAAAACAATATCAACAAAGTATTTTGAATTTTACCAAATCTATCATTGATACAACTACTTATAACACAACGGAGATTGATATATTCGATATTTCAAAATTTTCAAATGAAAATATCGAATCCATAAAACTTGGATATTTAGATGATATTGAGCTGGAAAATGAATTTCCAGAATCTTACATTTATTACATAATACACAAAAAAAAGCTGGAAGAAAATACTTATGATAAGCGTAACAATTTTCATTGGTATATTCCTGAGCTGAAATACTTAAATCCTTATAACCCACTTGAAGTAGATGATAATATTATAGTAGATACTTCTTCGTTATCACATTAAACTTAGTTCAGTAGTTGCGGAATGCCCGTAAAATCTACCACGGCGAGTTGTGAGGTGGATCAAAGTATTCTTTATGCAGGAACGATTAATTTCCCAAACCCACCAAAAGCCACGATGTTGTACTTTAATTCCTACGAAATTATTGTTACGGGTGGCAATGCCGCAAAAGGCGAAGGTTTACTATTTTTTCCCTATCTGATGAAACGAATTCCCGTGGAGTGGGAAAACATCACCATCAGAAAAGGCGAAGACCCCGAAGATCCGTTCATGTCAGATTTTGGATGTATCGTAGGAAAAGGGGATAAAATCCAAGTGCAAGGCTCGGATGCGAGTGTATTGTCGGAGGATTTGGATAAGCAATTTACAGCTTTGGCAGCATGGTTGAATGACCCTGGGAGTTTTACGGGGACTTTTGGGGAGGCGATTAAATTGATGAAGAAATTAGCTGAAAAGCTTTCAACTGGACAAACCATTGACCCTGCCGATTTAAAAGAGTTCAAAAGTGCTTGCAAGGCGGTCAATAAAGGTACAGACCAATGGATTAGTCAAATCAAATCAATTGTTGGCACGCACCCTTCAAAAGAAACTACTGAATTATTAGCTTCAATTGCAAGTGCGAAACTACAAGTTCTTGAAATGTTGGACTGCGGAAATGCAAATGCAACACCTCCAGCGCCTAAAAAAGGACCTTCATGGGATGATAATTTTCTTTTGGCGGAGTGTGATTATGAAAAAGCCAAAGAAAGTGCTGGCGAATTAACTAAGCAATCTGATAACAGTAAAGGAATTTTTACCCCACCCCCAACCGATAAGTTAACTTGTTTGGTAAAACTATCTGATTTAAAAAAGCAGCTTAACGTAACAATATCAACCTTTCTTTGTCCAGACGGAGGACTAATAAATTTAGATGATGCCGACGAAATAAAATTCTACACTTACGATAAAAGTTTATACCCAAACGGCTCAATTTTAGGTGTAAAGAAAGGTACGAAAAACTATATTGCTCGTATAATTACATATACAAGTGCGTTCACAGGTTTTGTAGATTGGGATATTTGGAAATCACAAGGGCATCCCCCAGACCCAACTTTTCACTCAACCGCCCCCGAACTTAATAAAAATCTGAGTGTTTGGGCTATCGAACTAAATCAAAGTCAGGAGGTTAGAAGTATTGGAAAAGCAGATTATAGTGCAGAATACTATAAACAAGGGGAAGTTTCCATTTTAGGAAGAAATAGATTAAATTATGGAATGGACCAAGCCGCATCTTCCTGTAATTTTAAAAGCAATTCAACGGATGCCCCTGCCATGGAAGGGTATTCTTCACAGTCTGGATTGGATGATTTAACGAAGAAACTTAAAAAATATGGAGGTTTAGGGGATGTTATTTTTAAAATTACGGATAAAGACGGTAAAGTATCTTACGTTACAAAAGACAAGCAATACAAACCAAACGAAGGCACTCCAACGGGAACGAATGGAAGTGATAAAACTACCTTTGAAATCACAGAAGATGCCAATGGTAAGGTTGATGTAAAAGGTAAATTCAAGGCTGACCCAGGTTGTCCAAAATGTGCAGGAGAAGCAGAAAAAGCCCTAAATGCAGCTATTGCTGAAATGGCAACTAAACACGGAGGGAAAATTGACCCTAAAAAGAATGTGATAGAGCCGAGTGATTTTAATATAAATGCTGGTCTCGCTTATAATTCAATGTCTCTTGCAGAGGTTTTGTCGGCAATGGCAAAGGGTTACAATGATTTAGTCTCAAAAGCAAAAGTACCTGAAGCTGTATGGGTACCTGATACAGAATTAAAGGGTGAAGATAAAGATTTTCCAGTCAGAGATAATTGGGGACTAATTGCAGGGGGAATTGACGGAGCTGTCAATGAGTTTTCAGATAAAGCCCAACTTGTTGGGATGATTCTTACAGTTGTTTCCAATCCCAAAGAAACGGCAAAAAATGTAGCTAAGTTTGCTAAAAATACTTTTACTGATTGGGATAAGAGTAAAGCCTTGGCAGGAACTATGGTCGAGGGAATGGTTGGTATTAATAAGAGCGATTTTGAGGAAGGAAAAAAGCCAGTTTACAAAGGTCATGGCACAGGATTCATTGCAGGCACTCTATCTGCACAGGCGGCGATGGGTGGTATTGCTTTGTTAGCTATTTTGCAAAATGCCCCTGATCAATTAGATAATTTGGCGGCAAGAATTGCTAAATTATTAGGAAAATTGAAAGAAAAATTACAGAAGATAAATTGGTCAGATGTCGATATAGATAAATTAATAAGCAAATTTGATAATTGGAGTGAAATTGATATCCAACGATTTTTAGATGATTTCGATACAGTTAGTGAGGATATTTTTAAAGGTTTTAGGGATGGTAAATTTGATTTGGAGGCTTCAAAAGCATTGGTATTGGGTAAGGATGGAGTAACAGGTAAAATACTTCGTAGAATAAGTAGTAATCTCAAAACCCTTACTGAAATTAAAAAGATTTTGCCAAGCGATATTACGATGGATGATATACGTAATGCAATAATTAATAGCACAAGTAAACAAGATTTTTTAGATGAACTCAGCAGATTTGATGCAAATAACCTTGATGAACTGCGAGATTTTTTGAAGAAAAAAGGGCTTAGAACTACGGCTGTTTCAAAAGGAGATTTACCATTTAATGGCTTACCAGATGCAAATGTAACCACTATCGTGAGTAACCGCCAAGCTGCAAGGAACGCTTCACAAAATTTAGATGTAAATTCTCCTACGTATGATGCTGATTATAAAGCAAATATGAAAAACATCATGACAGGTAGTGAACAAGCCGCCGAAGCCATGGCAGACCTTCATTTTGGGAAAACTAATTCAATTGATTTATCTTTACCAAGTACAGCAAAACAAGGACAATTTGATAAAGTTTATAAAAATGCAGACGGTTCATTTAGTGTAGTTGAGTGCAAGGGTGGTGCAAGTGAATTGGGTTCAAGAGCAGGACACCAACAATGTACAAAACCTTATATTGAAAGCATAATTGAGAATTTGAATGCAAATATTGCAAAATTAACAGACGCTCAAAAATTATCATTATCAGAATTAGAAGGAGCTGTTAAAGCAGGTAAAATAAAATCATATCGGTTGAAACAGAAATTTAAAGACGATGGAAGTCTTGGTGACACTATTTTAACTGAGTATAATTTTTAACTAAAAGCTAAAATGAAAAAAATAATAAAAAAACATTTGAGGTCAGATTGGTACAGCGAACCAAATATTGAAAGTGCAAAGTTATATTATACACAGAGTATTGAAAATAAATACCTTGAATGGATAAAAGAAATTTTAAATGATTTTGAGAAAAATAACTTATCTTATATAACTCGTACAATTCATAGTACGCTTGGTCTTACTGGTTTATACAGCACAGATAACTACACTTACAATTATCTATATTACAGCAACCAGTTGAGTAAGGCGTTTTTCAAATATAGCTTAAACGATGGGCAAACTATTAGCCTACAAATAGCTGATAAAACGATAGAAACCATTGGTAAATTTGAGCAAAATGATAATCAAACAGGTGCTATGAATGTAGTACGGGGCATCGAACTCGCCCTTATCCTACGTGATAACGAAGCACTTGATTTTTATCCTACTATTCCGTTTGAATTTACAGAAAAAGCTTCTCACGAAGATATTGTGGTAGAAATTATCTTAGGTTTTTTTCAGTTGGTCTTAGCCAACAAAGCCTACGAAGCCACTGTCCCAACAGTAATTACAGAAGTCCGTAAACATTTAGAATGGTCAGAATATGGTAAATACGTCCGCCGTACTGATTTCTTCGATGATTATATGTGGCAATACTTGCTCGGGCATCGCAAAGAAAAGTCGGAGTTTTTGTATATTCCATTGCTCAAAATTTATCACTACATCATCATAGGTAACCAAGAAGGATTTGAAAATAGTGTTTACGAAGCCCTAAAACAGTGGCAAATATATTATACAAAAAAATATGTTGAACAAGGCGAGGAATTTGACCGCAGTTTTGAACCAGAGGGCTATTGGTGTATTCCCGTCATTGCTGCCTGTGCGTTTGCTTATGATAGAGGTATGAAATTAGAAAATATAGAAAGTGATTATCTGTGTGATTGGATGATTGAAGGGAATTTTGATGAGTTTAAATTATTAGTATAAATGACAATGACATAATCCAATTTAGGAACTAAAACAGATGATTTTTGTAAGGAAATTAAAGGTAATGAGGTTCTAAGAAACCGTTCAATTGATAATCCTGATTATATTAGAGCATTTAAAGAGTATGATGCAAATAAGGTGTATGATATTAATCAATACTCCGTTAAGAGTTTTGTGTTAAAATTTTGATGATATAAAAAAAGGTCGTAAAGTTATGTTGCGAAACATCCAATACGACCCATGACCATTGCCGAAACAATACTCACGCCAATATTGCTAAATATTTCTCAGATTGACAAGTGGCAACGAGATTTTTTAGTTGGTTGCAAGTCCCTTATTGGGCCTAAAGTAAGATAGTCCCTCTATACGCATACCATGTTTGCACCAAAACAACTAAAAAAGTCATAGCTTCGTAAATCAAAAGAAATTGCAGTAAAACCTTGGAATTCATTGACATTAAATGCCAATCAGATAGTCTG
>JAAFIU010000413.1 GCA_013298805.1 Cytophagales bacterium | reverse complement strand
TGAAATTGAAAGAAATTTCGTACATCCATGCAGAGGGCTATCCTGCGGCAGAAATGAAACATGGTCCAATTGCTTTAATTGACGAAGAAATGCCAGTGGTATTTATTGCAACGAAAGACAGTTCTTATGAAAAAGTAGTTTCAAATATCCAAGAAGTAAAAGCCCGTAAAGGAAAAGTAATTGCCATTGTAACAGAAGGCGATAAATTAATTCCAACAATGGCTGATTATACCATTGAAATTCCAGCGGCACATGATGCCTTGATTCCGTTATTGGCAACTATTCCTTTACAATTATTATCGTACCACATTGCTGTGATGCGTGGTTGTAATGTTGACCAACCAAGAAATTTAGCAAAATCTGTAACCGTAGAATAAGTATTTTTGGTATGAGATTGTAGGTATGTACTATCTGTAAATTTCAACATTTATACCAAACAAAATGTAATAAAAAAGTCTTCTGGAATATAAAAAATCAGAAGACTTTTTTATTACATTCTTAAAATCTACTTTCTTTAAGGATATGAAGCGTTTATTAATGACCGCATATTTTCTTGTTGTATTTTTAGTTACCTCCAATGCTCAAAATTACGCAGATTCGCTGATGTTAACTTACGTCAGATGGGGAACTATGGATTTGGGTAGCGGTCTTATTTGGAAAAGCTATCATTTCAATCAAAATGAGTTATTTGCGTCTAATCAAAATATTAATATTCTCCAGACAAACCTCAATAATAAAAACGTAAAATTTGCTTTGGGGTCTGCTGATATTAGCGTTCTTGTGGGCGATACTCTCCGTATTTTGAAGACAACCAGTTTGTTAGCCTCAGAGAACAATGCTTTGGCAGCGGTCAATGGTGGTTTTTTTAATACAAAGCGTGGAGGTTCAGTAGATTTTATCAAAATCAATAAGAAAATATTAGATTCGGCATCTTATACCCTTGATAAAATTATTCCAGAACACAGTATTGCAGCTATTACGATTGATGAGGGCGACTTGAAAATTGTGAAAGGTGGAAGAAGAATGTATTGGGAAAAATCTTTGCCTCAAGAAAATATTTTGGTAACAGGGCCATTATTAATTTATAATAATGAAGAACAAGCGTTACGAGTAAATGCTTTTAATAATAATCGGCATCCACGTACTTGTGCTTGTGTAACTAATAGTAATGATTTACTACTCATTACCGTTGATGGGCGAAACGCATTAGCTCAAGGAATGACATTGCGTGAGCTTACTTTTGTTACAAAAATGTTGGGTTGTAAAGATGCCATAAATTTAGATGGAGGTGGCTCAACAACTATGTATGTGAAAGGTCAAATAGACGATGGTGTTGTAAATTACCCTTGCGATAATAAACAATTTGACCATAAAGGAGAACGAGCAGTTAGTAATGTAGTTATGATTTTAAAGAATTAAATATAATGGAATAGGAATTGGCATTTAGGGAATATGATTTATTATAATACTAACCCCTAAATGCCACACTCATAAATGTAAAAAGGGCGAATGATGAAGTTCGCCCTTTTACCTGAATTAAGTTTGTATTGAAGTGTTGTACTCTTTAGTTTGTTGGGTCTGCTGGAGTCCCAGGATTGTTATCACGTTCTGTTTGTGGATAAGGATAGAAAGTACGACTTCTTTCTGAAACAGGACGACCAAATCTACGACTGTCTTCCAATGACATACCACTCATGAATAATTCAATTCTACGGTTTCGGTAAATTTCAGTCAATAAATCTGTTTGCGTTTTTGCTCCAGAATAAGCGGGTAAACCTGCTCCAATTCCCCAAGCATCAGTTGTTTTTGTTAAAACAGAATTCAGTTCTTTTTCAGCATTAACTAAGTCATTTTTACGAGCGTATGCCTCTGCTTTAATTAATATCATTTCGCTTGGTAAATACATCGGAATAGGGTCACCATTACTTTTGAAGAAACCTTTTCCTTTGTATGTATTGCCTACTAATGAGCGACTTGTAAAGTAAAAATCAATTCTTTTATCAGCATCCGCAGGCTTTAATGCTGTTGGTAAGCCCATGTTTAAATCTAATGGTTGATACACGTTTACGTTACCAAAGGCAACATCCCAGATTGGGTTACGAGTTAAATCATCAAAGTTTAATTGAGATTTTTTGGTCAAATCAACTTTTGCAGCCGCAGCTAATGCTTTGTCATAATCGCCTGCCATTAATGCGAAACGAGCAGTTAAAGCATTTAAAGTATTGGGTACGTCAATTCCTGCTACAATTCTACTGGTAAAGTTGGTTGTAATAGGATTGGCTGCCACACTCGCCGAAGCGGCTTCTAATAATCTAATGGCTTCTTTCAAGCCTTCTGCACGACTTACAAATTTTGATTGTGAAGCCGTTTCGATAGAAACATTTTCCCAAAATTGAGATGTAATGCCAATTGCCAAAGCCTTATAAATTGAAGCATAGGCTTGTAAACCACTACGAGTACCTAATTCTCCGACGTTATTTAAGTTGTTTAAAATCAAATCACTATTACCTTTAATTACGTTCAACTGAGCCCATAAATTGGTCGTAATTGAGTTAGCTGGTAAAACACTGGCATTACCATCTTGCAAATTCTGCTCGTCGGTATTACCTGCATTTAATACTTTTAATTCTTTGGTTGTCAGTCCATTAGCCGTAATCATGGCGTAAACGGGACTCAGACGACTTATTGAATAACGATATTGAAGTCCGTTTGCCAAAGCAATTAAACCATTCAAATCTGAAGTGACTTGTTTCTCAGAAGCCGAACTCGGATTGAGATATTCCGTATCGGTTTTGCAAGAGTCCATTCCAATAATCAGTAACGAACCCAGAGCGATATATTTGATGATATTTTTCATTATCTTTTTTAAATTTAAGAAAGTTAATTAAGCGGGGTTTAGGTGACTTTCGAT
>JAAFIU010000450.1 GCA_013298805.1 Cytophagales bacterium | reverse complement strand
TCAAAGAACCCTCCTCAAAAATCTCTAAGGTATCTAACCAAATTTTTGCCGACCTACTCCGTTCACTTCGAGAATTAACGATATGAAGATGAAGTCTTTCAGTCAAATCATAAGCATAGAAGAAAAAAACAAGATTTTTGAACAATAATATTTTAGGCATATCGAAAACTTATTATGCTCAAATATACAAAAAACCTACTTCTTTCCTTTCAAAAAAGCATCTCTTTCAGCTTTTTTATCATCCTTAACTTTTTCTACGGGTTTATTTTTTGCTTCTTCTTCCTCTTTTTTCAGACGAATTTGCTTAGAATATTGGAAATAAAACAAACACCCTGCCGCAAACATCAGCCATGAATAATGATAGAAAATTTTATTCCAGAAAGTAGGTTCAAGCCCCGCAGGAAGCCCCGCACGGAGGTCTAAAATCCAAATAATTAAAAAGCCTACGGCGGCAAAAAGGAGAAGTATTTCTTTTCTTGACATGATATTTATTTAATAAGCGAAAAGCGATTGGCGAAAAGCGAGTTACACAAATTTGGCAATTTCGACGAAGAACCACTTTCTGTATTTTATTTTTTAGTCTAAGTAATACAATCAAAAGGCAAACTGTACAACAGCCTGATTTAAGAAATGATTCATCACTAAGACATACCCTTTACATAAAATCATTTTGTGAGTTAATAAGTTTTTCCAACGCACAAAAATTTTCCTACAAATTTACACCTTAATCTAAAGATAACATCTTTACGGAAAGCAATCCTTGAAAATCTATCAATAAACTTGCAAAAGCCTTATATTTGTAGTGAAAAAAACTTTGTTATGAAGCATCTTCTCTTACATAAATACCGCTTTTATACCCTCACTTTTGCAGGTTTATTCCTTTGGATGTTATTTTTTGACATCAATGATATTTATACGCAAATCAAAATGTACCGAGAATTAGGACGTTTGGAGGATGAAAAAAAGTATTATATCCAAAAAATTAAAGAGGTCGAAACAGAACGCATTGAAGTGATGGGCAATAAAAAATTGGTCGAAAAATTTGCCCGTGAGAAATACTTAATGAAAAAACCAAAGGAAGAAATCTTCGTAATTGTTGATGAAGAAAATCAACCTATTGAGAAATAGGGGTTAGGATTTAGGGGAAAATTAAAAACCACCAAATCCTAATCCCCAACCCCTAAATAAAATGCTTAAAATATTATTTGTCTGTACTGGAAATATTTGTCGCTCGCCCATTGCTGAAGAAACGTTTAGAAGAGTGGTCAAAACGAGAAACTTACAAAGAGAAATCCAGTGCGACTCCGCTGCTACACACGCTTACCATATCGGAGAATTGCCCGACCACCGTACTCGCACCAATGCCACCGAACATGAACTTACGCTTACGCATAGATGCAGAAAATTAAACGGTGAAGATTTTTCAGTTTTTGATTACGTGGTGGGTATGGACAATTATAACATGGAAAATATACAGTCAATCAGTAACCGCTCATTGGGCATGAAACAACCACAAGAAAGTTGTCTTTTATACCGAAGATTTGACGCAACAATACCCAACAATTCAACGAAAACGCCCGAAGTCCCCGACCCATATTACGGGCAACCATCTGATTTTGAAGAAGTTTATCAAATAGTAAATCGTTGTGCAGAAGGCTTTTTGGATTATTTGGTAGAGAAACATGGATTGGCATTAGGGGTTGAGATTTAGGTATTAAGCAAATAATCTATTGATTTTCAAGTTAGTTACAAGTTAATACTCAAAAACAAATGGCTTACAAAAACTTTACATTAGAGCGATTGAAAAAGGATTTCGGAATCATAAACCGAAGCCAATCTTTATTTGATTTCGTTGAGCCAATTGAAGCCAGTAATTGGTTAAAAGAAACCCTCGAAACTTCTCAGCTATTACCCAAACGCAGCGAAAAAGCTCGTTCAGAATGGTTTGTTGCTCCAATATTAATGGAAATCAAAAAGAGAAATAGTGATTTTCTAACCATACATTCAGGCGATAACCTTAATGCGGATGCCAAAGTGGGACTTAATGGTGAATGTGATTTTATTATTGGGCGAAATACTCATTCTTTCACGATTGACGCACCTCTTTTCGCTGTTGTAGAAGCTAAAAAACAAGATTTTGATCTAGGAATTTCACAATGTGCCGCTCAAATGTTAGGAGCAAGAATTTTTAATGAAAAAGAAGGGAATCCAATTGATATTGTTTACGGTGCAGTTACAACGGCAGATGATTGGTTATTTTTGAAATTAGAAAATAATATTTTAATCATCGACAACGAATTATATC